>NZ_JACHJB010000002.1:2400000-2700000 GCF_014207745.1 Nonomuraea muscovyensis
GCCTCCCAGATGCCGTCGGCGTCCAGGGCGTCCTTCATGACGCTGTGGCCGATCCGGTAGCGGCCGCCGATGCCCCGGACGTTGCCGACGAGCACGATCTGCGCCCGGTCGAGCTCCACCCCGGACGAGCACGAGGCCACCGACGAGTAGAGGGACAGGTCCTTGTGGATCCGGTCGGCGCCCGGCATCTCGATCTCGCCCAGGGCGACGGCGATGCCGAGGGCCGTGGTGGAGTTCGACAGGTCCATCGAGGGGCCCGTCTCCTCGATCGCGGTGTCCTTGCCCCGGCTCTTGGCGTCGGTGATGGTGGCCAGGGTGAGCAGCGGGGTCTTGGTCTGGACGTAGTGGACGTCGCGCGGGTCGTCGATGCCGGCGATCTTCATGGCCTCGCGGACGCCTGCCGCGACCTTCTCCACCATGGCGGGCCGGCCGATGTCCTCCGGCAGGATCACCTCGCTCATCGCGACGCCGACGGACACGCGCGGCTCGTCCGACGGCTCGGCCGTGGCGGGGTCCAGGCTCGCGAAGACGGTGGCGTGCGGGCTGAGGACGCCGTCGGTGCCGCCCGACCAGACCAGCGGCACGCTGTCGGGGGCGGGGTGGCCCTTCCTGGCCAGCACCTCGCGGAAGGCCCGGTCGGCCAGGATGCGCGTGTAGTCGTTCACGCCGCCGTTGCCCTCGGTCTTGCCGACGACCGCCAGGACGCGGTGCGCCTCGATCACCCCGTCGTCGATGAGCCGTTCCAGTCCGGAGGCGTCGGTCACGCTCTCGATCGGCACCTTGCGCACTTCAATCGGATCCGGCATCGCTCGCCCTTTCTGCACCTGTACGTCCACCCCTGCGGCGTCATGTCGCGAGGTCCGGCGGGATACCCCACCACGTGCCCGGCACGCGGCCACTCCACGCGGGCCACCGCGCGAAGGACGCGCAAAGACCCGGGAAGAGCGCCGCAGAACCACGACGCTACTCACGTCCGGTGTCCGCTTTCATGGGCAATGTCTGCCCAACGACGCGCCCGCCGCCTGTGAGACGCGGGCGGGTAGGGTGCGGACGTGATGCGCACGGCGATCGTCAACGGGATCAGGATCACCTTTCGCGAGGAGGGGGATCCGGCGGCTCCCCCGATGGTGCTGGTGCACGGCCGCACCGCCGACCACAACGACTGGAACGGCATCACCCAGCACTTCGCCGCCCGCCACCACGTGATCGTCCCGGACCTGCGCGGCCACGGCGCCAGCGCGCATCCGGGCGACTACCCGCTGCCGGAGCTGGCCGAGGACATCGCCGCCCTGCTCGACCATCTCGGCATCGCGCGGGCCACGGTGGTGGGCCACTCCCTGGGCGGCGTGGTCGCCTACGTGCTGGCCGTCCGCCGTCCGGACCGCGTCGAGCGGCTGGTGCTGGAGGACGCGCCGCCGCCGTACCCGCTGGAGGGACGCCCGCCCGTGGTGGAGGACGGCTCGACCGGCTTCGACTGGCGGATGGTGCACGAGACCGAACGGCAGCTCGTCCGGCCGGACCCGGCCTGGGCCGAGGCGCTGCGGCGGCTGGCCGTGCCGGCGCTGGTGCTGTCGGGCGGGCCGGCGAGCCCGTTCCGGTCCGAACGGCTGGCCGAGCTGATCCCCGGCGCCCGGCTGGTCACGATCGGCGTCGGCCACCTCATCCACGTCGGCGACCGCAAGGCGTTCCTGCGCGCGGTCGACGACTTCCTGGCGGCCACCGGCACCGGCACCGTCACAGGCACCGGCACCCGCACCGGGCCGGACGCACCCGCCGCGGACGGGCCCGGCGCCGGCGCGCCCCGCGCGGACGTCAGCTGAGGCAGGCGCGGAACACCGCGGTCAGCCGGTCGACGACCTCTCGCCGCGCGACCGGCGTCCCCGGGCCGAACAGGTGCCGGAACCGGCCGCTGCCGAGGATCACCACCGTCGCGATCGACGCCCGCAGCTCGGCGTCCTCCCCCGGCAGCCGTCGCGCCAGCGGCTCCAGGATCGCGCTCCTGACCCGCTCCCTGGCCAGTTCGCGCACCTCGGTGCTGGGCGCGGACCGGTCGAGGGTGGCCAGGACGCGGCTGTCCTCCTCGGCGGCCAGCCGGTCGGCGACGTACTCGGCCAGCGTCACGGCGAGGTCGTCACCCTCGTCGAGGACGCCGGGGAAGCGCCCCTGCTGCGCCAGCACCTCGGCGAACAGCTCACGCTTGGAACCGAAATAGCGGTTGATGAGGGCGATGTTCGCGTTCGCCTCGGCGCCGAGCATCCGCATCGTCACCTCGTCGTAGCCGTGCTCCGCGAACAACCGGCACGCCGTGTCGAGGATGCGCCGCCTGGTGCCCTCCCGGCTCCTTGTCTCCACGCACACGACAATAAGGTCAGGAGGGGGTACGGCCGGCCGGCGAGCGGACCGCCCCACCGCTTTCGGCGGGCAGATCCCGGATGCGCGGTGTGACCGTAATGTCACCTAGATCGGTAAGAGTGGAGGGGTGAGGACGAGGCTCGGCGAGCACGTACGGGAGCGGCTGGCGGCGTTCGCGGTGGTCGCGCCGTCGATCGCCCAGGCCGCCGTGGGCGCGGGCCTCGCCTGGACCGTCGCGGTGAACCTGCTCGGTCACCCGCACCCGTTCTTCGCCCCCATCGCGGTGCTGATCGGCCTCGGCGTGGGTCTCGGGCAGCGGCTGCGCCGGGTGGCCGAGCTGGTGGTCGGCGTCAGCCTCGGCGTCGGCGTCGGCGACCTGCTGGTGGCCTGGATCGGGTCCGGCCCGTGGCAGATCGCGCTCGTCGTGGCCCTGGCCATGACCACGGCCGTGCTCCTGGACGGCGGCGCGCTGTTCGTGGGGCAGGCCGGGTCGTCGGCGGTGCTCGTCGCCGCGCTGCTGCCCGGCGACGGCTCCGGCGGGCTCGACCGGATGCTCGACGCGCTCACCGGCGGAGTCATCGCCATCGCGGCCGTGGCGCTGCTGCCCGCCAGCCCGTTCTTCCTCGCCGCCCGGCACGCCTCCACGGTGCTCGACGCGCTCTCCACGGTGCTCGAACGGGCCGCGCAGGCCATCGAGACGCGCGATGCCGACCTGGCCGCCGAGGCGCTGGAGGAGGCGCGCGGCACACAGGGCGCCATCGAGGAGTTCCAGCAGGCGCTGGCCACCGGCAAGGAGATCGCCACCATCTCGCCCCTGCACTGGCACCGCCGCGGCCGGCTGGCCCTCTACCAACGGGCCGCCGAGCCGATGGACCACGCGCTGCGCAACGCGCGGGTGCTGGCCCGCCGCACGCTGGCGGCGCTGGGCGAGGCCGACCCGCCGTCCGCCTCGCTCGCCGACTCGCTGCGCGAGGTGTCGGAGGCCGCGCTGCTGCTGCAGCTCGAACTGGCCGCGGGCCGCGAGCCCGAACTGGCCCGGCAGGCGCTCACCGCCGTCGCGGCACGGCAGCGGCCCGAACGGCTCGGTTTCTCGGCCGACGTGATCGTGGCGCAGCTTCGCTCCATCGTGGTGGACCTGCTGCTGGCCACGGGCGCCGCCCCCGAGGAGGCGGGAGCCGCCCTCGCCCCGCTCGACTCCCCCACCCGCGACCGCAGGCGGCCGGAGCAGGCCGGATGAGCTAGGCGGACAGCCGCTTCAGCCGGGCCACGGCCTCGTCGATGACCTCGTCCTTCTTGCAGAACGCGAACCTGACGAAGTGGCTGCCCCGCTCGGCGTGGCTGTAGAACACCTGCGTCGGGATGGCCACCACCCCCGCCAGCTCCGGCAGCCGGCGGGTCAGCTCCAGCCCGTCGGTGAAGCCGAGCGGCCGGATGTCGGTCTGCACGAAGTAGGTGCCGGCCGGCCGCAGGACGTCGAACCCGGCCGCCGCCAGCCCCTCCATCAGCCGGTCACGCTTGTCCTGCAGCTCCGCCCGCAGCCGGGCGACCCAGCCCAGCTCGTGGCGCAGGCCGTGGGCGACGGCGAGCTGCCAGGGCGCGCCCGAGGTGAACGTCGTGAACTGCTTGACCGTGGCCACCGCGCCGACCAGCTCCGCAGGCGCGCACACCCAGCCGGTCTTCCAGCCGGTGACGGAGAACGTCTTGCCCGCCGAGGAGATCCCGACCGTGCGCTCGCGCATGCCGGGCAGCGTGGCCAGCGGGACGTGCTCCGTCCCGTCGAACGTCAGGTGCTCGTACACCTCGTCGGTGATCGCGATCAGCTCGCGCTCGCGGCACAGCTCCGCGATGACCCCCAGCTCCTCGCGGGTGAAGACCGTGCCCGTCGGGTTGTGCGGCGAGTTGACCAGGATCGCCCGGGTCCGCGGCGTCACAGCCGCCCGCAGCTCGTCCGGGTCGAACGTGAACCGCCCCGCCACCGGCCGCAACGTCACCGCCACCAGCTTGGCCTGGGCCAGCGCGATCGAGGCGGCGTAGGAGTCGTAGTACGGCTCGAACGCGATCACCTCGTCACCCGGCTCGCACAGCGCCAGCACACTGGTCGCGATCGCCTCGGTGGCGCCCACCGTCACCAGGACCTCGCCGTCGGGCGCGTAGTCGAGCCCGTAGTGGGCCCGGCGGTGCTCGGAGACGGCCTGGCGCAGCTCCGGGACGCCGGGGCCCGGCGGATACTGGTTGGCGCCCGCCCGGATGGCCCGCACCGCCTCGTCGAGCATCGCCCGCGGCCCGTCGGTGTCGGGGAAGCCCTGGCCGAGATTGATGGCACCGGTGCGGACGGCCAGCGCGCTCATCTCCGCGAAGATCGTGGTGCCGAACACGCGCATGCGCGCCACAAGTGCATCGTTCACGAGCCCCAGACTATTAGGCTCGTCCCCTGTTGACCCGGCCGCCCGCCGGGGACGTTTCGCCGTAGGGTGGTTCGCCTGGTGGCCCAGACACGCATTCACGAACTGGACGCCCTCCGCGGTTTCGCGGTGGGCGGCATCATGCTGGTCAACACCTGGCAGCACGCGGTGAACGGAGTGCCGGCCGACGCGCGCAACAGCCTCGACTGGACGATGCAGGCGGTGTTCCAGGGCCGGTTCTACCCGATCTTCTCGCTGCTCTTCGGGATCAGCTTCGTGCTGTTCCTGGACCGGGCGGGCCGGTGGCGCCTGCTCCCACGGCTGTTCTGGCTGTTCTGGATCGGCATCGTGCAGCACTCCTTCTACGAGGGCGAGGTGCTGACCGACTACGCCTTCTACGGTCTGCTGGTGCTGCTGCCCGCCTCGTTCCTGTCGAGCGGGCCACCCGTCCTGCTCCTGGGGCTGGCGGTGCTCGGCTGGGCACTGGGACAGGCGAACTCCGCGCTGCTCATCATTCCCGGCCTGTTCCTGATCGGCATGGCCCTGATGCAGATGCGGCCGTCCCCGCGGCTGCTGTGGCCGGGCTTCGCCGTGAGCGCGGTGGCCACCGCGGTGCTCACCGCCGCCTGGGAGATGACGGACGCCGGCCTCCTCTACCGCCTCGCCGCGCTCACCGGAGCCGCCGCGCTCACCACCGGGATGCTGCTCCTGCTGCGCTCCCGCTGGTCACGGCCGATCTCGGCGGTGCTGGAGCCGCTCGGCAAGATGGCGCTGACCAACTACGTCACCGGCACGGTCGTCATCACCCTCACCGGGGCGCTCCTGCACGCCGACCCCACCCGCCTTTCCGCCCTCGCCATCGCGGCCGTCACCCTGGCGGCGCAGGCCGAGGCCGGCCGGTGGTGGCTGGCCCGATACCGGTACGGCCCGCTGGAGTGGGTCTGGCGGTGCCTGACCTGGTTCAGGCCGGTGCCCAACCGGCTAGAGTCGGGCCGTGACCACCATCGCCCTCTGCCAGATCGCGGTCTCTCCTGACCCGGCGGCCAACCTCCAGCGGGTCCGCGAGGCGCTCGCCAAGGCCGCGGACGCCGACCTGGCGATCTTCCCCGAGGCGACGCTCACCCGCTACGGCCGCCGCATCGCCGACCTGGCCGAGCCGCTGGACGGGCCGTTCCTGTCCGGCGTGGCCGAGGCCGCCCGCGAGCACGGCACGGCGGTGATCGCCGGAGTGTTCGAGCCCGGTGACCGGCCCGGCCGCGTGCACAACACCGCCGTGGCCCTCGACGCCTCCGGCGAGCTGCGGGCGGCGTACCACAAGATCCACCTGTTCGACTCGTTCGGCGCGAAGGAGTCGGAGCTCGTCGCGCCCGGCTCCGAGCCCGTCGTGGTGGAGCTGGCCGGGCTGCGCGTCGGCCTGGTGACCTGCTACGACGTCCGCTTCCCCGAGCTGACCCGGGCCCTGGTCGACCAGGGGGCCGAGCTGTTCGCGGTGATCGCCGCATGGGGCTCCGGGCCGCTCAAGGAGGACCACTGGGTCACCCTGGTGCGGGCCCGCGCGCTGGAGAACACCATGTGGACCGCCGCCGTCGGCCAGGCGCCCAACCCGGCCGAGTCCTCCGACGGGTTCGGCGTCGGCCGCAGCATGCTGGTCGACCCCCTCGGCGTGGTCCGCGCCGACCTCGGCACCGCCCCGGGCGTGCAGGTCGTCGAGCTCGACCCCGAGGCGACAGCCGCGGCCCGGGCCACCCTGCCCTGCCTCGAACATCGCGTACTCGGGGTCAACAGATCTTGACGTCTCCCCGCCATGGGGGTGCTCTTCGTGGCCGGATGCCGGCGGACCGCGGACCGGCGGACCACCCCCTGGCCGCAGCCACCCGCGTCCTGACGGCCCGGGCGTTCTCCGGACCTTCGGTAAAGTGGGAGCCGTGAGCAGAACGCAGATGCAGAAAGTGGTCCCGCCGCGTCTGCTCGTGCCCTATCTCTCGGGCAAACGCACGGTCATCTCCGGTTACGTCTACCGGGTGCAGGACTGCGAGCGTCTGACCACACCCCGCGACCTCTACTTCGGGCTCGACCTGTCGTTCGACGGCTCGGAGCTGACGGCCGACGTGCCGGAGCTCTACGTCATGCGCTGGCACGCCCGCGACGTCGACACCTACGTGGTGCCGTACGGGCCGCACATGGGCGGCGACTGGAGCGACGTGGCGCCGTTCGCCGGCAACGGGTTCACCAGCTCCGCCCAGCACGCGGTGCCGCAGTTCCACACCGTCCCCACGCCCATCCCCGCGGGAGCCGAGATCGTGCACGTCACCGACGCGGGCGAACGACCGTTCGCCGCCTACGACGGGCTCACCTGGCGGCAGGCCGCATGAGCACCGACCTCACCCCCGTGGCCTCCGGCTTCGTCGCCCGCTTCGGCGAACGCACCCTGCCCGCCGCCCTCGGCCCCGACGGCGACCAGGTGGTGCTGTTCAGCGAGGAGGAGCTCGACGGGTTCGAGCAGGCGTCCGGCTACTGGCGGCGCACGGTGCGCCGCGCCGAGCTGGAGTCGCTGGTGCTGGTCCGCACCGTCGGCGCGTTCGGCGGCGAGCCGTGCGTCGTGCTCGACGAGGACGAGGACGGCCTGCACATCGCCTATCTCGGCCACAGCGGCATGAAGGCCGAGGCACTCGGCTACTGGATGGTCGACCACGGCGCCTACGAGGTCGTCGTGCCGCGCGAGGAGGTCGTCTCCATCCGCGTCGAACGCGTCCCCGTCCCCTGACGGGCCCCGGCTCGGGCGAAGGCTCTCGGGCCGAAGACTCCCAGGACGGGAGGCCCTCAGGACGGGACGCTCCCAGGACGGGACGCTCTCAGGACGGGAGGCCGAGGTTGCGGAAGCGAGCCCGGCGCGCGGCCAGGCGGGTGTCGCGGTCCTGCGCGAGCAGCCCGACGATCTCGTACTCCAGCGCCCGCCCGACCCGCTCGCAGAACGCCCGGTGCTCGTAGGCGGCGTCGGGCACCTCCGGCACGATCCGGTCGACCACCCCGGACCGCCTCAGGTCGGTGGCGCGCACCCGCTGCGCCTGGGCGATCTCCGGCGCGAAGTCGGTGGACCGGTAGAGGATCGCCGAGGCGCCCTCCGGCGGCAGCGGCGACAGCCAGGCGTGCTGGGCGCACAGCACCCGGTCGGCCGGCAGCAGCGCCAGCGCCGCGCCCCCGGCGCCCTCCCCCAGCAGCAGGCAGACGGTCGGCGCCGGCAGCGTCACCAGGTCGGCCAGGCAACGGGCGATCTCGCCCGCCAGCCCGCCCTCCTCGGCCGCCTTGGACAGCGCCGCGCCCGCCGTGTCGATCACCGTGACGAGCGGCAGCCCCAGCTCGGCTGCCAGCCGCATGCCGCGCCGGGCCACCCGCAGCCCCGCCGGGCCCAGCGGCGAGCTGGACCGCTGCCGGTGCCGGTCCTGCCCCAGCACCACCGCCGGAGCGTCGCCGAACCTGGCCAGAGCCAGCAGCAGCCCCGGCTCGTTCTCGCCCACGCCGGTGCCGTTCAGCGGGGTGACATCGGTGGCGGCCAGCTTGAGCAGGCTGCGCACCCCCGGCCGGTCGTCCCGCCGCGAGCGGGTGATCGCCTCCCACGCCTCGACCGGCCGCAGGTCCTCCTCGGGCGCCGCCCCCCGCACCAGGCCGGCCGTGTCGGCGCTCAGCACCGACAGGGCCCGGATCGCCACGTCCCGCGCGTCGGCGGCCGACACGACCGCGTCGATCAGGCCGTGCCGGTAGAGATTCTCCGCCACCTGCACCCCCTCGGGGAACGGGTAACCGTGCAGCGACTCGAACACCCGGGGTCCCAGGAACCCGATGAGCGCCCCCGGCTCGGCGGCCGTGACGTGCCCGAGCGACCCCCACGACGCGAGCACCCCGCCGGTCGTGGGATGGCGCAGGTACACCACGTGCGGCAGGCCCGCCGCGCGGTGCTCCTGCACCGCCGCGGTGATCTTCACCATCTGCACGAACGCCGTCGCGCCCTCCTGCATGCGGGTGCCGCCGGAGGCGGGCGCGGCCAGCAGCGGCAGCCGCTCGCGGGCCGCCCGTTCGACCGCCAGGGTGATCCGCTCGGCCGCCGCCACCCCGATCGACCCGGCCATGAACGAGAACTCGCTGGCGACCACCGCGACCCTGCGCCCGTCGAGCAGCCCCTCGCCGGTGACGACCGCCTCGTCGTAGCCCGACTTGGCCCGGGCCACCGCCAGCTCCTCGGCGTAGGAGGAACCGGGCACCGCCGGGTCGGCGGGCGGCGCGTCCCACGACGTCCACGACCCCCTGTCGAGGACCGTGTCGATCAGTGTGCGCGCGTCCGGTCGGCTCACCAGGGCTCCTTACTGTCAAGCGGTGCTGCAATGTTGACGCACGAACGCACCGGCCGGTGCCATGAAATGCCGATCATCTCTCCCGCTCTTCGAGCCAGGCGAGCACCGCGTCGCCGTCCTGGCCCAGTGCCGGTGGGGCGGTGTGCTCGACCACGGCCGCCCCGTCGAAGCGCAGCGGCGGGCCCGGCAGCTCGATCCGGCCCAGCACCGGATGGTCCACCTCCACCACGAGCCCCTGCGAGCGCGTCTGCTCCCAGGAGTAGACCTCGTCCAGCGAGCGGATCGCCCCCGCCGGCACTCCGGCCTCGCCCAGCCGCGCCAGCCAGTGGGCGCGGTCGTGGGCGGCCAGCGCCTTCTCCATGTCGGCGATCAGCTCGTCGCGGTGGGCGAACCGGTCGCGGTTGGTCGCGTACTTCGGGGTACCGGGGTCGAGGCCGAGCAGCGCGGCGACCTTGCGCCACTGGCCCTCGTTGGCCACGGCGATCTGCAGCATGCCGTCGGCGCAGCGGAACGCCCCGTAGGGGGCGATCGAGGCGTGGTGGTTGCCGTTGGCCCCGGGCACGTGGCCGGCCACGGTCCAGGCGGTGCCGTGGTAGGAGTGCACGCCGGTCACCGCGGCCAGCAGCGAGGTGCGCACCACCCGGCCCGTGCCCGTGCGCTCGCGCTCGTAGAGGGCGGCGGCGACGCCGTACGCGCCGTGGATGCCGGCGAGCAGGTCGGCGATCGAGGCGCCCACCCGGTACGGCTCGTCGCGGGAGGGGCCGGTCAGCGACATCAGGCCGGCCTCGCCCTGGGCGATCTGGTCGTAGCCGGGCCGGCCGCCCTCGGGGCCGTCGTGACCGAACCCGGTGATCGACAGGATGACCAGGCGGGGGTTGAGCTCGTGCAGGCGCTCGACGGGGAAGCCGAGCCGGTCGAGGACACCGGTGCGGAAGTTCTCGATCAGCACGTCGCTCTGCCGGACCAGGCGCTCGACGAGCCGCCTGCCCTCGGAGGACTTGAGGTCGACAGCGATGGACTGCTTGTTGCGATTGGCCGCCAGAAAATAGGTGGATATATCGTGATCCGGCCCGACGAAGGGCGGCCCCCACCCGCGAGATTCGTCCCCCTTGTCCGGATGCTCCACCTTGATCACCCGCGCCCCGAGATCACCCAGCATCTGCGCCGCGTGAGGGCCGGCGAGGGCCCGGGACAGGTCCAGCACGACGATGTCACCGAGAGGTCCGGGCACGGTCATCCTCCAGACTGTGATCGCGAAGGAAGGACATTCTCTCCCCTCCCCCCGCATGTCCCCTAGCCTGGGTGCGTGCAAGCACTGGCCCACCACCTCATGGCGCTCCCGCCCTCCTGTGGGCCGGTCCGTCTCGTCGCCGTCGACGGCCCGGCCGGGTCGGGCAAGACCACGTTCGCGGGCCGGCTGGCGGCGGCGCTGAGCTGCCAGGTGGTGCACAGCGACGACTTCCCGGTTCCGTGGGAGGAGGGGCCGGGGCCATGGTTCGGCGCGCTGGAGGAGCAGGTGCTCCGGCCGCTGCGGCGCGGCCGGCCGGGGGCGTTCCGCCGCTACGACTGGACACGCGGCGCCTACGCGGAGCTCGTGCCGGTCCCCGTCGCGCCGGTGCTGATCGTCGAGGGCGTCGGCACGGCCCGCAGGTCGGCCGCCGGGCTGACGGCGTTCACCGTCTGGGTGGAGGCGCCCGAGACGGTGCGCCTGCGGCGGGTGACCGGGCGCGACGGACCGGGCCTGGTGGACCGCTGGCGGCTCTGGTTCGAGGCGGAGCGCGCCTGGTTCGCCGAGGACGGCACCCGGGAGCGGGCCGACCTCCTCGTCGACGGCCGCCGGCCCGCCACCTGCGCCGGCTGGGCCGAGTGGACCAGGGCCAGGGCCTTTACAAAGTAGATCAGGTAGCGAGGACCTTGGCGAAGGCCTCGGCGATGTCCGCGGCGCGGGCGGGGTCGTCCATGAGCATCGACTGACGTACCCACACCACGGTCCGGGCGGCCTCGGCGGCGGCCGGGCACGGCTCGGCGCGGGCTCCGGCACCGGTGAGGGCGTCCATCGTGCCCAGCGGCGGGTATCCGGCGTCGAGCGGCACCCCCTCGGCGGCCATCGCGGCCAGCAGGAAGCCACGCTCCACGGGGGCCTCGACGCGCAGCATGAGCAGGTGGCGGGAGTCGCGGGTGGTGCCGGGCGGCGGGGGCACCACGGTCACCGGCCGGGCCGAGTCCCGCTCCGGCAGACGCGCGAGCTCGCGTTCGACGGCGGCGCAGAAGGCGTCGCGGCGGGCGATCTCCCCGTCGAGCCGGTCCAGCCAGGGCAGCAGCAGGGCGGCCTGGACGTCGGTGAGCCGCAGGTTCCAGCCGACGGAAGGGTGGCCGTACCACTGGCCGCCGAGGCGGCGGCCGACGTTGCACGCCGACCAGATCGCCTCGTACGCCGCCGCCTCCCGGCAGACGATCAGCCCGCCCTCGCCCGCGGTCATCGCCTTGCTCGACTGGAAGCTGTAGACGCCCGCGTCGCCGAGGCCGCCGACGGGCCGGTCGCGGTACGCGGCGCCGTGCGCCTGGGCGGCGTCCTCGACGACCGCCAGGCCGTGCTCGGCGGCCAGGGCCGTCAACGGGTCCATGTCGGCGGGGCTGCCCGCCAGGTGGACCGGCATGAGGGCCGCGGTCCGCGGGGTCAGCGCGGCCCGTACGGCCTCCGGCGACAGGTGCAGGTCGGCCGGGTCCACGTCGGCGAGCACGGGGGTGGCGCCCGCGAGCAGCACGGCGGTGGCCGAGGCGACGAAGGTGTAGGCGGGCACGATCACCTCGTCGCCCGGTCCCACCCCCAGCCCGCGCAGCGCGGCGAACAGCCCGAGCGTGGCGTTGCCGACGGCCACCCCGTACGGCACGGCCGACCGGCGGGCGAAGGCCGCGGCGAGGTCGTCGGTCACGCCGCCGCCCTGGGTGGCCCCCCACAGACCGCTCTCCAGCACCTCGGTGACCAGCTTGCGCTGCGCGGCGTCGAGAGGCGGCGGCCAGGATGGCCAGGGGGCGGTGCGAACGGGGGTTCCGCCGTGCAGGGCGAGGGTCACGGGACGTCCCTTCGGGTGCAGGAGCCGGGGATGGGATGGCCGGAGTCGTCCGGGCCGGAGACGCTCCGGCCGGAGACGCGTGGGCCGAGGACGCGCGGGCCGAGAACGCGGGCGAGGTTGCCGCCCTGGACGAGCGCCCGGTCGGCGTCGGAGAGGGGGGCGAGGGCGACGCGGCCGTAGCCGGTCCTCAGGTCGAGGAAGCACGCGTCGGAGCCGAACACCACCCGCTGGGCGCCGGCCGTCGCGACCAGCCGGGCGATCCAGCGGCCGGTCATCCTGGAACCGCACACCTCCAGGTACAGGTTCGGGTGGCCGGCCGCCAGCCGGGCCGCGCGGTCGAACCCGTACGGCCAGAGCCCGCAGTGCCCCATGAGCAGGGGGACGTCCGGGTGGCGGGCGGCGACGGCGGCGAACCGGTCGGGGTCGCTCCACGGCGAGTCGGTCTGGCCGTGGGCGAGCACCGGCAGGCCGAGCCGCCAGACGGGCTCGTAGCGGGGGTCGTCGAGCGGGCACTGGTGGACGTCAGGGTGCAGCTTGACCCCCCACACCCCGTCGCGGGTCAGGGGCGTGCGGTGGTGCGGGTTGTAGACCTGCCAGACGCCGAACCTGCCCGGGAACCGGTCGGCGGCCTCCCTGGCCAGCCGGTTGCCCGTCTCGGCGTCGGGGCCGACGGCGAGCAGGTGGCTGACGCCCATCGCGGTGACGCCGATCCGGTCCATCGTGGCCACCAGGCCCTCGGCGGTCGGGTCGGGGATGAGGAAGTCGGGCCAGGTGCCGAGGTGGCCGTGCGCGTCGAGCACCGGCGGCGCGTCCGCCACGCCGCCACGGGCGGGGCCGGTGGTCACAGCAGCCTCCCCAGGGAGCCGGCGGCGATCAGGTCGACGTCGGCCGGCTCCAGGTCGAGATGGTCGAGCAGGAAGCGCGGGCCGCAGTCGTCGGCCACCGGCGCCCCGGTGCCGAACACGAGCCGCCCGGCGCCGAACAGCCCGGCGAGCCATTCGACGCCGCGCTGGGTGTTGACGGTGCCGATCTCCGCCCACACGCCCGGCGCCTCGGCCATCAGCTCGGCGAGCGCGCGCAGCCTGCGGTAGCCCGGGTTGAGCACGAGGATCCGCAGGCCGGGCAGCCGCCCGGCGAGCGTGCGCAGCGCGGCCGGCGAGGTCTCGTCCAGGTCGATCGCGACGGGCAGGCCCAGCTCCGCCAGCCAGCGCAGCGCCACCGGCCCGGTGAGGTCGAAGCGGTGCCGCTCCGGGCAGAGCCTGACCAGCCGCACGCCCCACTCCAGCACCTCGGCCGGAGTCGAGGGGGCGGAGGCCCCCGGCACGCCCGGCACCACCACGGGCACCGGCACGAGCCGGGGGTCGTCCAGCCGCAGGAGGGCGTCGTTGCCGGCCTGCGGGTCGGAGTAGAGGCTGAGCGCGTGGGTCACGCAGGCGCGCTCGATGCCCAGCCGGTCCATCTCGGCCCGCGGGTCGGCGGGCAGATCGTCGAACGGCACGGGTCCGATCAGCCGATGGGCATCGATCACATATTTCGGCACAGACCGAAACTAGTTCGCCGCCGGCGGGACGGTCAAGGGCGGACAGGCCGGGTCCAGCCGGATCTTGGCCAGGTCGCGGCCGACGAGCGCCCACGCGTCCCAGGTGCCCGGTACGAAGTGGAGCTGGGGGTTGGTGTACCACTCGTCGCCGAGGCCGGTCGCCAGCAGCTTCGCCTCGGCGCCCAGCACGTAGGCGTTGCCGCCGCCGCGGAAGACGGAGGTGAAGACCCTGCCCCGGTGCACGGTCAGCTCGCCGTAGCCGGCGATCGTGCCCTGCCGCACCACCTTCCGGGTGGCCAGGTCCATGGCGATCCAGGTGCCGGAGTCGCGCTTGTAGACGGCGTACAGCAGGCCGTCGTGCACCTTGACGTCCTGGAACGTGCGGTGGCCGGGCACCGGGTCCACCTGCCAGAGCACCTTGCGGGACCCCAGGTCGAAGGCCGCGACCGAGGCGGTCGCGTGCACCGGCGGGACACCGCCGCCGCCGAGCACGTCGCCGCCCAGGTACACCACGCCCCGCTTCGCGTCGAGCGACAGGCTCATGAGGCTCTGGTCGGGGATGACGTCCACGTAGACGTCGATGGCTCCGGTGCGGGGGTCCACCACGGACAGGGCGCCCTTGAGGTTCGCCCCCAGCGGGGCGCTGGCCACCAGCAGCTTGTCGGTCACCGGGTCGTACTCGATGTCCCACGGCCGCTGCTGGCCGTGGCCGAGGAAGCCGACGCCGCGCACCTCGTCGGTGTGCAGGTCGACGGAGATGATCTGCCCGCTGGGGTACATGGCGGCGTAGATCTTGTCGCCCCGCCGCACCAGGTCCTTGGGCTCGCCCGGCAGCCTGAACCGGCGCTTGTCACCGGTGCGCAGGTCGCGGACCTCCATCGAGAAGTGGCCGCCGACGTACACGGCCCGGTTGGGGACGAGCAGCATGCTCTGCGGCCGCTCGGTGCCCGCGGGCAGGCCCGCGTCGATCAGGTCCGTGAACTCCGACGCGCCGGTGCGCGGGTCCAGCGACCACACGCCGCCGCTGCCCGCGAAGCCGACGAGGGCGTTCTCGCCGAGCGGGTGGATCAGCCGGGTCTCGTCGCCGGGCGCGGGCGCGTCGGCGACCCTGGTGAGCGCGGTGTCTCCGGTCCGGTACCGGTGGACGGCGCCGTCCGGGCGGGAGGTGGCGTAGACCGTGCCGTCGGCGGCGACGGTCAGCGCGTCGAGGCTGCCCGACTCCAGTTTGACCCGCCGCGGATCGGAGCCGTCCTTGCGCACGTCGATCAGCTCGGCTCCGGCGGCCGCCAGCACGCGGTCGCCGTACAGCGTGACGACGCCCACGCCGGTGGGGGCGGCCGCCACCTCCTGGACGGCGCCGCTCGCCCGGTCGATCCGCACCAGCTTGGCCTTGTCCAGCAGGCCCGCGTAGACGTGCCCGGCGTCGGCGGCGACCGCGCGCACGTACCGCTCACCCTGGGCGAGCACGCCGAAGTCGCGGACCGCGCCCGTGCCGGGCACGTACTCGAAGACGCGGCCGCCGGGATAGGTCCCCGCGTAGAGGGTGCCGTCGGGGGCGGCGGCCAGGCTCCACACGAAGCCGCCGTTGCGGCCGAAGGAGTGCAGGTGCCGCACCTCACCGGTGGCGATGTCGAAGCTGTAGAGGTCGGGCACCGGGTAGGTGCCGACGTACACCTTGCCGCCGGAGACGACGGTGGCCCAGCCGCCCTCGGGCTCGCCCGTGGCCGGGCCGTCGGGGAGGGTGACGCTCCTGATCACCTTCCGGGTACTCAGGTCCAACTCGGCGAGCACCGGCGGCTTCGGCCCACGGGTCACGACGTAGGCGCGCCCGTCGTGGACGGCGGCGCCGACGATGGCGCCGGTGACCGAGGCCGGGCCGAACGTGCGCACGGCCGGCTCGGCGCAGGTGACGGCGGCCTGGGCCGCCGGAGCGGTGAGGAGAGCGGGTAAAAGCCCGGCCACGGCGGCCAGGAGACGTCGGAGCATGCCGAGCACCTCGCGTTCATACCTGTTCGATTTAGGTCCAGACCGTAACTTTATGAGCGCGGTACGTCAATGGCATGATGGCGCGCATGACGACCAAGGATGGGACCGGCACGGCGTTCGACGCGTGGAGGCTGATCGGGGGCCTGGAGGTGACGCTCGACGTGGACGTGCTCGTGGGCGCCTATCCGGATCGCGACGGACCGCCCGGCCTTCCGGACGAGGTGCTGCGCACGCTGGCCCGGCACCGGATCCGGGCGGGCGCGGCGGCGAGCCTGCGCGCCGCCCTGTTCGACGTCCGGTCCGGCAACGACGAGGCGCTGGCGCTGCGCGCGCTCCGGGCGGAGGGGTCCACGTTCGTCCCGGTGGGGGCGGTGGACCTGCGCGACCCGATCCGGGCGGCGCGCGAGTTGGAGCGGCTGGCGGCGGCGGGCGTCCGGGCGGTCCGGCTCTTCCCCGAGGAGCAGGGCGTGGAGGCCGGCTTCCCGTCCGTCCGGCACGTCGCGCGCCGCGCGACGGATCTGGACCTGACCGTGCTCACCGGCGGCGACGTGCGCAGGTTCTGGCGGCCGTTCGCGGGGATCGGCGCCCGGGTGGTCTTCCTCGACACGCACTTCTACCATCTGGGCGACTTCCTGGTGGTGGCCGCCGACGAGCCGGGGTTCCACACCTCCACCCGGCTGCTCAACTCCCCCGACGCGCTGGAGGCCGCGGCGGCGGAGGTGGGCGCGGACCGCCTGCTGTACGGCTCGCGCGCCCCGCACTTCGAGCCGCTCGTCCCCCTGCTGCGCCTGGCCACCGGCGGGCTGAAGCCCGACGAGGTCGCCGCGGTGGCCGGCGGCAACGCCGGGAGGCTGCTCTCGTGATCATCGACGTGCACGCCCACTGGGGCCCCTGGTTCTTCACCATGGACGTGGCCGAGGCCAACCTGGCCACCATGGACCGCTACGGCATCGACCTGGCCATCGTCTCGGCCACCGAGGCGGTCATCTACGACGCGCCTGCCGGCAACCGCGCCCTCGCCCGGCTGCTGGAGGGGCAGGACCGCCTGCTCGGCTACGTCACGGTCAACCCGCGCCGGCTGCGCGAGGCGGCCCGGGACCTGGACGCCTACCTTCCCACCGGCAGGTTCGTCGGCGTGAAGATCCACACCGACTACACGGGCTCGCCCGTCACCTCGCCGCAGCTCCGGGAGGCCCTGGCGCTCGTCGCCGAGGCCGGCTGCCCCGCGCTCGTGCACACCTGGGGCGCCTCCGTGCTGGATCTGGCCCAGGTCTGCCTGGACACGCCGGGGCTGCGGGTGATCGCGGGGCACATGGGCGCCGACGGGTTCCGGCATGCCATCGAGGCCGCAGCCGGGTGCGACCGGCTCTACCTCGAACCCTGCTGGTCGCACGCCCCCGCCGGGCGCATCGCCGAGGTGGCGGCGGCCGTGGACGGGCACCGGCTGCTGTTCGGCACGGACGCCACGCTCATCGACCCGTCCTCGGCCTTCGGCGCGGTGGCGGCGGCGGGACTGTCCGCCGAGGCGGCCGAGCGGGTCGCGTGGCGCAACGCCGCCGGACTGTTCGGGATCTAGACATTACGGACCAGCCCGTTATAGCGTGCGGCAAACTTCATCAGGGAGCCGCACATGATCCCCCGCCGTCGTTTCCTGCAGGCGGCGGCCACCACCACGGTGGCCGCCACCCTGCCCGCCACCCTCTCCGGAACCACCGCGCAGGCCGCGGCCGCCCACGGCTCGCAGCCCGAGGGAACCATCACCGACCTGGGCCCCGCCAGCGTCGCCAGCCCGCTCGGCAACGCCGAGATCGTGGGCGACGTCCTCTACGCCGGATCGCGTGGCCTGTCGCCCAACGTCGTGGGCGCCTACGACCTGACCAAGGATTCGGTCACGGCCCATTTCGACATCCCGACGGGCATCGGCGTCTGGGCGATGTGCCGGGTGGGCACCGACGTCTACGCGGGCACGCACGCCCGCTCCGACCTCTACAAGATCGACACCGTGTCCGGCACGGTGACGAAGGTGGCCGGATACCCCGACCACTTCATCTGGACCATGGCCTCCTCCCCCGATGGCAAGGTCTACCTGGGCACCTCCGAGCCCGGCCGGGTCCGCGAGTACGACCCGGCCACCGGCGCCAGCCGGGACCTCGGCGAGGCCAGCCCCGGCGAGTCGTACGTGCGCAGCATCCAGGCCGACGACACGCACGTCTACGCGGGCGTCGGCGCGAACGCGCATCTGGTCGCGATCGACCGCGTCACCGGCGCGCGCACGGAACTGCTCCCGGCCGAGCTGGCCGACCGCGACTGGGTGTCGAGCATGAGCGTCTCCGCCACCCACATCGCGGGCGGCATGAACTCGCTGGCCGAGGTCGTCGTCCTGGAGAAGGCCGACCCCACCCGCTACAAGGTCGTCAAGGCCACCGCGCCGGGCGAGAAGTACATCGTCTCGGTGCTCGTCCACGACGGGTACGTGTACTTCGCCGGCCGCCCCACCGGCACGCTCTACCGCTACTCGATCGCCGAGGACCGGCTCGAGGTGCTCGGCGTGCCGTACTTCGAGGCCGCCACCCACCGCCTCCTCGCCTACCAGGGGCGCGTCTACGGCGTGCAGGACAGCGCGGTCTTCGTCTACGACCCGGCGACGGGCACGATCGACTACCGCAACCTGGTCCAGCGCGGCTTCCGCGCCGCCCCCGAGGAGCCCATGTCCGTCCACTCCGACGGCGAGCGCGTCTACGTCGGCGGCAAGAGCGGCGCCGACGTCCACGACCTGGCGACCGGCAAGGTGACCCGGCTCGCCATCCCCGGCGAGCCGAAGACCATGCTCACCGTGCGCGAGACCACCTACATCGGCGTCTACACGCAGGCCGCCCTGTACGCGCACCGCCCCGGCCAGGCCGAGGCGAAGCTGCTCGCCCGGGCCGGCAACCAGCAGGACCGGCCGCGCGACCTCGCCTACGACGCGCGCACCGGACTGATCGTGATGCCCACGCAGCCGGAGCCCGGCCACATCAACGGCGCCCTGTCGCTCTACTCCCCTCGCACCGGGAAGCTGGAGACGTACCGGCCCGCCGTCGAGCGGCAGACGGTCTACTCCGTCGTCACCCGGCGCGGCACGGCCTACCTCGGCACCCTCGTCCAGGAGGGGCTGGGCCTGCCGCCGGTCACGACCACGGCCCGCCTGGCGGCCTGGGACCTGGCGGAGCGCCGGCTGCTGTGGCAGCTCGAACCGGTGCCCGGCGCGCGCTACATCGCCTCCCTCGCGCTCGGCCCGGCCATGACCACGCTGTACGGCATGGCGAACACCGGCGAGGTGTTCGCGTTCGACCTGGGCGCCAGGAAGGTGACCGGGACGCTCAAGGTCGGCGCGAAGGGCGGCGAGCTGTTCGTCACCGGGCGGGTGGCCTACTGCACGGACGGCGACAAGGTGTACAAGATCGACTTGGGGTCGTTCACGGCCGAGGCCATCGTGGAGGGGCTGGCCGGCCAGTGGTTCGGCGGCGAGCCCAAGCTGGCGCTGGACCCCTCCCGCCGCGCCCTCTACGGCCTGCGCCGGCGCAACCTGGTCCGCATCGCCATCACCGGACGCCCCTGACCCGTGGCGGGTGTCGTGGCCGAGTCCCGCGCTCGGCCTCGACCTGGTGGCCGCCTCCTACGTCGCGAGCTTCGCGTCCCCCTGATCCGAGCTCTCGGGCCGGGCCCGTCCCGCGTGCCGGACCACCGCGGCGCGCTCCTCCTCGGGCAGCGGCGGGCCGTACGGGTCGTGGGCGTACGCGCCGGGGATCCGGCCCTCGGCCGCCGCCAGCCACAGCATGCGCTGGACGTAGCCCTCCATGGGGTCGGTGAAGGTGGCCTGCGCGAGCCGGTCGAGGCGGGCGGACGCCTCCTCGAACGCGCGCAGGTCGCTGCCCCTGAAGGCGTCGAGCACGGCGGCGGTGATCTCCACGCCGGCGGCGGCGATGCCCACCAGCGCGGCCTCGGCGCCCCACAGCAGGGACGGGCCGAACATGCGGTCCTCCCCGGTGATGGCCAGGCGTCCGGCCCGCCTGGCGAGCGCGATGGCCTGCTGGCAGCCCATCGCGTCGGAGAGCAGGGCCGTCTTCAGCCCGGCCACACCGGGGTGGGCGAGGAGCGCGCCGAGCACGGCGGGCGGGCACGGCCGGGTGTAGAGGTCGAAGGCGATCATCGGCAGTCCGGACGCCCGCCACACGGCGTCGTGCAGCGCCGCCCTGTCGCCAGCCGAGGGGAACACCAGGACGCCCGCCGCGCCCAGCCCGGCCGCCACGCGCGCCTCCGCGACCGTGCGCTCCGCCTCCGGCTCGGTGACCATCGGCTCCGTGGCCATCGGCTCGGTGACCGCGTGCCCGGTGGCCGCGTGCTCAGTGGCCGCGTGCCCAGTGACCTCGTGTCCAGCGGCCGCGTGTCCAGCGGCCGCGTGCCCAGTGACCTCGTGCCCAGCGGCCGCGTGTCCAGCGGCCGCGTGCCCAGTGGCCTCGTGCCCGGTGGCCGGGTGGGCGCGGTTCGGGGGGGTGGGGTGGCCGCCGACGCCGACGAGCACGGGGACGCCGAGCGCCACGGCCCGCTCGATCACTCCCGCCCGGATCTCCGGCGCCAGGAACGGCCCCCGGCCCGTGTGGGCCAGCACCGCCAGGGCGCCCGCCCCGTCGGCGACCAGTCCGGCCAGGTAGCGTGCGACGAGGTCGAGGTCCACCTCGCCGTCCGCCGTCATGGGGGTGGCCGCGGCGGCGATCAGGGAGCCGCGCAGGCGGTCCCGGAGGGTCTGTGCCGAGATGTGCATCCAGAGAGCTTAGGCGAGCCCGGCCCGCTACTTGAGGCCGGTCATCGCGATGCTGTTGACCAGGTAGCGCTGGAGCAGGAAGAACACCACCAGGCACGGCACGACCGAGATGGTCGCCGACGCCATCAGCACCGACAGCTGCATCTCCTCCGTCCGCAGCGTGGTCAGCCCCACGGTGAGGGTCCGGGTCGTGTCGCTCTGCCCCACGATCAGCGGCCACAGGAAGTCGTTCCAGTGCCACAGGAACACGAACACCCCGAGCGTGGCCAGGATGGGCCGGGTCAGCGGCACCACGATCGTCCAGTAGACCCGCAGCTCGGAGGCGCCGTCCACCTTGGCGGCGTCGAACAGCTCGTCCGGCAGCCCCAGGATGAACTGGCGCATCAGGAAGACGGCCTGGGTGTTGGCCAGGGTCGGCACGATCAGCCCCCAGAACGTGTCCACCCCGCCCAGCTCGTTCACCAGGACGAACGTCGGGATGAGCGTCGCCTGGAACGGCACCATCATGGTCGCCAGGAACGTCCAGAACATCGCGTCCCGGCCCGGGAACCGCTTCTTGGCGAACGCGTACCCGGCCATGGAGGCGGTGAGCAGGATGACCACCACGGACACCACGGAGTAGACCAGCGAGTTGACCGTCCACGAGACGAACCCGCTGGAGGACAGCACCCGCGTGAGGTTGTCCAGGGTGAGCGACTCCGGCCACCGCCCCGGCACGGTCGGCCGCCCCGCAGGCGACAGGGCGACGACCACCATGGCCACGAACGGGCTGACGGTCAGCACCGACAGCACGCCCAGCAGCGCGACGAGCGGCCACCTGGCCGGTGGACGGCCCGCGCGCACGGTGCCAGCGGCGCGCGACAGCGGCCTCGATGCGGTCAGCGTCATCAGAAACCTCCGAGGAAACCGCAGCCTTGAGGCAGGGAAGGAATCGGATTCCCCGCAGAGCGGGGCAATGGCAGGCGTTTCGCCGCAGGGCACACAATACGAACACGTGTGCGATGTTCTGCTGATCGCGTCGTACGATGTGGGACATGGCGCGGACGGTCAAGCGGGCCTACAAGTACCGCTTCTACCCGACCTGCGGGCAGGCCGCCGAGCTTGCCCGAACGTTCGGGTGCGTACGTCTGGTTTACAACATGGCCCTGGCGGAACGGACCCGCGCCCACGCCGCCGAGGGCCGCCCCGTCCCCTACGGGGAGACGTCGGCGATGCTCACCCGGTGGAAGCGCACCGAGGAACCGGCGTTCCTGAAGGAGGTGTCGTCGGTCCCGTTGCAGCAAGCGTTGCGGCACCTGCAAGCGGCATTCGCCAACTTCTTCGCCAGGCGGGCCGGGTACCCGGCGTTCAAGTCCCGCAAGAAGTCCCGGGCGTCGGCGGAGTACACCCGCAGCGCGTTTCGGTGGCGTGAGGGCCGGCTGTGGCTGGCGAAGATGGACGGCCCGCTCGACATCCGCTGGTCGCGTCCGCTTCCCGAGGGCGCGCGGCCGTCCACGGTCACGGTGTCCCGCGATCCGGCCGGGCGGTGGTTCGTCTCCATCCTGCTGGAGGAGGAGATCCGGCCGCTCGACCCCAGCGAGAACATGGTCGGGGTGGATGCCGGGATCACTGCCCTGGTGACACTGTCCACCGGGGAGCAGGTCACCAACCCTCGGCATGAACGGGCCGAGCGGCGCGCGCTGGCTCGCGCGCAGCGCAACCTGGCCAGGAAGGCCAAGGGGTCGGCGAACCGGGTCAAGGCCCGGCTCAAGGTCGCGAAGGTGTACGCGCGGATCACCGACCGGCGCCGTGACTTCCTGCACAAGCTCTCGACTCGGCTCGTCCGTGAGAACCAAACGGTCGTGATCGAGGACCTGACCGTCCGCAACCTGGTCGGCAACCGCCGTCTCGCCCGCGCCATCAGTGATGCGAGCTGGCGCGAGCTCCGCTCGATGCTGGAGTACAAGACGGCGTGGTACGGGCGGGAGCTGCTGGTCGTGGACCGATGGTTCCCCTCTTCCAAGCTCTGCTCTGTGTGCGGGGCTCAACAGGATGCGATGCCGCTGAACGTCCGGCGGTGGAGTTGTGCCTGCGGGGCGGTCCACGACCGGGACGTGAACGCGGCCCGTAACATCCTCGCCGCCGGGCTGGCGGAGAGGCGAAACGCCTGTGGAGCTGGTGTAAGACCTCAACGAGAGACCTCTCGGACGGGGCGACCGGCGGTGAAGCAGGAAGCCTGACCGGCGACGGTCGGAACCCTCCCCCTTGAGGGAGGGCTGGAAGTCAAGTGTTCCCCCGGTCGAGAAAGCGGCGCTGGACCAGCGACACGACCAGCACGATGGCGAAGAGCACCATCCCCCACGTGGCGGCGTAACCGAACTCGGACGATCGGAAGCCGTGCTCGTAGATGCCGTAGATGAGCGTGTACGTGGCTCGCGCCGGCCCGCCGCCGGTCATCACGTAGATGGTGTCGAACGTCTGGAAGGCGCTGATCGTCTCGATCACCAGCACGAAGAAGAGGGTCGGCTTGAGCAGCGGCAGGGTGATCCGGCGGAACCGCTGCCAGGCGCTCGCCCCGTCGACCATGGCCGCCTCCAGGTAGGAGGCCGGGATGGACTTCAGCCCGGCCAGCAGGATCAGCATCGAGTAGCCGAACCCCTTCCACACCGACACCACGGCCAGCGCGGGCAGCACGAGCGCCGACTCCTCCAGGAACGCCACCGGGCCCAGGTCGGCCTTGGCCAGCAGGCCGTTGAGCAGGCCGTCGAACTCGTAGATCCAGCGCCAGATGATGCCCGCGAGCACGAAACTGGTCACGTACGGCAGGAAGAGCATGCCGCGGAACAGCCCGCGCAGGAAGACCACCTGGTTGAGCAGCAGCGCCGTGCCGAGCGCCACGAGCACCGTGAGGGGCACGTAGACCGCCGCGTACACCAGCGTGACCCGCAGGCTGGTCCAGAAGTTCACGTCGTCGAGCAGCCGGGCGTAGTTGCCGGCGCCGACGAAGCTCCACTCTCCCCCGATGTTCCAGTTGGTCAGGCTCATGCCCGCGGCGCCCAGCGTGGGGAAGATCCTGAAGATCAGGAAGAGCACGAGCACGGGCAGCACGAACAGCAGCCCGGTGACCGGGTCACGCAACCGATGACGCACGGCGCCCCCTTCGGTGTTGCACTCGCACGGGGTTCACTTCAGCCCGTCAGCCGCCGCTGCTCAGCAGCGTGTCGGCCTCCTTGGCGGCGGCGTCCAGGGCGGTCTTGGCGTCCTCCTTGCCGAGCAGCGCCGCCTGGATGTGCGGCGCGAGGATGCTCATGACCTGGCGGGCCTTCGGGTGGGTGTCTCCGGGGAAGGCGTACTGCAGCGACTGGGCGAACTCCTTGGCCTCGGCCGACTGGTCGGGCACGGTCACGTCGGTGCGCGCGGGGAAGAAGCCCGACTCCTTGGCGAGCGCCCCCGTCACCTCGGGCGAGGCGAGGTGGGCGGCGAACTTCTTGGCCGCGTCCTTGTTCGGGGAGTGCTTGGCGAGCACGAGCCCGCCCGGGATGCCGAACGCCACCCGCTTCGTGCCTTCCAGCGGCAGCCCGACGCCGACGTTCTCGGCGCCGATGGCGGTGCCGAGCTGGGTCGCCTGCCCCGCGGTGGCGGCGTGGTACATCGCGGTCTTGCCGGCCGCCAGCGCGCCGCCCTCGATGTCGTTGCCCTTGCTCGCGGTGTTGGCCGGCAGGCCGCCGGCCGCCTTCAGGTCGAGCAGCAACTGCAGGCTCTCGACGCCCTGGGGGCCGTTGAAGGCGACGCGCTTGCCGTCGGGGGCGAAGACGGTGCCGCCGTTGGCCCACAGCAGCGGGTAGAAGCTCTGGTTGAGGCTGACCTCGGGCTTGCCCGGGTAGTCGAGCACCGCGACCTTCTTGGCGGCCAGCTTGGGCGCGGCCTCCTTCAGCTCGGCCAGCGTCTCGGGCGCCTTGTCCAGGCCCGCCTCGGCGAACAGCTTCTTGTTGTAGATGGGCGCGGTGATCGTCTGGTAGATCGGCACTCCGTAGAGCTTGCCGTCCACGGTGAGGGCGCTCAGCGAGCTGGGCAGGTAGGCGGACTTGGCCGGGGCGACCACGTCGTCGACCGGCTCGACGGTGCCCTGCTGGGCGTACTGGGGGATCTGGTCGGGACCGAGCACGACCAGGTCGAAGCCCTTCCTGGAGATCAGCGCCGTGGTCACCTTCTCCTGACGGCCCTCCCAGGGCTGCTGGTCGATCTTGATGTCGATCGTGGGATTCTTGGCCTCGAAGTCCTTCTCGACCTTGCCCCAGAACGCCTGGCTCTTGGCCTGGTCCCCGATCACCGGGTACATCCAGAGGGTGACGGTGCTCTTGTCCGAGCCGCTGGATCCGCATCCGGCGGCCGCGACGCCCAGGGCGACGGCGATGCCGACTGCCGCTGTCTTCCTCATGGCGGCTTCCTTTCGACTAATACCGGTCCTGACCGAAATCTAGTAAGGGCGCTCGGTCGGGTCAACGCCTGAGATCTGAACGTGACTACGGACGGGGCAGCAGCCGGGTGATCTCCCGGGCCACGGCCTCCACGTGCTCGCCGGTGTAGCGCTCGTTCCAGTCGATGACGACCAGCGTCTCCGCCACCAGCCGCTCGGCCTCGGGACAGGCCGCCGGCGTGTAGCCCTCCAGAGGGTAGTGAGAGCTCCCGTAGACGGGCGCGGCCCAGACGGGCGCGTGGTTCAGGGGCTCGGCCAGATACCCGGCCCGGGCCGGAATCCCGGCGGCCGTCAGGCCCGCGGCCAGCTCCGGGGCGCCCCCGCCGGGCAGCACGAGCGGGAACAGCCACCAGGCGTGGCCGCCGGGCCGCGGCAGACTCACCCCCGGCGTGCCCGCCAGCGCGTCCAGCAGCAGGGCCGCGGTGCGCCGCCGGGCGCGCACCACGCCGGGCAGCTTGGCGAGCTGGGCCCGCGCGACCGCCGCCTGCAACTCGGTCATGCGGTAGTTGAGGCCGAAGGTGGCGTGCGAACGCCCGGCCGCGCGGTCCCAGCCCTTGTCGGCGAACAGCCGCATCCGCCTGGCCAGCTCGTCGTCGCCGGTGATGACCAGCCCGCCGTCGCCACAGGTGATGTGCTTCCACTGCTGCAGGCTCAGGCACCCGACGTCCCCCACGGTCCCGGCCAGGCGGGGCGGACCCTCGGCGCCGGGCGGGGCTCCGGGCAGGGCTCCGGGCGGGGCGGGCAGTTCGGTGAGCCAGGCCTGCGCGCAGTCCTCGATCAGCGCCAGCCCGTGCTCGTCCGCGAGCGCGCGCAGCTCGTCGACCCGGGCCGGCGCGCCGAACAGGTGCACCGCCATGATCGCCCGGGTGCGCGGCCCGATGAGCGAGGCGACGGCGGCGGGGTCGAGATTGCCGTCCGAGGGATCCACGTCGGCGAAGACAGGGACCGCGTTCTGCGCCAAGATGGGGGCCACAGTCCCGAAGTCCGTGATCGGCGTCGTGATGATCTCGTCTCCGGGGTCCGGCGCAGCGGCCACGACCGACAGATGAAGGGCCGCGGTGCCGGAGCTGCACGAGATCGCATGGCGCAGGCCGTACATCCGCGCGATCTCCTCCTCCAGCAGCCTGGCCTCGGTGCCCCAGACGGAGTTGAGCATGCCCGAACGGATCACCCGCTCGGCCGCGGCGACCTCCTCGTCGCCGAGCGTGCGGCCCGCGGCCTCTGCCATGGACGGGAACTTCACCTGGGACACCTCACAACGATATGATTGCGGTCTTGACCGAAATGAGCCGAAAGGGAGACGCGGGTGGGAATCGTCATCGGGGTCGTCGGCCCGCACGATCTGGTCGACGACGTCGCGGCCACGTGCGAGGACCAGCCCGGCGTCACCGCGCTGCGGCTCGACTACGACCACGAGTCGCAGGCGCCCGCGATCGTCGAGGCGCACGCCCCGTCCGTCGAGGGGTGGTTGTTCACCGGCATCGTCCCGTACATGCTGGCCCGTGACGCCGACGTGCTGACCCGTCCCGCCGCGTTCGTCGACTACACCGGCGCGACCCTCCTCAGCGCTCTGGTGCGACTCCAGCACCAGGGCCGGGATGTCACGCGGCTGTCCATCGACACGCTGTCGGCGGCCGACGTGACGGCGACGTTCGCCGAGGCGGGCCTGCCGACCGGCTCGCTGCGCACGCTCCCCTACCGGCCGGAGATGACCTCCGCGAAGGCCGTCGCCTTCCACCGCCGCGGCCCCGGCCACCCGGTGATCACCTGCCTCAGCAGCGTCCACGAGGCGCTGCGGGGGGAGATGGACGTGCTGCGGCTGGTCCCCTCGGTCCATTCGGTACGGGTGGCGCTGCGCCAACTGCTGCTGACGGCCGAGGGCCAGGCCCAGGAGGACGCGCAGATCGCGCTCGGCCTGATCGAGGTGGCCAACGAGGAGGGCCTGCTGCGCGAGGCCACCGCGCTGGGCGGCACGATCGCGGCCTTCCGCGGCGGCACCCACCTGCTGGTGACCACCCGGGGCCCGCTGCACGACGCCTCCGGCGGCTTCACCTGCCTGCCCATGCTGGCGCGGCTGGCCGGCCAGAACGAGGTGGTCCGCATCGGCTTCGGGCTGGGGCGCAGCGCCGCCGAGGCCGAGAGCCTGGCCCGCCGCGCGCTGGCCAGGGCCCGCCGCATCGGCGAGGTGGCCGCCGTGCTGTCGCTGCGGGCCGACACGGACATCGTGCTGGAGTCGGCGCCCGCCGCCCCACCGGCCGAGCACAACCTGTCGGTCATCGCCCGCCGGGTGGGCCTGTCGGTGCCCACGCTGGAGAAGCTCCTGGAAGCCCGGGCCGCCGCCGGCGACACGCCGCTGACCACCCGCGAGATCGCCGACCGTCTCGCGGTGCAGCAGCGCACCGCCCGCCGCATGCTGCACCGGCTGGAGCTGGCCGGGCTGGCCGAACGCACCGGCAACCTCACCAGCGGCTCCAGCGGCCGGCCCCTGACCCTCTACCGCCTCACCCTGTGACCCACCGAACCGGCCGAGCGTCCGCGACGGCATGTCAGGACAGCCAGCGGTCCAGGCCGTCGGCGACGAAGTCGTCGTCGCGCAGCCACGGATAGGCGGCCCAGACGCGGTCGAGCTCCGCGAGCTGCCCGGGTGAGAGCTCCTCGGCGGGGTCCAGGCACCAGCGGCCGGCCAGCAGTCCCTGCCGGCGCAGCACCTCGTGGATGCCCGGGATGCAGCCGTGGAAGCCGTTGGCGGTGTCGAAGATGGCCGCGTTCGCGTCGGTCAGGTGGCCGTCCAGGGTGAGCAGCCGCCGCACCGCCGCGTCGTCGCCGGCCCGGGCGAGCTTGGCCTCCTCCAGCAGCTCCACGGCCCGCCGCACCCAGACCGCCCACTGGCCGAGCAGGCCGCCGACGAACTCGACGTCCACCTCCCGCCCGTCCACCACCACGCGGTGCGTGGTGATGAGGTCGGCCAGGATGTGGTCGTCGTTGCCGGTGTAGAGCGCGACGTCGTCGGCCCGGCCGGCCCGCACCACGCCGTGCAGGACGTCCAGCGTCCGGTAGCGGTCGAACGGCGCGACCTTGATGCCCACCACCGATTCGACGGCCGCCAGCCGGGTCCAGAAGTCGCGCGACAGGGTACGCCCGCCGACCGCCGGCTGCAGGTAGAAGCCGATCACCGGCAGCACCTCGCCGACGGCCCTGGCCCGCTCGATCAGGCCGTCCTCGTCCAGCTCGCGGTAGGGGCTGAGCAGCACCATGTGGTAGCCGAGCGACCTGGCCAGCTCGGCCTCCGCCACCGCCTGCGCGGTCGGGCCGGTGGCCCCGGCGACCAGCACCACCTCGCGGCCCGCCTCGCCGGCCGTGCGGGCGGCCAGCTCCAGGACGGGGGCCAGCAGGTCGGTGCCGTGGATGGCGAACTGGGTGGTGTGCACGCCCACCGCCAGGCCGCCCGCGCCCGCGTCGACGTAGTAGCGGGTCAGGGCCCGCTGGCGGCGCTCGTCCAGCTTGCGGTCCTCGGTCAGGGCGAGCGGGTGCGCCGGGATGACGAGACCGCGCCGGAACAGGTGACGCACGGACGTCTGTGCCTCTGGAGCCGTGCTGAGCACGTGGGATCCCCCTTCGTGACGGTTGGTGCCTGCGGACGCGGTCAGAAACGGCCGTCGCGGCGCTCGAACTTGGTGGGCTTGCCGAGCAGCGGCCCGCCCTCGGCGACCCAGCGGGCGGTGTGCTCGATCAGCTCGGCGGGGGTGATCTGCGGGTAGCCGAACAGCCGGTGGCAGCGGGCGGCGTTCGACAGCAGCGCCGTGGGCGCCTCCTCACCGGCGAACACCGGCTCCCTGCCGAGGGCCGCGCCCAGCGCCAGCGCCGCCTGCCGCACCGAGATCAGCTCGGGTCCGGTGACGTTCAGCACGTACGGCGGGACGTCGGCCAGCAGCAGGGACCGCAGCGTCACCTCGTTGGCGTAGCCCTGCCAGACGACGTTCACCTGGCCGGTCGTCAGATCGACGGGCTCTCCGGCGAGGATCTTCTGGGCGAGGTCCACGAGCACGCCGTACCTGAGCTCGACCGCGTAGTTGAGCCGGATCAGCGCCAGGCGGGTGCCGTAGGTCTCGGCGAAGTGCGACAGCACCCGCTCCCGGCCGAGGCAGCTCATCGCGTAGTCGCCGACGGGGCCGGTGGCCGAGTCCTCGGTGCTGCCGCCGCCGGTCACGGGGACCAGCGGGTAGACGTTGCCGGTGGACAGGGCGGCGATCCTGCTGCCGCGGAACCGGTCGGCGACCCGGCCCGGCAGGTAGGCGTTGGTGAACCAGGTGGCGTGCTCGCGGCCCGCGGTGCCGAACTTGGCGCCGACGAGGAACACCACGTTCGGCGCGTCGGGCAGGGCGGCCAGCGCCCGCGCGTCGGCCACGTCGGCGCTCACCACGGTGGCACCCTCGTCCCGCAGCGCGTCGGCGAGGCCGGCCTCGGTGAAGCGGGACACGGCGATGATGCGCCGGTCGTGTCCCCCGCTCGCCGTGGCGTTGAGCGCCAGCCGCACCAGGCTCGGCCCCAGCTTGCCACCGGCACCGATGATCATGATGTCGCCGTCGAGCCTGCCGAGATCGTCGACGAGCCCGGCGCCGGGTCGCGCCAGCCGCTCCTCGAGTTCCGCTGTCGTGCGCACGCGGTCTCCTCTGAGTACGTCAGTTACGGTCCAGACCGTAACTGCGCGAGACTCGGGCTGTCAACGGGTACGACCGCCGGGCGGGCACCGGCGGTCGTACCCCGCGGCGCCACACACGGATTCGGCAGGCAGCCCGCAGGTGGGACTCAGGCGGTTCCCGGGATCGCCGGACGCTGTCAGGCGCCGTCAGGCGCTCTCGCGTGCCGAGACCAGGACGTCGAGGATGGCGCGGGTCTGCGCCCACGGCACCGGGCTGGGCCCGCCGGCGACCATGCCGAGGAACGCCGCGATCGTCCCCTCGTAACCCAGCCCCTTGATCGGGTCGTCACCGCCCTCGATCACGACGGTCTCGGACGAGTCGCGCCGGTGCAGGGTGACGGAGTAGGACTCCTCCTCCGAGACGCCGATGATCTCCACCGTGCCGGTGACGCCGTTCGCCCACCGCAGCGCCATGACGCCCGCGTCCTCCGAGCGCAGCGTCGTGTAGTGCCGCCGCGCGCCGGCCGCGCCGACCAGCCGCACGTCCGGGCCCAGCAGCGCGACCAGCAGCTCGACGCCGTGGACGCCCATGGTCACCATCGTGCCTCCGCCCTCGCCCGGCGTGTCCTGCCAGGCGTTGTAGCCGGTGGCCCACATCCCCACGTCGTGCCGCACGGTGGCCCGCACGGACAGCACCTCGGCCGGGTCCACCGTCGTCCCCGCGAACGCCGGGGCGAAGCGCAGCACCGAGCCCGACATCACCCGGTCGTGGATCGGCAACCGGTCCAGCCGTTCCAGCTGGTCGCGGGTGGCGGCGGCGGGCTTGTTGACGAAGCAGGCCGCCCCCGTTGCCAGCACGGCGGCCAGCGCCTCGGGCACCTGCGGGTTGGGCACGGTCAGCACCACCCCGTCGGGGCCGGTCGCCAGCGCCTCGGCCAGGGACGAGGCGACCACGGCCGTGGGATGCTCGCCGGTGAAGCGCCGCAGCCGCTCGGGGTCCGGCTCCCACACCACCAGCTCGGCGTACCTGGCCAGGGTGCGGGCGTCGGTGAACGGGTGGCTGGTGGCGAGACCGGCGAGAACGATGCGCACGGGTTTCCTCCGGGTCGGCGGCTGGTGGGGGACCATCATGGCAGCCGCGCCCGCGCCCGCCCGGATCCGAGGCGCCCCCCCGATTCGAGACGACCCCGGATTCGGGCCGACCCTGATCCGGGGTGACAGGGTGTGCGCGCCCGGGTACGCCAGGGATGCCGCCCATCGCAGATGGGAGTGGAAGTGGGCCCGGGTGGACTGCCGGACGACAGGAGCCCGGGCTTTGCGCTGTCCAGGCTTTCCGCTTACAGTTCGTCCACCTCCGCGTGGGTCCGGCCGCCGGACAGCTTCGGGTAGCCCGGGCCGCGGTCGAAGAAGCGGTCGGCCGGGGGGCGCAGGCGGGCGCGGAGCTCGGCGGTGCCCTGTTCGTCGATGCGGTCCCCGTCGAGCACGACCCCGTAGTCGCCGAGGGCCCCGGCGATGGAGACCTTGCCGTCGCGCACGTCGGCCGCCACCGCGCGCGGGTCGCGGTCGTACGGCGAGCCCCAGCCGCCGCCGCCCGTCGTGCGGATGCGGATCAGCTCGCCCGCCTGCACCGGCTGGTCGTCTACCAGGCCCTCCATCTCCTTGCCGGCGATCTCGACGCGGAAGGGCCGGCCGGCCAGGCCGCCGTTGACGCCCCAGCACGACAGGATGGAGCGGTCGGCGATCGACATGTACGAGGCGTCCCGGAGCATGCGGATGTGCTTGTCGTAGCCGAGCCCGCCCCGGAACATCCCCGGCCCGCCGGAGTCGCAGGCCAGCCCGAGCCGTTCGACGCGCAGCGGCCAGCGGGCCTCGGCGAACTCGACGGGGATGTTGCGCGAGTCGGGCACCACGTGGACGGTGTCCTCGCCGTCGGCGTACCAGCGCCCGCCGGAGCCGCCGCCCAGCACCTCGCGCATCAGGTACGGCAGGCCGTCGGCGTCGGTGCCGTGCACGCCGGTGTAGCGGATGGTCTCCTGGTCGGCGGGCATGCGGCCGCCGGTGGCCTTGGCCAGGACGCCGGCCAGCACGCCGAGCAGGCGCAGGATGACGAAGGTGCGGGCGTTCGTCGGCGCGGGGAAGACCGGGGTGAGCAGGGTGCCCTTGTCCGGGAACACCATCGCGATGAGGGGCACCACGCCCTCGTTGACGTCCAGCTCGGCCATGCGTTCCGGGGAGTCGGCGAGGTTGCGCAGCACGGGGGCGAGCCACTTCTTCAGGAACACCCCGTCTGCGTAGTCGCCCGCGTGGTTGATCGGCCCCTTGGCCTGCGGTGACGTGCCGGTGAAGTCGATCGTCAACGGAGTGTCCGCCGCGTGGTCCACCGTCAGCGTGATGCGCTGGGCGTGCAGGCGCGGCTCGTCCACGCCGTCGTGCTCGGCGTAGTCCTCCCAGACGTACGAGCCCTCGGGGATCTTGGACAGCAGCTCGCGGCGGAACGTCTCGGTCGTCTGGTCGATGATCGCGTCGAAGCACGCCACGACGGCGTCCTTGCCGTACCTGTCGAACAGCTCGCCGAGCCGGCGCGCTCCCATGAGGCAGGCCGAGCACTCCGCGTCGAGGTCACCGGCGAGCGAGTCGGGCATGCGGGAGTTGCGCGTCATGATGCGCAGCGCCGCCTCGTTCGGCACGCCCCGGTCCCACAGCTTGATCGGCGGGACCATCAGCCCCTCCTCGTAGACGCTGCGCGCGTGCGAGGGCATGGAACCGGGCACGGCTCCGCCGATGTCGTCGTGGTGGCCGAACGCCTGCACGAACGCCACGACCTCGTCCTCGTGGAAGACCGGCACCGTGACGCACAGGTCGGGCAGGTGGCCGATGCCGCCTTCGGACAGGTAGACGTCGTTGTGGAAGTAGACGTCGCCCGGCCGCATCGTCTCGATCGGGAAGTCGCGGACGATCGGCTGGACCAGCGCGCTGTAGGAGCGGCCGGTGAGCTTGCGCAGCCGCGCGTCGTGGATGCCCGCGCGGAAGTCGTGCGCGTCGCGGATCATCGGCGACCGGGCCGTGCGGGCGATGGCCGTCTCGACCTCCCGCTCCACCGAGGCGAGCGTGCCCTCGACGATCTCGACGAGGATCGGGTCAGCCGCGTTCTTCGGCCGGTCCACGGCGCACCTCCACGTTGCCGTACTCGTCCACCGTCGCGGTGAAGCCCGGGTGGATGGGGATGGTCGAGCCGTACTCCTCGATCACCGCGGGACCCTCGACCACGGTGCCGGCGTCGAGCGCGGCCCGCTGGTGGACGGGTGCCTCGCACGGCTCCTCGAAGACGACCCGCCGGGTCGACGTCCGGGCCTCGGTCTTCGGGTACGGGTCGCGGCGGATGGCCGGCCGGTTGATCGGCCCGATGCCGGAGACGCGCAGGTTGACCCATTCGACGGCCTGCCGCGGGTCGTCGCGGTAGGCGTAGCCGTACAGCTTCTCGTGGGCGTCGTGGAAGCGGGTGAGCACCTCGGCCCGCCACTCCTCGTCGAGGCCGCCCGCCGGGGCGGGGACGCGCACCTCGTACGCCTGGCCGTAGTAGCGCAGGTCCGCGCTGCGCGCGAAGACCGGCTCGGCGAAGCCCTCGCGCTCCAGTTCCTCGGCCGCCCGCCCCTCCAGCTCGCCGAAGATCCTGGCCGCCGCCTGCAGGGACAACTCGCGCGTGACGTACGTGCGCACGTAGTCGTTCTTGACGTCCACCGTGAGCAGCCCGAACGCCGAGACGTTGCCCGGCTCGGGCGGCACGACGACGGCGGGCAGGCCGAGGATGTCGATGAGCCGGCAGGCGAGCAGCGGCCCCGAACCGCCGAACGTCACCAGCGGGAAGTCGCGCACGTCGAGCCCGCGTTTGACGGTCAGCCGGCGGATCGCGTTGCTCTGGTTGAACGCGCTGATCTCCAGGATGCCCGTCGCGGTCCGCTCGGGGGTGAGGCCGAGCTTGTCGGCCAGCGCCTGGACGCCCATGCGGGCGGCGTCGTAGTCGAGCGGGATCTCGCCGCCGAGCAGGTGGGGCGGGATGCGGCCGAGGTAGACGTGCGCGTCGGTGACCGTCACCTCGGTGCCGCCGCGGCGGTAGCAGAGCGGGCCCGGGTCGGCGCCCGCCGAGCGGGGGCCGACCTTGAGCGTGCCCTCGGGCGAGATCCACGCGACCGAGCCGCCGCCGGCGCCCACGGTCACGATGTCGATCATCGGGATCTTGCACGGGTAGCGGCCGACGGACCCCTCGGTGGTGATGGACGGCTCGCCGTCGATGACGACGGCGACGTCCGTGGAGGTTCCGCCGCCGTCGAGCGTGATCACCGACGGGTGACCGGCCGTGGAGGCGATGAGCGCCGCCCCGAGCGCGCCCGCCGCCGGCCCGGACAGGACGGTGGTGATCGGCTGGTGCGCGACCTCGCGCGCCGACAGCACGCCGCCGTTGGACTTCATGACCGAGAACGGCATGCCGAGCCGGGCGGAGACGTCGGCGAGGTAGCGGCGCATGGCCGGCTTGACCGCGGCGTCCACGAGCGTGGTGACGGACCGCTCGTACTCGCGGTACTCGCGCAGCACGTCGCTGGAGATGGAGACCACGGCCTCCGGGTGCTCGCGGGCCAGCACGTCGCGCATGCGGCGCTCGTGCTCGGGGTTGGCGTAGGCGTGCAGGAAGCACACGCCGATCGTGGTGATGCCCCGGGCCCGGTACCAGCGGGCCACCTCGACGGCCTGCTCCTCGGCGAACGGCCACACCTCGGCGCCGAGGTGGTCGAGCCGCCCGCCGACGGTCCGTACCAGGTGGACGGGGACGATCCGGGGCGGCTTGACCCAGAAGTAGGAGTTGCCGTAGCCGTCGGGCACGCTCTGCCTGGCGATCTCCAGGACGAACTCGAACCCCTCGGTCGTGATGAACCCGAGGCCGGCGATCCGATCTTCGAGAAGCTGGTTGGTGGCCACCGTGGTGCCGTGCACGACGGCGGTCACGTCGAGCTCGCCCAGCTTGGCGATGCCCGCGGCGAACCCCTCGGCCGGGTTCGCGGGCGTGGAGGGGGTCTTCGTGGTGACGATCTCACCGGTCTGCTCGTCCACCGCCACGACGTCGGTGAACGTTCCCCCGGTGTCGACTCCGATTCGGACGCTTCGCATGATCCTCAGCTCCGGCGCCGGCCCAGCACTTCTTCGATGACGCGGGGCGCGTTGGCCGTGCCCACGTACGCCGCCAGCCGCACGACCATCTCCTGCGACCTGGCCAGTTCGGCCTCCACTCTGGCCTTACCCGACTGGCCGGCCTGCACCCCGAAGTAGGCGCCCATGATGGTGCCGATCACGCCGGCGACCCCGGCGAACAGCGCGGCGAACTGGCCCGTGGCGAAGACCGCGGCGCCGAAGGCCACCAGGATCGCCACGATTCCCGCCAGCACGACGAAGAACCCGTAACGCCACCTGGCGGCGTCCGCCTGCGCCGCGGTGATGTCGTCGGGCTTCATCAGCTCGTCGAGCGGCCCCTGCGGATTGTCTGTGACCACGCTGCCTCCTGATGCTCAGGGGAGAAATCTCCCATGAGCTCAGGGATTGCGCCAAGCCGCTAAGCTGGCCCCCCGTGACTGTGGTGTCTGCTTTGTCTCCCGTGCCGCGTGGCACCCGTGATGCCGTGCTCAAGTTCTACTTCGGCCCGATGGACTGCGGGAAGTCCACGCTCGCCCTGCAGATGAACTACAACCACGGCCGCCAGGGCCGGCGCGGCCTGGTGCTGACCAAGCACGACCGGTCGGGCGGCGCCCGGGTCACCAGCAGGATCGGGCTCGGGCTGGAGGCGGTCGAGGTCGTCGACTCGCTCGATCTGGTGGAGCTGGTGACCGGGCAGACCGGGCTCGACTACCTGATCTGCGACGAGGCGTGCTTCTACTCGGTCGAGCAGATCGAGCAGCTCGCCGACCTGGTGGACGGGCACGGGATCGACGTCTACGCCTTCGGGCTGGCCTCCGACTTCAGGTCCGTGATGTTCCCGGCGGCGCAGCGGTTGTTCGAGCTGGCCGACGAGGTGTGCCGGCTGCAGGTCGAGGTGCTGTGCTGGTGCGGCCGGCCGGGGCTGCTGAACGGGCGGATCGTGGGCGGGGAGCTGGTGCGCACCGGCGAGCAGGTGGTGATCGGCGACACCGACGACTCGCCCGTGCGCTACCAGGTGCTGTGCCGCCGCCACCACCGCGCCGGTCTCCTCGGCGAGGGCACCTGAGGCGACCGGCGGGCGCTCAGACGGCGCAGTAGCCGTCGTCGTCGCAGCCGTCGGCGGGGGCCGCGAGCGTGGTGATCGGGGTCTGGCCGGTGCGTTCGGCGACCTCGTCGATGGCGGCCGTGAACGTCTCCTCCGGCTGCGCCCCCGACACGGCGAACTTCTCCTCGAACAGGAAGAGCGGCACGCCGGTGATACCCAGGCTGCCGGCCCGGCCGAGCTGGTCGCGCACCTCGGCCGCGCCCTCGCCGGTGTCGTCGACGCCCGCCTCGGCGGCCAGCCCGGCGAGCACACCGGGGTCGGCGACGTTGAGCCCGTCGGTGAAGTGGGCCCGGAACAGGCGCTCGGCCATCTGCTCGCCGCGTCCCTGGCGGGTGGCCAGCTCGATCAGGCGGTGCGCCTCGAAGGTGTTGGCGCTGACAGCCCGGTCGAAGCGCACCTCCAGCCCGTCGTCGGCGGCCACCCCGGCGACGCGTTCGGTCATCTGGGCGACGTTCGCGCCGAACTTCCGCTCAAGCGCGCCGAGCAGCGGCTCGCCCTCCGCCGGGGCGTCGGGGTTGAGCTGGAACGGCCGCATCGTGACCTCCAGCCGGCCGCCCCTGGCGCGGAACCGCTCGGCCGCGCGGGCGAAGCGGGCGTGCCCGATGTAGCACCAGGGGCAGGCGACGTCCGAAAATATTTCAACCTTCATGTACGTCGCCAACCGCCGCCCGGCCCCGCCCATTCCTGCGGCTCAGCCGGCGGCCAGCTCCTCCAGCCGGTAGGGCAGGTAGGCCGAGTCGTCCACCAGCGCCGACGCCCCGCGCCACCAGCCGAACCACTCGCCGCTGCGCCACATCCAGTCGACCCGCTCGATCGCGGACACCACGTCGCCCACGTGGCGCCACCCCTCGCCGATCTGCTCACGGGTGGCGCCGTGGCGCAGCGCCCAGTCGCGCAGGATGCCGGCCGCGCGGGGATCGACCTCGCGGGCGTAGGGGTCGGGCTCGTCACCGGGCAGCGGGTGCGGGCCGAGCCCTGCGGCCACCCCCCAGCTCCACTGGGCCTCGGCGGGCCGGGAGTAGCGCAGCGACTGGAAGTCGAGGTTGGAGCCCAGCTCGTCGTCGGCCCGCCGGGTGACGACCGCGTCGAGGCGGCCTCCGGCGTCGAAGTGCACGACGAGCCGCCGCCCCGGCCGCACGTCCGGTGGCAGGGCGAAGCGGTCCTCGGCCTGCCACGAGTTGAGGTCGACCTCGGCCACGGGGGCGCCCCACAGCGCGTCGGCCGCGTCGTCGGCGATCCAGGCGGCCAGCATCTCCAGCGCGGTGAGGTCCGTCCACGGCTCGATCGCCACCGCCGTCACCAGCACCTCGTCGGGCGCGGGCAGCTTGCCGCCCCTGCCGCGCGTCCACCACTCCGGCCCGAGGTCGCGGGTGCCGACCAGGAGCCCGGCGATCGCCGACAGCTCGGCCGAGCGTCTGGTCAGCGACGCGCCCAGCGCCAGGTCGAGACAGCGTCCGGTCCGCTCGTCGCCCAGCACGGGTCGCGCGTCCGCGAGCAACGCCTCGGCGGTGGGTCGTTCCTCGCCCAGCAGGGCGGAGACGATCCGCCTGGCCTCGGTCCTGGCGTCTTCAGCGTGTGCCTGCCGCATACGACCACGCTACGCCCGGAGATCCTCTTCCGCGAGGGCACGCCGCCCGGCTTCGTGGCGGCCGATCGCGCTGAACAGGGGAATGCGCCTCCCCGCCAGGACGACACCGCGGCGCCGACCGGGCCGCCGGATCAGCGGCGGCCGGCGCGGCCGAACAGCCAGCCGATCGCGGCCCCGGCGAGGGCCACGCCGGCGCCCATGCCGAACGAGGCCAGCATCACCCACGGGCGGGTCTCCGTGCGCCGCCCGTCGGCGCGCGTCGCCGCGGGCCGCTCGTAGACGGCGGGCGCGCGCCCGGCAGCCGGCGGCACGGCGGTGGCCACCGCCTGCGACGCCGGCGCCCCCGGCTCCGCGGGACCTTCCGGCGCGGCGGGGCCTTCCGACGGGACGGGGCCTTCCATCGGGATGGGGACTTCCGGCGGGACGGGGACTCCGGAGGCCACGGGCCCTTCGGGCCCGGAAGCGGGCGCGAGCAGGTGGTCCTCGACGGCCGAGAAGAACTCCGCCGCCGTCCGCCTGGCCACCGAGCCGAGCATGCGCTGCCCCACCCCGCCGATCATGCCGCCGATCACCGCGTCGGCGTCGTAGTCGACCCGGGTGCCCCCGTCGACCTCGCTGAGCCGTACCCGGACCGTGGCGTCCACCGTGCCGGGGGCGCCCTGGCCGCGCGCCCGCAGCACGAAGCGCTCGGGGGCGTGCGGCTCGCCCAGGGCCACCTCGCCCTGGTAGACGCCCTTGACGGACGCCACCCCCGCGTTGACGGTCATCCGGTAGGTGTCGAGGCCGGTCTCCTCCAGGCGCTCGCAGCCGGGGATCGTGCGCACCAGCACCGCCGGGTCCCGCAGCGCGGCCCACAATCGATCTCTGTCGACGCCGATCACGGCGTTCCCTGCGACCTTCACACGGCCACTCTAGGGACGACCGGCGCTACGGATAAGGGCAACACCTGCCAGACGGCGCGTCCGTGTCGCGATCACGACCTGACAGGGGGCGGGGCCGCCCGAGGTCCGCCGCGGGAGGTACGCGGGAATCAGCCCACCGGCTGACGCGCCGCCCTGACCTCGTGCGACATCCTCGACAGCACGGGGATGGCGCGCTGTGACGAAGATCTCCACGACATTGCTCTACAAGCTGTAGTACTACTGAGTGTAGGTGCTCTACGGCTTGTAGAGCATCCGAAGCCGGCGAGGGGGAAATGGACGCACTCGACCTAGCGCGGTGGCAGTTCGGCGTGACCACCGTCTACCACTTTCTGTTCGTGCCGCTGACGATCGGCCTCGGCGTCTTCGTGGCGGGGCTGCAGACGGCGTGGCACCGGACCGGCAAGGAGCACTACCTCCGGCTGACCAAGTTCTTCGGCAAGCTGTTCCTGATCAACTTCGCCATGGGGGTGGTCACGGGCATCGTGCAGGAGTTCCAGTTCGGGATGAACTGGAGCGAGTACTCCACCTTCGTGGGTGACGTGTTCGGCGCCCCGCTGGCACTGGAGGCGCTGCTGGCGTTCTTCATGGAGTCCACGTTCCTGGGGCTGTGGATCTTCGGGTGGGACCGGCTGCCGAAGCGCGTGCACCTGGCGTGCATCTGGGCCGCCGCGATCGGCTCCAACCTGTCGGCGTACTTCATCCTCGCGGCCAACGCCTGGATGAAGCACCCGGTCGGCTACGAGGTCGTGGACGGCAGGGCCCGGATGACCGACCTGTGGGCGGTGCTGACCAACTCCACGGCGCTGGCCCAGGTGCCCCACGTGGTCGGGGCGGCCTTCATCGTGGCGGGCGGCTTCGTGCTGGCGGTGAGCGGCTACTGGCTGCTGCGCACCAGGGCCCCCATGTGGCGCGGCGCGGCGCGTGCGGCGCTGGTGATGACGGCCGTCGCGGGGGCGGTCGTCGCGGGCAGCGGCGACCTGTCCGCCAAGCTCACCCACGAGCAGCAGCCGATGAAGCTGGCCTCCGCCGAGGGGCTGGAGCGCGACACGGCGGGCGCGCCGTTCACGATCGTGCCCGGCGTGGAGGTCCCCAAGCTTCTCAGCTTCCTGTCCACCGGCGACTTCGACGCCACCGTCCAGGGCACCGAGGACCTCCAGCGCCGCTACGAGGAGCGGTTCGGCCCCGGCGACTACCGGCCCGACCAGGCCGTGGTCTTCTGGTCCTACCGGGTGATGATCAGCTTCGGACTGACCACGGTGGGCCTGTCGGTGCTCGGCCTGTGGCTGACGCGGCGCCGCCGCGACCTGCCGCCCTGGCTGGCCAGGCTGTTCGTGCTGGCGCTGCCCCTGCCGCTGCTCGCGGTGACCGCGGGCTGGCTGCTCAGCGAGATCGGCCGCCAGCCGTGGACGGTCACGGGCGAGTTGCTCACCGCCGCGAGCGTCTCCCCCGGCGTCAGCCTGACCGAGGTCGCCGTCTCGCTGACGATCTTCACCCTGCTGTACGGCGCGCTGGCGGTGGTCGAGGCCGTCCTCCTGGCCAGGCACGTGCGCCGGGGCCCCGAGGAGTCCGAGCCGGCGCCCGCGGCCGAGCGGCTAGAGCCGTCCCTGATGTATTGAGGTGTGAACAGTGATCGACCTGTGGTTCGTCATCATCGCCTTCCTGTGGACCGGCTACTTCATGCTGGAGGGCTTCGACTTCGGCGTGGGGCTGCTCGCCCCGTTCGTCAGCCGTGACGACACCGAGCAGCGGCAGAGCCTGCAGACGATCGGGCCGGTCTGGGACGGCAACGAGGTGTGGCTGATCACCGCGGTCGGCGCCATGTTCGCGGCCTTCCCCGCCTGGTATGCCGGCGTTTTCAGCGCCTTCTACCTGCCCGTGGTGCTCGTCCTGGTGGGCCTCATCGTCCGGGGCGTCGGCCTGGAGTGGCGCGGCAAGGTGACCGACCCGGTCTGGTGCGACCTCGGCATCGTGGTGGGCAGCGCACTGCCGGCGTTCCTGTGGGGCGCGGTCTTCGCCAACATGGTGCTCGGCACCGCGCTCGCGGCCGTCGTGGGCGGGGTGTTCACGCTGGCGCTGTGTGTGCTGCACGGCGCCGTGTTCCTGGCGCTGCGCACCGACGGCCCCGTACGGCGGCGCGCCCGGGCGGCGGCGCTGGCCGCGGGCGCGGTGACGCTGCCGCTCGCCGTCGTCGCGCTGGCCAACCTCGCCTTCGGCGCGGGCGCGGCCGGCCTGCCGGAGACCGGCCCGGTGTTCGACGCGCGGTCGGTGCCCGCGCTGGCGGCCATGGGGGCGCTGGCGGCGGCGGTGGCCCTCATCTGGCGGCGGCGCGAGGGGTGGGCGTTCGCCGCCACGGCGACGGCCATCGCGCTGACCTCGGTGTCGGTCTTCACCGTGCTGCGCGTGGTGCCGCTGCCCGGCCTGACGCTGGCCGAGGCGGCCTCCGGCCCCTACACGCTGACCATGCTCACCTGGATCGGGCTGATCGCGCTGCCGTTCGTCCTCGTCTACCAGGGGTGGACCTACTGGGTGTTCCGGAAGCGCGTCTCACTGGCTCACTGACCAGGCTGTGATGTAGGTCACTAAAAATAGTAAAGGTCGTCAGGAGATCGCGTCAGACGATTGACGCCCACCCTGCCGAAACGATCGCCGCCACCGGGAAAGGGTCCGTTTTACGGTCACACCGATGCCGGACGCGCGGGTTGCTCCGTAGTATTTCTCGTTCTAGCATCACGGGGCGCAAGGATTTACGGCCCACCGGCAATAAGTCCGTGCGTATTCTCCTCCGCATCAGGGGGCGGGTCCCGGAAAAGGGCCGCCCCTCCACCCCGCTATCGCCATCGCGATAGAGACCAAGGAGGTCCCCATATGCTGTTCCGGCGAACCATGCCCGTGGCCGCCGCGGCCGGCCTGGCGCTCCTGCTGGGCGCTGCTCCGGCCACCGCGACGTCCGTCACCCCGTACGACCCCGTCGGCGTCTACGTGCTGACCGTCACCCCCGACGACGGCACCACCGCAGAACCCCTGGCGTCGTCGACGCTGCTCTGCGGCCCAGACGGCGGCGCGCACGCCGCGGCGGCGGCGGCCTGCGGGCAGTTGCGCCGCACCCAGGGCCGAGCCGAGCGCATCCCCGAGGACCCGGGGCCGTGCACCCGCGAATACGCCCCGGTCCGCGTCGGCGCCGTCGGGATGTGGCGCGGGCAGCGCCGCGAATACGCCCGGACATTTGCCAACCGGTGCGTGGCGATACGCGCCACCGGCGGCATACTGTTCGCATTCTGAGGCGTAACCGCTCATTAACCCGGGGTGGCTCGCGGCGACTGTCCGATGAACGGCCGACCGCATTTCGGGATGCCCCGAAAAGACCGGGGGAACATTTTCTCCAGTGATGCCGGGCCTGCTTTCCGCTCGGCCTCATCGACATATTCGGCGATATTCGGCCGGCCGGGGACGCGGGCGCCGACCGTGCGCGCCGGTCGCGCGCGCCTCCTCCCCTGACGCCGCCGGCAGGCCGCCGACAGCCCGTCGGCGGCCTGCCGGGTGGCCCTTCACCGGGCCCCGTCAGTAGCCGGCGGGCTGGGCCGGCTGCGGCGACTTGGTCCGGTGGTCGTTCAGGTGCAGGTCGCCGTTGAGCGGCCCCTTGAGCGCCCGCAGCACCTCGAGCTTGGACAGCACGGTCCACCGGTAGCCCACCAGGTGGGGGTTGTACTCGGGCGCCCGGTCCATCCAGACGTCCTTGTCCTGCTCCGACAGGAAGGTGTTGACGAAGAACTCGCCGTGCTCGGTCTTGCAGTACCCCGTCCGGATGTCCTTGGCGTCGACCTGGATGCGGGGCTTGCACCCCACCTTGGCCGAGAGCTCCTCGACGCTGAACACCTGCAGCTCGGTGGGGTCCGGGATGGGCTGGTCCGCTCCGCCCGCGAGGGGCGCGCCGCCGGTCCCGCCGCCTCCGCCGCCCGAGCAGGCGGCGACGAATGCGACCAAGAGCGCAGAAGCGGCCAGACGTGCAAATGTCGTCATGTGCCGAGATACGCAGCCCTCCCCGGGCCGGTTCACCCGGATTCACACCAGAACGGCACAGCCGCGCTCCCGCAGCCGCCGCAGCGGCTCGGGGTCGCCGTCGAGCTTGTTCCACCGCAGGTCGAGCTTGGCCAGGGCGGGCAGGTCCGCCAGCTCGGCGGGCAGCTCCCGTAGCCGGTTGTTGCGCAGGTCCAGGTGGGCGAGCCGGGTGAGCCGGGCGATCCCGGCGGGCAGCGCGCCGAGGAGGTTGTCGCGCAGGTCGAGGTGGCGCAGCTCGCCGAGCCGGGCCAGCTCCGGCGGCAGCGCGGTCAGCCGGTTGCCACGCAGGTGCAGCTCGCGCAGCCGGCCCAGGTCGCCGAGGGAAGCGGGCAGTTCCTCCAGCCGGTTGCCGGACAGCCGCAGCTCCGTCAGCCCCGCCATCGCGCCGAGGGAGCCGGGCAGGCGGGTCAGCCGGTTGGCGTCCAGACCCAGGTAGGCGAGCCGGTCCAGCCGCCCGAGGGCCTGCGGCACCTCGGTGAAGGCGTTGTCGCCCAGGTAGAGGTAGTCGGTGAGGCCGAGGTCGCCCAGCTCGGGCGGGATGGTGGTGAGCCGGTTGTGGGCCAGGTCGAGCATCCGCAGGGCCGTCAGCCCGCCGACGGCCGGCGGCACCTCGGTGAGCCGGTTCTCGGCCAGGTTGAGCGACTCCAGGCAGGTCAGCTCCCAGAGCGTCCCGGGCACGCCGGTCAGCCGGTTGCCGCCGAGCGACAGGTGCCGCAGCCGGGCGCCGAGCCGGCCGGGCGGCAGTTCGGCGACGGCGTTGCCGTACAGGAAGAGCGTCTCCAGGCCCGGCGGGCAGGCGGGGACGTCCGTCAGCCGGTTGCCGTCGAGGTGGAGGGCGCGCAGCGCGGTCAGGCCCGTGAGGTCGGGCAGGGCGCCCAGCCGGTTGCCGTCGAGCCGCAGCTCGGCCAGCGACGGCAGGCCGCCGAGCCACGGCGGCAGCTCGGCCAGGTCGTTCCAGGCCAGGTCGATCAGCCGCACCCCGGCGAGGTCGTCCGCTGTGCCGGGCACGCGTGTCAGCCCCCGGCCGGGCGCACGCAGCTCGCCCTCTCCACCCGTCGTCACGGTGTCGATCATGCCAGCCCGCCGGGGAGCTCAGGTGCCGGAGTGGCCGCTCCTGAGCTCGAACAGCTCCGACGGCGAGATCGGCATGCGGTCGATCGGGATGCCCTCCGCGTCCTCGACGGCCGAGGCCAGCACGGCGGACACCGGGATGACCCCGGCCTCCCCGGCGCCCTTGATGCCGAGCGGGTTGAGCGGCGAGGGCGTCTCCAGGTGGGCGGTCTCCACGCGCGGGATCTCGGTGGCGTACGGCATGAGGAAGTCCATGAACGAGGCGTTGACGAGCTGCCCGTGCTCGTCGTAGACCATCCGCTCGTACAGGGCGCCGCCGACTCCCTGGGCCACCCCGCCGTGGATCTGGCCCTCGACGATCATCGGATTGATCAGCCTGCCGCAGTCGTGCACGACCGCGTAGCGGACGATCCGCACCTCGGCGGTGAGCGGGTCGGTCTCGACGATCGCCGCGTGCATCCCGGCGGCGAACGTGGACCTGACCGGCGAGTAGTAGTCGCGCCCCTCCAGTCCAGGCTCCTCGCCCTCCGCCACGGGCGGCCGGTCGGGCGAGGTGGCGCCGGCGAACTGGGTGGCCCTGGCCGCCTCGTCGTCGAAGGCGTAGCGCAGCGGGTTGGCCAGCACCGCGACCGTGGACAGCGGGATCGAGGCCGACGGCGTGCCGGCCCCCAGCCCGGAGACGCGCACGAGCCCGTCGGAGATCTCCAGGTCGGCCGGGTCCGCCTCCAGCGCGTCGGCGGCGATGCGCAGCGCCTTCTCGCGCACCTTGCGGCAGGCCAGCGCGATCGCGTTGCCGCTCATCACGGCCGCGCGCGAGGCGAACGTGCCGACCGCGTAGCCGAAGCGGCGCGTGTCGCCGGTGACCACCGAGACGCGGTCGAGGGGCACGCCCAGCTCGGTCGCGGCGATCTGCGCGAACACCGTCTCGTGGCCCTGCCCCTGCGAGGTGAGGCCGGTCGAGACGTGCACCCGCCCGTCGGAGGTGACCATGACGTGCCCGCCCTCGTACGGCCCGACGCCGGTGCCCTCGACGTAGCAGGCGATGCCGATGCCCCGGCCGGGCCGCCGCTCGAAGCCGTCCCAGCCGATCAGCTCCTTGACCATGCGGAGCATCTCCGGGTAGTCGCCGCTGTCGTAGATCAGCGGCCGGCCGTCCTGGAACGTCATGCCCTGGTCGTACGGGAACTCGTGCGGTTCGATGAGGTTGACCCGGCGCACCTCGGTGCGGTCGCGGCCGAGCCTGCGGGCGATCTTGTCCATGGTCCGCTCCATGCAGAACACGCCCTGCGGCCGTCCGGCCCCCCGGTACGGCGTGACCTGCACGGTGTTGGTGTAGATCGAGCTGAACTCCACCCGGTAGGCGCCGATCCGGTACGGTCCGAGCAGCTGGGTGGAGGTGATGATCGGCACGATGATCCCGTACGGCGTGTACGCCCCGTGGTCGTGCAGGATCGTCACGTCCAGCCCGAGCACCCGGCCCTCGTCGTCGAAGCCGACCTCGACGTGCTGCACCTGGGCACGTTCGTGGGCGGAGGCGACGAAGTGCTCGCGCCGGTCCTCGGTCCACTTGACCTCCCGGCCGAGCAGCATCGCCGCCCACGGCACCAGGATCTCCTCCGGCCACGGGTGGACGATCTTGACGCCGAACCCGCCGCCCACGTCGGGGGCGATCACCTCGACGTGCGGCAGCGGCACGCCGAGCGCGGCGGCGACGGCCATGCGGACGCTGGTCGAGGTCTGGGTGCTGGAGTAGACGCGCAGGTCGGTGCCGTCCCATCGGGCGTACACGCCACGGCCCTCCAGCGGCATGCTGGCGCTGCGTTCGATGTCGAGCCGGAACGCCAGCCGATGCGGCGCCGCCGAGACGGCCTCGCGGGCGCTCGCGCCGGTCGCGGAGGGCACCTCCTGCACGAGGCGGGCGCCCACGTTGCCGGGCACGTCCTCGTGCACGAGGTGCGCGCCGCGCGCCGCCTCCTCCAGGCCGACGACCGGTTCGAGCACCTCGTAGTCGACCTCGATGAGCGCGCAGGCGTCCTCGGCGAGGTAGCGGTCGGCGGCCACCACCATGACGACCGGCTCGCCGACGTGCCTGACCACCTCGCGGGCCAGCGGGTGGGCGGTGCGGCCGTGGGTGAGCGCGGGGTGCGGGATGAGCAGCGGCAGCGGGCGGCCCACCCGTTCGGGCAGGTCCTCCCAGGTGTAGACGGCGACCAGGCCGTCCACGTCGAGGGCGGCGGAGACGTCGATGTCGCGGATGCGGGCGTGCGCGTGCGGCGAGCGCACGAACGCCACCTCCAGCGCCCCGGCGCCGAGGTCGTCGAGATAGCGGCCCCGGCCGGTGAGCAGCCTGCCGTCCTCCCGGCGTGGCACCGGCTCGCCGAACAGCCTGGTGCTCATCGCCCCTCCTCCGCCAGCAGTTCGGCGGCCCGGTGGACGGCCTTGACGATGTTCTGGTAGCCGGTGCAGCGGCACAGGTTGCCGGAGATGCCCTCCAGCACCTCCTCGTCGGACGGCGTGGGGTTCTCGCGCAGCAGCGCGGTCACCGTGCACAGGAAGCCGGGCGTGCAGAAGCCGCACTGCAGCGCGTGACACTCGGCGAAGGCCCGCTGCACCGGCGACATCCCCTCCGGCCCGGCCAGCCCCTCCACCGTGGTGAGCTCCCGGCCGTCCACGGTCACCGCGAACGTCAGGCAGGAGCGCACCGGCTCGCCGTCCAGCAGCACCGTGCAGCAGCCGCACACGCCGTGCTCGCAGCCCACGTGCGTGCCGGTCAGGCCGAGGTCGTGGCGCAGGCAGTCGGACAGCAGGCGCCGCGCGGGCACCCGCGCCCGCCGCGCGACGCCGTTCACCACCAGGGTGATCTCGTGTTCCACGTCTCTCCTCACCGCGCGCGCTCCCGGTCCCCCTCGCCGGCCGCCCGAGCGTCCCGCTGGGCGGCGCTCTGTGCGTCCCGCTGGGCGTCCCGCTGGGCGGCGCTCCGGGCGGCCGTCCGGGCGGCTTCGGCGAGCGCCCGCGCGGCCAGGACGCCGACGAGGTGCCGGCGGTACGCGGCGCTCGCGTGCACGTCGCCCTCCGGCTCGGTGACGTCCTGGACGGCCCGCGCCGCGTCCGCCCAGTCGCCCGTGTCCGCCGGGCGGCGCCCGCACGCGCCGGTCACGTCGGCCACGACGGGCACCGGGCCGACCCCGACGCACGCCGCCCGGGCCGCGGCGACGCGCAGGTCCTCGTCGAGGGTCACCACGGCGCAGACCCCTGCCAGCGCGTAGTCGCCGTGCCGCCGGGCCACCTCGTGGAACGCCGTCCCGGACCGGGCCGGCAGTGCCGGGAAGAACGCCGAGACGGCCAGCTCGCCGGGCCGGACGGCCGACTCCATCGGGCCGAGGAAGAACTCCCGCGCCGGGACGTCCCGCTCGCCCGCCCCGTGGCGCGCCAGCCGCACCGACCCGTCCAGGACGGCCAGCACGGCGGGCAGCTCGGCGGCCGGGTCGGCGTGCACGAGGCTGCCCACCACCGTGCCGCGGTTGCGGATGACCGGGTGGGCGACCAGCCGCAGCGCCTGCCCGAGCAGCGGGTGGGCGGCCGCGCGGCCCACCTGCGCGTGCCGGGCCAGGGCCCCCACCGTGACGCCGGCGGGCCCCGCCTCCAGCACGGCCAGCGACGCCAGCCGGTTGATGTCGACCAGGTGCTCCGGCGCGGCCAGCCGCATGTTGAGCATGGGGATGAGGCTCTGGCCCCCGGCGAGCACCTTTCCGTCCACCCCGGCGAGGGTCTCCAGGGCCTCGCCGAGGTCCCGGGGCGCGTGGTAGGCGAACGGCGGCGGCTTCACCCGGTCGCTTCCTCCCCGGTCGCTTCCCTGCCCGCCGCGACGGGCTGCGGTCTGCCGGCGATGGCGCGCAGCAGGTGGTAGCCGCCCACCACCACGATGGTGCCGAGCGCGATGCCCTCCAGCCGGAAGTCGCCGCCGATCAGGTGCTTCACCGGTCCGATCGCCAGGATGATGCCCGCGCCGATCGGGACCATGTTGACGGGGTCGGCGAAGTCGACCTTGTTCTCGATCCAGATCTTGGCGCCCAGGAGACCGATCATGCCGTACAGGATGACGGTCACGCCGCCCAGCACGCCGGACGGCGTGGCGGAGACGAGCGCGCCGAACTTGGGGCTGAGCCCGAACAGGATCGCGATGACGCCCGCGATGTAGTAGGCGGCGGTGGAGTAGACCTTGGTGGCGGCCATGACGCCGATGTTCTCGGCGTAGGTGGTGGTCGGCGAGCCGCCCACCGCGCTGGTGACCACGGTGGCGACGCCGTCGGCGGCGATGGCGCGGCCCACGTACGGGTCGACGTCGGTGCGGGTCATCTCGCCGACGGCCTTGACGTGGCCGATGTTCTCGGCGATCAGCGCGATGAGGGCGGGCAGCACGAGCAGCACGGCCGACATCCTGAAGTCGGGCAGGTGGAAGTCCGGCAGCCCGACCCAGGGGGCGTCGGCGACCTTGCCCAGGTCCACCCGGTAGTGCGGCGCGATGTTCAGCGTGCCGTCGTTGTAGGCGGGCACCTGCCCGAAGACCCGGTCGGCCCCCCACGACAGCACGAAGCCGACGACCAGGCCGAGGAGGATGCCGATGCGCCCGACGAACCCCTTGAACGCCACCACGACGACGAACGTGACGAGCATCGTGACCAGCGCCATCCACTGGTCCTGCGGCCAGTAGACGTCGGCCACCACGTACGCCAGCCCGAACCCGATCAGCATGACCACGGCCCCGGTGACAACCGGCGGGAAGATCCGGTGGATGACCTGGACCCCCAGGACGTGCACGGCCAGCCCCGCGAGCGCCAGCACCAGCCCGGCCACCAGGATCGCCCCGGTGACGATGGCGTCGGCCCCGGCCGTGTCACCGCCGAAGATGGCCCGGATCGCCAGCACCCCGCCCACGAACGAGGCGCTCGTGCCCAGATAGCTCGGCACCCTGCCCTTGACGATCAACAGGAACAGGATCGTGGCGACGCCCGACATCATGATCGCGACGTTCGGGTCCAGCCCCATCACCAGCGGGAAGACGAACGTGGCGCCGAACATCGCCACCACGTGCTGCGCCCCGAACCCCACCATGCGCGGCCAGGTGAGCCGCTCGTCAGGTCTGACCACCTCGCCGGGAGCCAGATGCTTGCCGTCACCGTGTTTGGTCCAGCCGAAACCCATGAGACCCCTCTTCAACCGGGCCGTCGGTCAGGTGGCCGCCCCGCAGGCTCCTCCGCGGCGGTTCTTTCCGTTGCGGGCACATTAGGCCCGCCGGCTCTTTGCTACACGGGCATGATCTGCCAAATTCCCCTCCTTCACCAGCGTTCCCCTCACTCACGCGGCTGCACCTGCGAACGTGCGCCCGTTCCGGCGGTCAGTTCCAGCAGGGCGGCCGGTGGTAGAGCCCCCGTCCCGCCCGCGCCCGACTCAGGGAATCGATGTGACGACTTCTCGTGAAGGGTGTCCGGGTCAGACCACGCGGATGGCGAAGCCCTCCCCGGTGACGAGCTGCCCCGACCGGATCTTGCACGTCTTGCGCAGCTCCACCTCGCCGTCCACGAGCACCATGCCCTCGGCGATCAGCATCTTCGCCATCCCCCCGGTCTCGGTGATCCCGCAGTACTTCAGCAGGTCGCACAGCGGGATGTAGTCGGAGCGCAGTTCGAAGTCCACGGCACCAAGGCTAGAGGACCGCCGCACCATTGACGCGCCACGCCCGCCAGGTTACGGTCTGGACCAAAATTGAAGAACGACGGACACACCACGTGGAGGTGGGGTCGTGCCGACTCTCCTGGAGGGTCCTTCAGCCTGGCCGATCCGGCGGCACGCCCGACGCGGGCCCGCCCGCGGGACGGGCGGGGGCGCGTGAGGCGCGCCCTGCGGGGAGCGGTGGCGACGGCGTTCCTGGCGGCGCTGCTCGCGGCGCCGCTCACGCCGGCGTCCGCGGCCGACCTGCGGATCGCCAACGGGGGCTTCGACGAAGGGCTGACCGGCTGGAGCGGGTCGCACAGCCCGGGCGGCGTCACCGCCGTGGTCTGGGACGGGCGCACCACCGCGCGCGTCGCCGACGCCGATCCCGATGCCGCCTACGGCAGGGAGAGCCTGCCGGGCCTGCCCGCAACGGCGGGCAGGCGCTACACGCTGTCGGCCGACGTGTGGGCCGACAGCGGCGCCGCGCACCTGTACGTGCGCTTCAGGGACGCCTCCGGCCGTCTCCTCGGCGGCGGCGCGAACGCCTCGGCCACGGGACGGCGATGGAACCACCTCACCACCTCGGGCATCGCGCCCACCGGCACGGCCACCGTCTCGGCCCTGATCTACTCCGGTGTGGCCGACGTGGGCACCGCCTACTGGGACGAGGTGCTCATCACCGGGGACAGGACCGATCTGGGCGTGCAGATCGAGAGCAGCGCGCCCAACGCCACCACCTTCGCGGGCGGCAGCGCCTATGCCCTCTACACCGGCACAGCCGACGCCAACCCGCAACTCGCCGTGATCGACGTGGCCGGCGAGAAGGTGACCCGGAAGATCACCATTCCCGACACGGCGGCCACGCCCACGGTCGGCGGCTGGGCCGCGGCCACGGCCACCGACGGCAGCGTCTACCTCGGCACCTATCCCAACTCCAAGCTCTACCGGCACGTCCCCGGCCAGTCCACGGTCACCGACCTCGGGCGGGCGGAGGGCGGCTACTCGTTCATCTGGGACCTGGAGCCCGGGGCGAACGGGAAGGTGCACGGCGGCACCTACAACGACGGCCGCTACTTCACCTACGGCGGCGGCGCCTTCACCACGATCGGCGCCGTGCCCGTCGTGACCGGCGCGCAGTACGTGCGCAGCCTCGCCCACGACCCGGCGGCCGACGCCACGTACCTGGGCACGGGCACGAACGCCGCGCTGATCAGGTTCGACAACCTCACGGGACGCGTGGACCACCTCCTTCCGGCGGCCTACGCGCACAACTCCATGGTGGGCGGGCTCACCTGGACGGGCGGCAGATTGTTCGCCTGGATCGACCGCACGCTGCTCGTCCTGCGCGTGGTGCGCGATGCCGACGGTTCCCACACCGCCGTGACCGACGCCGCGATCACCGACGTGGACCTGCACCACTCGCCGGCCCGCGACGGAAGGGTCTGGTTCGTCAGGGAGGGGCTGCTGCACTCCTACGAGGTGGCCACCGCGACCGTGCGGGCGACCTCCGTCCGGCCGGGGCTGGACGTCACCGGCTACACCTGGTCCGGCGGCACGCTGGTGGGTCTCGGCGCGGCCGAGGACGGCACCAGGATCTTCAAGTACGACCCCGCGAACGGCCAGTGGAGCAGCCGGGTGGTCTCCGGCGCCCCCGTCCTGCCCGCCGCGATCAACGCGCTCGGCACGGGGCCCGACGGCAGGATCTACACCGGCGGCTACCTGACCGGCGGCACCGGCGTCCACGACCCGCTGCTGGGAGACGGCGACGACGGCAGGCCGGACACCCCGACCCGCACCGGGCTCAGCCAGACCGACAGCCTGCTGGCGCACGACGGCCGGCTCTACATCGGCGCCTACCCGTCGGCCAAGCTCTACAGCCACGACCCGGCGGACCCCTGGCCGCCCAGGCTCCGCTACACCGGCGGCGAGGCGGGCAGCAAGGCCGACGACTGCGAGCCGGGCAAGGGCCCGCCGCCGCAGGACCGGCCCTACGCGCTCGCCGGCGGGCCGGACGGCACGGTCTACATGGGCACGGTGCCCAAGTACGGCAAGCGCAGCGGCGCACTCACGCTCTGGAAGGAGGGCACGCCGGGACGGACCCTCTGCGTGGTGGCGGACCAGGCCGTCGTGTCGCTGGCCTTCGCGGGAGGCACGCTGTTCGGCGGCACGTCCACGCGCGGCGCCCTGGGCGTCGATCCCGTCTACGCTCCGGGGGCGTCGGCCACGCTGTTCTCCTACGACCCCGGCACCGGCGCCGTGCGCCCCCATCCGCTCCCGCTGCCGGCGCCCAAGGCCGTCACCGCCCTCGCGGAGGTGGACGGCCGGCTCTGGGGTCTGGCGGGCGGGTCGCTGTTCACCCTCGATCCGGCCCGGCCCCAGGAGATCACGGTGAACCGGCTCTTCCCCGACCCCGACTACGCCGCCAGGCCCAGCCTCGCCTGGCGCGACGGGGTGCTGCTGACCGTGGCACAGGACCCCCGCCACGTGTACGGCACGGCCGGCGACCAGATCTTCCGCATCGACAGGTCGACGAAGGCGCTCACCGTGCTGCTGACGGCCCCGGGGATGGAGGGGCTGACGGCCGACCGCTTCGGCCACCTCTACTACAAGATCAACGAGCGCCTCTTCCGGCTCGTCGCATGGCCGTAATTTCGGCCTGAACCGATAACGGGCGTCTCGCACGCCTCGACCCCTAAGGAAGCACGCAGGTGCGAAGAATGTTCAGAGCGTTACTCTCGGTCCTGACCGGGGCGGTCCTCGCGGTCGTCGTGGCGCCTGCGCTGCCCGCCCACGCCGGGATCTGGCACGAGTACCCGTTCCCCGCCAACAGGACCTGCAGCGACAGCAGGGTCTACAACGGCACCGCCTACCAGGTGTGCCTGGAGTTCAACTCCGCCCGCACCCAGGTGCGCTCCATCGCCTTCATCAACCCGGGGGCGTACACCAACTTCCAGGTCAACCTGCGGCTGCGGTTCGGCGGGGGCGGCCCGGACATCAGCGACTCGTGCCCGACGATGACCACGAACGCCAGCAGGGCCTGCTACACCGCCTTCACCGACCTGCGGCGCCCCTATGTCGTCACCGAGGCCACATTCGGCATCGCCGGCACGTGGCAGCTTCCCGTCCGCGCCCTGGACATGAGGCTGTCCGCCAAGGAACAGGAGCGGGACAACTGGTGCGGCCCGGGCGTCGTGCAGACCACGCTCGCCACGATGGGCTACTCGGCGCCGCCGCAGTCCGACCTGGCCGCCAGGCTGCACACCGACGAGATGCTCTTCGGCGTCACCATGCCGGGCAAGATCCCCGCCGCGATCAACTCCTACATCCCGGACTCCGACTGGCAGTACAAGTGGGAGGAGATAGCGGTCTCCAACGGCCAGACCTACGAGGCCGGCATCAACCGGATCGTCGCGTCCCTGTCCCGCGGCAGGCCGGTGATGATCCTGGTGATCCCGGGCAGGCTGCCGTGGAACACCAGCGCCGGCCCCCTCCTCCGCCACTACCTGACCATCCACGGATACGGCGGTGTGGTGCACGCCGACGGATCGGTGCATCCTTCGACGTTCAAGGTCGCCGACCCGGCGGACGCGAGCGAGCACTCCATCGACGTGGACGAGCTCCTGCTGGACAACGCCAACCTCGCGTGGAACGGGATCGACACCGTCGCCATCGTGCGGACCTGACCCGCCGGCCCCGGGCCGGTGCGGGCGACGCGCCGGCCCGGGGCCGTCCCCGTGCCGCAGCGCCCGTCAGATGCCGCGCATGCGCAGCACGTGCAGGGCGAGGGTCAGGTTGAGGCGCAGGTGGGGGTCGTCGGTGAAGCCGCCGAGCAGGCGCTCCAGCTTGCCGATGCGGTAGCGCAGCGTGTTGTAGTGGAAGTGCAGCCGGCGGGCCGTCTCGGCCACGTTGAGGTTGGTCTCCAGGAGCACCTGGAGGGTGCGTCGCAGGTCGGCGTTCTCGGCGTCGTCGTCGGTGGCCAGCGGGCCGAGGGTCTCGCGGACGAAGGCGTGCAGCTCGTCGGTGTCGTTCACCAGCGACAGCAGCCGGTAGACGCCGAGCTGGTCGAAGTGGGCGACCGCCCCGGGCCCATGGAGCTGGCGGCCGACGCGCGCCGCCTTGAGCGCCTGCGCGTACGCCTCGGGGAGCGTGTCGGCGCCCGGCGACGGGCGGGAGGTGCCGGTGGAGAACGTGACGGGCGGCGAGTCGGCGAAGGCGGAGGCGGCGTCCTTGGCCAGCCGGGCCGCGTCGACCGTCGCGCCGACGACGGCCACCACCTCGTGGGAGAAGCCTGCCACCGCGCCACGCGGGTCGTGCCTGCGGATCGCCGCGGTCCAGCTCGTGACGAGGCGGTCCTGGGCGCTGCGCTCGTCGCCGTCGGGGTCGAGCTCGGCGACGAGGACGGTGACGGGCCGTTCGAGGTCCCAGCCGAACGTCCTGGCCCGGGTGGTGAGCCGTTCGGCACCGCCGGCGCGGCCGGTGAGGACGTCGCGCAGGAAGTCGGCGCGGTACTTGCTCTCGACGGCGTTGACCGCCTCCTGCCGGGTGACGACGAGCGCGGCGACGGTGGCCGCGCGCTCCAGGATGCCGATGTCGCTGTCGCGGATCGCGCCCGACGGGCTGTAGGCGACGATCCGGCCGTGGTGGTGCCCGGCCGCGACCACCGGCACCGACACGAAGGTCCGCCCCCGGCCCCCCGGGGCCGCCCGGCGGGCCGGTGCCGGATTCTCGCTGCGCGGCGGGGTCGTGGCGACGCCCTGGGGGCGCGGTGGGGTCGTGGCGACGCCCTGGCGGCGCGCCGGAGTCGTGGCGGGGCTCTCGCGGCGGATCGACTCCCGCAGGACCGTCACGTGGTCGGGCGGGCCCGCCGCCGCGCGCACCCGCCCGCCGCCGTCCACCGCCGCGACCGCGACGTCGAGCAGCCCGGCCACCCCTTCGGTCACCTCGTCCAGCCCGCCGCCGGCCAGCACCACCTGCACCAGCGCCCGGTGCGCCTCCTCGGCGCGGGCGAGCACGGCCGCCTGCCGGTTGAGGATGTCGGTCAGCACCTGGTTGAGTATGTCGTCGAAGCCGACGTCGTTCGGCAGCAGGATGAGCGGAAACCCGAGCCGGTCGGCCTGCTCCACCATCTCGGCGGGCAGCTCGTCGACGTAGCGGCCGAGCTTGATCGCCAGCGCCGCGAGTCCCCGTTCGTCCAGGTCGGCCACCAGCCGGCCGAGCGACTGCGGGGTGTTGCGCAGCGGGTAGCCGGTGGTCAGCAGCAGCTCGTGCGGCTTGACCCAGGCCAGGATGTCGGGCACCTCCATGACGTTGAGGCGCTGCACGATGCGGCCCAGCCCGCTCTCCCCCGCGATCAGCCGCGCCTGCGCGAGGGTGGACACGCCGAGCACCTCGCCCACGGACACGCCATGAATGATCGTTCCCGTACTGGCCAGTCGGACGGGGGGTTCCATGGGGTCGATTGTGACCCCAGAAGCTGTCTGTCAGGAAGAGCCAACCTTCTCGCGCACTGTTGGCAAATTTCTCCGTACGGAGGGTTGAGGGGGCGTTCTACGGTCAGGTCCAGGCGCGACAAGGAGGTCCGGTGACCGTCGGTACCCATGCGAGACGGCCCCGCACGCACGTGACCGGTGCGGCGAGCGCGGCCGTGCGGCCGGTGCTGGAGGCGCCGCGGCGGCCCGCGCGCGTGCTCGCCGCGTTCCCCGCCGGCGTGTACCTGGAGGTCCGGACGGATCTGGAGCCCTCCGTGATCGCCGTCATCACCGGCGAGGCGACCCGGCTGCCCAACTCCGTGCTGCTCGCCGGCGACCTGCCGCACGTCACGGTCGGTGACGACGCCGCGGTGGGCGACGGCGTGATCCACCTGGGACGGCTGAGCCTGCGCGCCCGCCGCTGGTGGGACCCCACCCCGCCGCTCGGCCGGGTCGATCCGGCGCGGCTGCGCGAGGCCGCGCCCCACCTGGGCGCCGGCACCCCGGGGCTGGCCGGCGACCCGGCCGTCGACCTGCTGGCGGCGAGTTGCGCGAGCGGCCACCTGCTGGGCGTGCTGACGGCCGCCGAACGGCTGATGGGCCTCGGGCCGGGGCTCACGCCGAGCGGCGACGACGTGCTGGCCGGGCTGCTGGTGACGCTGCGCGGGCTCGGCGCGGCCACGGGAGCCGGGCGGGCCGTGCGGCTGGCCGGCTGGCTGGCGGCGACCGTCGCCTTCGACGCCCGTACCCGGACGACGCCTATCTCGGCGACGCTCCTGCACTGCGCCGCGCGCGGCGAGGCCTGTCCCGAGGTGGTCGCCGTGCTGCGCGGCCTGGCGGGCCTGCAGCCGCTGGAACCCGCGGTGCACCGGCTGCACCAGCTCGGCCACACCTCCGGCTCGGACCTGGCCCAGGGCATCGGCATCGGGGTGGACGCCGTCCTGTCCCTGGGCGCCGCCGGATGAGCCCGCGCGGGAGGGCGCCGCGATGACCCTCACCGACGTGGTCCTGGTGCGGCCGGGTGTCTATCACGACTCGGTGGCGCTCATGCGGGTGAGCCGGTCGATGCGGGAGCTGCCGGGCATGGAGGTGGCGCTCGTCGCCATGGCCACGGAGCTCAACCTGGCGCTGGCCCGCGACCTGGGCTTCGAGCTGCCCGCGGCCGGTCCCGGCGACCTGCTGGTCGCCCTGCGCGGCCGCGATCTGGAGGGCGCCGCCGAGGAGCTGGACCGCCGCCTGGCGCCGCTGTCCGGCGCGCGCGCCCGGGAGGCAGGCGGCGGGGGCGAGCAGCCGCCGCGCACCACCCGCTCGGCGGCCCGGCAGCCGGCGGACCTGGTGCTGGTGTCGGTGCCCGGCGAGCACGCCTTCGCCGAGGCGCTGGACGCGGTGCTGGCGGGGCTCGACGTCATGGTCTTCAGCGACGGCGTGCCCGTCCACCAGGAGGTCCTGCTCAAGCGGCTGGCCGACGAGCGCGGCGTGCTCGTCATGGGCCCCGACTGCGGCACCGCCGTGGTCGCCGGCGTGGGGCTCGGCTTCGCCAACGTGCTGCGGCCCGGCCCGGTCGGCGTCGTCGCGGCGTCCGGCACCGGAGCCCAGCAGGTCACCTCGCTGCTGGACCTGGCCGGCGTCGGGACCGGCCACGTGCTCGGGGTCGGCGGGCGCGATCTGTCGGCCGAGGTGGGCGGGCGTTCGACGCTGCGCGCCCTGCGCATGCTGGACGACGACCCGGCCACCGAGCTGATCGTGCTCGTCTCCAAACCGCCCGACCCGTCCGTCGCCGGGGCCGTACGGGAAGCGGTGGCCGGCCTGGGCACTCCGGTCGTGACCGCGTTCGCCGGGGAGCGCGACCTGACGGCGGCGGCGGAGGAGGCGCTGCGCGCGCTCGGCCGGCCGGTGCCCGCCTGGCCGCGCTGGCCCGCCGGACCGCCCGCAGCGGGCACGCACGGGTCGCGGCCGGAGGGCCGTGACGAGCCACGGCCGGCAGGCCGGAACGGGTCACGGGCGGAGGGCGAGCGGGGCGGGAGGCTGCTCGGCGTCTACGCGGGCGGCACCCTGTGCACCGAGGCCCGGCTGATCGCGGGACGGGGCGAGTTCACCGACTACGGCGACGACGCCTACACGCGAGGCCGCGCCCACCCGATGATCGACCCCACGCTGCGTCTGGAGGCGCTCTCCCGCGCCGAGCCAGGGGACGTGGTGCTGCTCGACGTGGTCCTCGGCCACGGCGCCGACCCCGACCCGGCCGCGGCCCTGGCGCCCGCCCTCGCGCGCTGCCCGGCGACGGCCGTCGTCGCGCTGGTCGGCACCGAGGGCGACCCGCAGGGGCTGCACCGCCAGGCGGAGGCGCTCGCGCGGGCGGGGGCCACCGTGTTCGCCTCCAACGCCCAGGCCGCCCGGTACGCGAAGGACGCGCGATGACGCTGCTCTCCGGCCCGCCCCACGTGATCACGGTCGGCGCGGGACTGCTGCGCGAGTCGCTGGCCGCCCAGGCCGTCACGACGACGCCGGTGGACTGGCGGCCGCCGCTGCCCGGCACCGAGGGGGCCCTGGCGCGGGTGCTGGCCGATCCGCGGCTGCCCGCCGCCAACGAGCGGGCCGTCGCCCGGCTGATCTCCGCGCGTCCCGTGCTGTCGGCCGTGCGGCGGGCGTCTGAGGTCCTGGAGCTGGGCGGCATGACGTTCCTGCACGCCGGGCCGCCCATCACCTGGGAGCGCGCTTCGGGGCCGCTGCGCGGCGCGCTGATCGGCGCGATGCTGCTGGAGGGGTACGCCCACGACGAGGAGGACGCCGAGCGCAGGCTGGCCTCCGGGGAGGTGCGTCTGGAGCCGTGCCACCACCACGGGACCGTCGGGCCGATGGCGGGGGTGGTCAGCCCGTCGATGTGGATGTTCGAGGTCCGCGACGCGGAGCACGGCGGGGTGGCGTACTGCTCGCTCAACGAGGGCCTGGGCAAGGTGCTGCGCTACGGCGCGTACGGCCCGGAGGTACTGGAGCGGCTGGGCTGGATGGACCGCGTGCTCGGCCCGGTGCTGTCGGCCGCGATCGAGCTGGCCGGGCCGATCGACCTGCGCGGCATGATCGCGCAGGCCCTGCAGATGGGCGACGAGCTGCACAACCGCAACCGCGCCGCCACCTCGCTGCTGCTGCGCGAGCTGGCCCCCGCCGTGGTGGACGCCTCGCCGCGCGACGCCGCCGAGGTGCTGAGGTTCGTCGGCGGCAACGACCACTTCTTCCTCAACGCCGGCATGGCCGCGGGCAAGGTGGCCACGGACGCGGCCCGGGGCGTGCCCGGCTCGTCGCTGGTCGTCGCCATGGCGCGCAACGGCACGGACTTCGGGGTGCAGGTGTCGGGGCTGGGCGACCGGTGGTTCACCGGGCCGGCGGGAGTGCCCGACGGGCTCTATCTCGGCGCGTACGGGCCGGCGGACGCCAATCCCGACATCGGCGATTCGACGATCACCGAAACGTCGGGGCTGGGCGGATTCGCGATGGCGGCGGCCCCGGCGATCGTGCGATTCGTGGGCGGCGAGGTGGCGGACGCGGTGGCGGCCACGCGATCCATGTACGAGATCACGCTTGCCGAGCATCCGGCGTTCCAGATCCCGGGGCTCGGATTCCGCGGCACGCCGGTCGGGATCGACGTCACGCTGGTCGCCAGGACGGGCCTGCTGCCCGTGGTCAACACCGGTATCGCGGGGCGGCTGGCCGGCACCGGCCAGGTGGGCGCGGGCCTGGTGAGACCGCCGGTGGAAGCGTTTACCGCGGCATTGCTGGCCCTCGCCGAATCGGCGAAAGATCCCCTTTAGTAGCGATATTTCCGCACGTCAAGTCACTTGTCAGGAGTGGTCGGCTTCCGTTCCCGAATAGCATGCCTATATCGTGTCGAACCTCATAATCGGGAAGTATGGCGCGACGCACGTGACCGACGAGGCGGCAGATAGGGGCGGACATGGCAGCCGACCGCGTGCTCAGCGGGCCCGGCGCGGAGGGGAACGCGGCGCAGAGCCCGGCGACCGGCACGGGGCGCCTCATCGGCCGGCGCTACCGGCTGATGTCGCCGGTGGGCCGGGGCGGCATGGGCATGGTGTGGCACGCGCACGACGTGCTGCTCGACCGCGCCGTCGCGGTCAAGGAGCTGATCCTGCCGTTCGGGCTCGACCACGCGGGCAAGCAGGTCGCCCACCGGCGCATGCTGCGCGAGGCCAGGTCGGCCGCGCGGCTGACGCACCCCGGCATCGTGACCGTGCACGACGTGGTCGAGGAGGACGGCCGGCCGTGGATCGTCATGGAACTGGTCCGCGCGTGGTCCCTTGAGCAGGCCGTCCGGCAGAGCGGCCCGCTGCCCGTCCTCCAGGTCGCCGAGATCGGCATCCGGGTGCTGGACGCGCTCCGGCACGCGCACGCGGCCGGGATCCTGCACCGCGACGTCAAGCCGGGCAACGTGCTGCTCACCTCCGACCGGGTGGTGCTGACCGACTTCGGCATCGCCGCCATCGAGGGTGACGTCACCATCACCCAGACCGGGCTGCTCATGGGGTCGCCCGCCTACGTGCCACCGGAGCGGCTGTCCGGCCAGCCGATCACGCAGGCGGCCGACCTGTGGTCGTTCGGCGCGACGCTGTACGCGGCCGTGGAGGGGCGGCCGCCGTACGAGGGGCCCGACGCGATCGCGGTGCTCGGCGCGGTGCTGACGCAGGAGCCGACCAGGCCGGAACGCGCCGGCGGGCTGCTGCCCGTCATCGAGGGGCTGCTGCGCAAGAACCCGGCCGAACGGCTGACCGCCGAGCAGGTCGGCGACGCCCTCGAACGGGTGCTGCACGTCCACGGCTCCGCGCGGCCGCGCACCCCCGACGCCCCTGCGCCGCTGCCGAGCCGGCAGGACCTGCCGGCCGGGCTGCCGGAGGCGCCGTCGGGGCCGATGCCGTCGCGGATCGTGGAGACGCCGTCCGGGCCGGTGCGGGTGCCGTACGACCCGCTGGAGGGGCAGTCGGACGGGTACGAGGGACTGTCCGGGGCCGCGGCCGGCCCCGCGGAACGATTCGACGCGTTCGCGAGCGCGTCGGGGCCGCTGCGCCTGCCCGAGTCGCCCGACGGCCCGCACGAACCGGGCCGGGGACCGCTGACCGGCCCGCCGGGTGACCACGACCACACCACGGGCGGCTACCCGTCACGCGACCTCCCCTCCGGCGCCTACCCCTCGCAGGACCGCTCCTCCGGCGCGTACCCCTCACGCGACCTCCCCTCCGGGACCTACCCGTCGCACGATCTCGCCTCCGGCGCGTACCCATCGCGCGACCTCCCCTCCGGGACCTACCCCTCGCACGACCTCCCCTCAGGCGCGTACCCGTCGCACGACCTCACCTCCGGCGCGTACCCCTCGCAGGACCACGCCTCCGGCGCGTACCCCTCGCACGACCTCACCGCCGGCGCGAACCCGTCGCGGGACCCGTCCGCCGGGGCGCGTCCGGGGCCGGCCGGCGGTTCGCCGTTCGGCGCGTCGCCGGGGCTGCGGGTCGTACCGGACCTGCCACCGGACCCGCCCGTCTCCCCTGGCGCTCTCCCGGCCCCCGGCCGCCCCGGGACGGCCGGTTCGCCGCCGCCGATCCTGCCGCTGACCACCGGCAGCCGCGCCGCCCTGTGGCCGCTGCCCTCGGATGACGACCTGCGCAACCACTCGCGTGACCTGTCGCGCGAGGTCTCCGGTGGCCGCCTGGCCGCGCCGCCCTCCGCAGGCGACCGCCCGGCCAAGGGCAGGCGCGTACCCGGGGAGCAGGGCAACGGCTGGGTGCGCGACGGCAGGCCCACACCGCGCCTGATCGTCACCGCCGTCGCGGCCGTGAGCGCCGTCACCGCGGCCACGGTCTTCTTCGCCTTCTCCGGCGGCGACCCCGCCCCGCAGGCGGGCACCCCCTCGGCCAGCGCCGAGGCCCCGGCCCAGCCGCTGCAGGCGGTGGCCGTCCCGGACGGCTACAAGGAGCACGCCGCCGCGGGCTTCACCGCGGCCGTGCCCGACGGCTGGAAGGCGACGACGTCCGGGGACGAGGCCACGTTCACCGGCCCGAAGGACTCGGGCGTGCGCTTCCTCGTCCAGCAGGCCACGCCCCAGCCCGACGGCGGCCTGGCCGAGCTGACCCGCGCCGAGGCGGACGGCGGCGTCGAGAGCTACATCCAGGTACGGCTGCAGGCCGCGCAGTTCCGCACCTGGAAGGCGGCTGACTGGGAGTACACCTACACCCGGTCCAACGGCGTCCCGATGCACGCCATGACCCGCTACGTCACCATCGACGACGGCACCGCCTTCAAGATCACGTTCGACATGCCGGAGCTGGCCTGGGACGACCAGGCCGAGGCGCGCAAGGTCTTCCTCGACACCTTCCGCCAGACCACGTGACGCCGGACCACGTGACGCCGGACCACCAGACGCCGGACCACGTGATCGGGGCCGGATATCCCGCCGGAGCCGGGTGGGGTACGGTCGGCCCATGAGGCTGGCCAGTATCCACCGCTATCCGGTCAAGTCGACCACCGGGCACGCCCTCGCGCGGGCCGAGGTGGAGCCCTGGGGGCTGGCCGGTGACCGGCGCCACCTCGTCGTGGACGAGCACGGCGCGATGCTGACCGCGCGCAAGCACCCCCGGCTGCTGGCCTGCGTTCCGGAGCTGGACGGCGACACGCTCGTCCTCACCGGCCCGCACGCGCCGCCGCTGCGGGTCGTCCCCACGGCAGGCCGGTCCACGGTGGAGGTCTGGCGTAACCAGGTCGAGCTCACCGACTGCGGCGACGAGGCCGCCGCGTGGCTGTCGGCGCTGCTCGACCGGCCCGCCCGGCTCGCCTGGCTGGACGACCCCACCCGCCGGCCGGTCAACCCGGACTACGCGCGCGACGGCGACCGTGTCAGCCTGGCCGACGCCTTTCCGCTCCTGCTGACCACGACGGCCTCGCTCCACCGGCTCGACGACTGGATCGCCGAGACCGCCGCCGAACGCGGCGAAGAGCCGCCCACGCCGCTGGACATGCGCCGGTTCCGGCCGAACGTGGTGGTGGACGGCGTGGAGACGCCGTTCGACGAGGACTCCTGGAAGCGGGTCCGGATCGGCGAGGTGGACTTCCGGGTGGCCAAGGGCTGCGACCGGTGCGTCCTGCCGACGATCGACCCCGTCACGCTCGCCCCGGGCAAGGAGCCGACCCGCACCCTCGCCCGGCACCGCAGGTGGGACGGCAAGGTGTGGTTCGGCGTCAACCTCATCCCCGACGCGCGCGGCGTCATCGCGCAGGGCGACCCGGTCACCGTCCTCTGACCCGGCCCGGCGGCGGGCGCATCAGGAAAGGCCCATGTCCTCTTTGGGAGGATCTCAGGGCCTATGGGAGACTTCACGCGTGACGAGCGCCCCCACGAAGTCAGCAGTTTCGTCCAACGACCGCATCCGCACCGTCCAGCGCCGCACCCTGACCGTGCTGTCGGCCGCGCAGATCGTGGGAGGCGTCGGCGTCGCCGTGGGCCTGGCGCTCAGCTCCGTGGTGGTGGACGAGCTGTCCGGGTCCACGGTCATCAGCGGGTTCGCGGGCACCGCCACCGTGCTGGGCGCGGCGCTGCTGGCGCTCCCCACGGCCAAGGCGGCCGGGCGGGGCGGCCGGCGGATGGGCCTGGCGCTGGCGTACGTGGCGGCGCTGCTGGGCTGCGCGCTGTCCGTCGCCGCCATCACGATCCACAACTGGCCGCTGCTGCTGGCCGGGCTGGTGCTGGTGGGCGGCGGGAGCGCGGGCAACCTGGCGGCGCGCTACTCGGCGACCGACCTGTCACCGCGGGGACACGCCGGCCGGCACCTGTCGCTGGTGGTGTGGGCGGCCACCGTCGGCTCCGTCGCCGGGCCGAACCTGGCCGAGCCGGCCGACCGCATCGGCGTGGACGCGGGCCTGGTGGCGAAGGCGGGGCCGTTCGCGTTCGCCGCGCTGGCGTTCGCCCTCGCCCTGCTGATCATCGTGGCCGGGCTGCGGCCCGACCCGCTCAAGCTGGCGCGCGAGCGCGACGGCGCGCCGCCCGCGTCGGCGACCGGGCGCAGGACGCTCCGGCGGGCCTGGAAGACGTTGCGCGCCACGCCGATGGCCCGCAAGGCGCTGGTCACGATCGCGGTCAGCCACACCGCGATGGTCTCGGTCATGTCGATGACGCCGGTCAAGCTGCACCACGACGGGTCCAACCTGGACGTCATCGGCCTGGTGATCAGCCTGCACATCGCCGGCATGTACGTCATGTCGCCGGTGGTCGGCTGGCTGGCCGACAAGGCGGGGACGGTGCCGGTGCTGCTGATCGGCATGTCGCTGCTGCTGGCCGCCGCGGTCCTGGCCGGCACGGCGGGCCACGACGTCCGGCAGATCACCGCGGCGCTGGTGCTGCTGGGACTCGGCTGGTCGTGCGGGCTGGTGGCGGGGTCGGCACTGGTCAGCGAGTCGGTGGCGGTCGAGGGGCGGACCGCGGTGCAGGGACTGTCGGACCTGCTGATGAACGTCTGCGGCGCCACCGGCACGGTCGCCGCGGGCGCCATCGTGGACCGCCTCTCGTACGGCACGCTCGGCATGGTGGTCGGCGTGATGGTGGCGGCGACCGGCCTCTGGCTCGCCGCCACGCACCGCCGCGCCGCCTGATCCCGGGCCCCGGCGTCGCTCACCTGGCCGCCGTCACTTGGCGTCGGCGTAGCAGGTGACCGCGACGGCCTCCATCGGGAAGCGCACCGGTGTCGCGCCGAACATCAGCCGCGTCGCCTCGGCGGCCGCCGCCGAGACGGCGTCGATCACCTCCTGCGCCTGGTCGAGCGGGCAGTGCACCATGACCTCGTCGTGCTGGAAGAACACCAGCCGGGCCGGCTCGGGCAGCAGCCCGCGCAGCACCGCCATCAGCGCCAGCGCCCACTCGGCGGCGGTCGCCTGGACGACGAAGTTGCGGGTGAAGCGGCCGCGGTCGCGCGCCGCCCGGCCGCCCTCGGGCCCGGCGACGAGCTCCTTCCACCGCTCGGACGGCGGCGGGCTGGTGCGCCCGAGCCAGGAGCGCACCAGCCGGCCATCCTCGCCGGCCTTGGCGGCGTCCTCGACGAACCGGTAGGCCTGGGGAAAGCGCTGGCGCATCATCGCCAGCAGCTTGGGGGCGTCGCCGCTGGTGCCGCCGTACATGGCGGACAGCATCGCGATCTTGGCGTTGTCGCGGTCGCCGCCGAACGCCTGGGCCAGCGCGGAGTAGAGGTCGATCTCGCCCGCCGCCCTGGCCAGCCCCACGTCGCCGGCCATCGCGGCGAGCACCCGGGGCTCCAGCTGTGCGGCGTCGGCGACGATGAGGGTCCAGCCGTCGTCGGCCACGACGACGCGCCGCATCACCTTGGGGATCTGCAGCGCCCCACCGCCCGAGGTGGCCCAGCGGCCGGAGACCACGCCGCCCACCACGTATTCGGGCCGGAACCGCCCGCCGCGCACCCACTGGTCGGCCCAGGCCCAGCCGTGGAAGCTGTGCAGGCGCGCCAGCTCCTTGTAGGCCAGCAGCGGCTCGACGGCGGGATGGTCGAGCCGCCTGAGCTCCCCGGACCGGGTGGTCTTGAGCGCCACGCCCGCGCCCTTGAACGCCTTGACGAGCTGCTGCACCGAGTCGGGGTTGACCACGTGGCCGAAGGCGGCCGCCACCTCGTCGGCCAGCGCCTGCAGCCTGGCCGGGCGCATGCCGTGCACGGGGCGCGGCCCGAGCAGCTCGGTCAGCAACGCGTCGTGCACGTCACGCCGCCAGGGCATGCCGTCGTGGCCCATCTCGGCGGCGATCAGCGCCCCCGCCGACTCGGCGGCGACCAGCAGCCGGAACCGCCCCGGGTCGGGCAGCGCCTCGACGCGCCGGAGCTGGTCGGCCAGCACCTCGGCGACGGCGGGAGCGTCGAGCGGCTCGGGGGCGAACAGCGTGCCGGGCATGCTGGGCTGCTCGTCGGGCACCGGCCGCCCGTGGAGCCGGGCGTGGGCCGCCCTGGCCGAGCGGGGCTCGCCGTGGCGGCCCTCGCAGGCGAGCAGCAGCCCCTCGGTGAGCGCGAGGTCGTGGCAGCGCGAGACGCGCACGCCCGCGTCGAGCAGCGGCGGGTAGGCCTCGCGGGTGTCGGCCCACACCCATCGCGGCCGCCCGGCCGGCGGCCCGCCTCCGGACACCGCGGCCGGACCGGCCCCCGCCTCCAGCTCGCGGACGGCCCGCGCCAGGTGGGCGGGCCGCCGGACCGCGCCCTCTCCGGCCGGGGCCGGGCCCGTGACACCCGCAGGGGCGGAGGGAACCGGGAGGACGGTCTCTCCCGCCAGCACCACGTACACGACCCCAGCGTGCCAGGCGCCTACGACAGACTGATGACGACCTCGTCCTCCACCGGCGGCTCCACCTCCTGCGCCAGGCAGCCGGTCGCGGCGAAGCAGCGGATGGTCAGCGTCTGCGGCGTCACCGACAGCCGCAGGAACTGCTTGAAGAACGGCGGCTCGTCCCAGTCGGAGAGCTCGGACAGATACTGCTGGAACACCCTGTCCACCGGCAGCCGGAACGGCCACGGCCAGGCCCCGAGCAGTCGCGCCGCCCACCGCATGCGGCGGGTGATCCGCACCGGGCCCTCGACGGGACGGACCGGGGTGTTGCCGACGTGCTGGGCAGTGACACAGGCGGCCTCGGCCGGGGTGAGTGAGAGCCACTTCATCCGCAGCCGCCGGGCGTAGATGTGGCTGTAGAACGACAGCGAGTCGCCGCGCAGCGGGTAGCACCTGAAGTCGTCCTCCCGCACGCCCGCCACGTCCACCCGCCGGATGGTGTGGGTGGCGTGCATGAACGCCCCGCCGCCGCCGGAGACGACGTACTGGATCACCCGGTCGCCCACCCGCACCGGATAGCGCTGGTAGTTGTGCACGTCGCCGCCGATCGCGGCGACGTAGCGGTGGGCCGGGTCGCGCACGATGTCGTCGATCGTGCCGCCGTCCTCCAGCGACGACGGCTTGTGGACGTTGCCGGTGTAGATGGGCTTGCCGGTGAGGAGGACCTTCGGCCGCGGGTCGCGCGACACCTCGCGCAGCCACGCCGCCTGCCGCCGGTCGATCGTGTTGCGGATGCCGGTGTCGACGCCGACGATGAGCAGGCTGTCGCTCTCGATCACCCAGTACGGTCCCGGCTGCGCGGCCGGCCCGGCCGCCTGCTGGGCCGGTTGCGCCCGCAGCTTGCGCGCCTCGGCCAGCCGCGTCTCGTCGACGGGCTCGGGCTTGCGCCACAGCACCCCGCGCAGCCATCCGCTGTCGGGCTCCGGCCGCAGCGCGGGGGCGTCGCAGAAGACGCGCATGAAACCGCCCAGGCCGTCGTACCAGTCGTGGTTGCCGGGGATGGCGTAGATGGGGGCCGGATAGTCCTGGTACGGCCGGAAGAACTTGTCGCCGTACTCGTTGCCCGATCCCGCCGGATAGACGACGTCGCTGGCCACGACGGCGAACGCCGTGCCCTCCCCCGCCCTGAGCATGCCGGGCACCACGGCGTACTGGGAGGCGTCGCCCTCGCCCGTGTCGCCCAGCAGCAGGAAGTCGAAGCTCTCGCCGAGGCCGGGGCGGATGCGCTGCCCGGGGTCGGCGCCGCGCGCCTGCTGCCCGGTGACCCACCGCTCGCGCACCTCGCCCGAGGGGTCGCCTAACAGGCCGGCGACGATCTCGTTGCGTGAGCGCCACAGGGTGCGCGGGCTGAGCCAGGTGAAGCCCCGCCGATGGGGTCTGAGCCGTTCGAACGTGCCGATCTGCTGACAGCGCCATCCGGCGCCCTCCTCCGAGACCCGGGAGGAGAGCTGCTTTCCACGTTCGGCCGCGACGTCCACCATGTCCATATCTTTACGGCGATCTTCCCCACTCGCATCCGAACGCTGCGTGCTGTGGTGGACACAGAAGGTTCACTATGGTGTAGCCTCACGGCCCAAGCAAGCGGTTGTCGGCCGCGGGAGGGGCTGCCATGGCCCGGAACGGTTCGGACGATGCGACGCGGCGAGACCTCCAGGAGGTGGACGCCATCGAGGGGCTGCTGGCGTACGCCCAGACGCGGTCACGCTGGAGCCGCGCCGCCGTGGGGAGCGTCAGGGAGGCGGTCCGGCGCAGCCGGGCGCTGGCGGGCGCCGACCCCGGCAGGCACACCCCGCTGCTCGCCCGCTCGCTGCGGGCGGCGGCCTGGCTGATGCTCAAGCGGGGGCGGCCCGGCGAGGCGCTGCCGCCGGCGGCGGAGGCGGTCGCGCTCACCAGGCCGGCGGGCGGGGCGCCGCTGGTGGTCTGCCTGGTGTGCCTGGGTGACGTCTACCGGGCGCTGCGCCGCTACGACGAGGCGGCGGCGGCCCACCGGGAGGCCGAGACGACGGCCCGCGCCGACCCGGGCTGACCGCACCGGCGACGGCGGGCCACTCCCCCGACGCTGGCCCGCGAACGTCGCGCGCGACCCGGAGACCCCGGAGCGCCCGGCGCGGGCGTCGGGCGCCCGGTGGGGGCGCCCGGTGGCGGCGCCCGTCAGGGGATCAGGACGCCCGGGTTGAGGATGCCCGCGGGGTCCAGCCGGTCCTTGACCGCCCGCAGGATCTGCACGCCCACCGGCCCCAGCTCGGCCGCGTACGCCTCCCGGTGGTCGCGTCCCACGCCGTGGTGGTGCGACACGGTGCCGCCTGCCTCGACGACGGCCGCAGTGGCCGCCTCCTTCGCGCGGGCCCACTGCTCCACCGGGTCGCCGCGCTGCGCGGTCACCACGGTGAAGTAGAGCGAGGCGCCGGTCTCGTACACGTGGGAGATGTGGCACATGACCAGCGGCGAGCCGAGCGCCCCGTGCAACGCGAGCCGCACCGCGTCGTACAGGCGCGGCAGGCCCGACCAGAACCCCGCCGTCTCCAGCGTCTCCACCGTCGCCCCGGCGGCCAGCAGCGAGTCGCGCAGGTAGGGGGCCGAGAAGCGGCCGTGCTCCCAGGACCGTCCCGGCTCCTCGCCGAGCGGCTCGCCGCCGAGCCGGGTGAGCACCGCGGCCGCCCCGGCCCGCACCGCCGCCACGGACGCGCCCTCGTAACCGGCGATCACCAGGCACCCTCCCGGCGCGCCACCGCTCCCACTCCCACCGGTCCCGCCGTCGGCACCATGACCGCCGTCAGCACTACGACTGCCGTGACCGCCGTCGGCAGCGTGACCGCCGTGAGCACCGTGACCGCTGCCGACACCGGTCCCGCCGTCAGCACCGTGACCGCCGGAGGCGCCGATGGCGTCCGGCTTGGCCAGGCCGACCATGGTCTCGGTCTCGTCCGACAGCCGCACCACGGTGGGCAGCGGCCCCTCCTGGGCCAGCGCCCGCAGCGCCGCCGTCCCCTCGGCGAAGGAGCCGAACCGCCAGCCCTCGTACACCTTCTCGGCCGGCGCGCGCCGCACCCGCAGCCGCAGCGAGGTGATGACCCCGAAGGCGCCCTCGGAGCCGAGGACGAGCTGCCGCAGGTCGGGCCCGGCCGCCGACTTGGGCGCCCGGCCGAGCTCCAGGGTGCCGGTGGGGGTGGCCACGGTCAGGCCGGCGACCATGTCGTCGAACCGGCCGTAGCCCGCCGAGGCCTGCCCGCTGGAGCGGGCCGCCGCGAAACCGCCCAGGGTGGCGTACTCGTACGACTGGGGAAAGTGCCCGAGGGTCAGCCCGTGCGCGGCCAGCAGCCGCTCGGCCTCCGGCGCCCGCAGCCCCGGCTCGAACGCGGCGACCATCGACTCGGCGTCCACCGAGAGCAGCCGGTCCATCCGGCCCAGGTCGAGCGCCACCACTCCGGCGAACCCGGCCCGGGAGGCGACCAGCCCGCCCACCACGGAGGTGCCGCCGCCGAAGGGCACCACCGCGATCCGTTCGCGGGCGCACAGCGCGAGCAGCTCGGCGACCTCCTCGTGCGAGCCGGGCAGCACGACGGCGTCCGGCGCGTCGAGGCCGTCGCCGGCGCGCATCAGCAGCAGGTCGGGGGTGGACTTGCCGCGCGCGTGCCGGACCCGGGCCTCGTGCGAGGTCAGCACGTGCGGGCCGCCCACGACGCCGCCGAGCTCCTCCAGGAGGGCGGCGGACAGCGAGACCGGCGCCAGCCGTACATCTTCCAAGGGGACCGGAGGCGTCTCGGGCGAGCGCACGCCCAGCAGGTCGCGCAGCAGCGCCCTGACCGGCTCGGGCAGTTCGCGGGCGCGGGCGGGGTCTCCCCAGCCGGACCACAGCATGGGTTCACGTGTCACGCCCTACACTGTGACATATGACGTCGATTCGTCACAATGACGGCGTCCTGGACGCGGCACTGGAGTGCGTGCTGGCGTACGGGGTGCGGCGGACCACGCTCACCGAGGTGGCCCGCCGGGCGGGGGTGTCGCGGATGACGCTCTACCGCCGCTGGCCCGACGTGCGCTCGCTGGTCGCCGACCTGATGACCCGCGAGTGGCTGCGAGCGGTCGAGGACCTGGACCTGGCCGATCCGGTGGCCGCCGTGGTCGAGGGGGTACGGCGGCTGCGGGGGCACCCGCTCTGGCGCAAGATCGTGGAGGCGGACCCCGAGCTGCTCCTGCCGTACCTGCTACACCGCCGGGGCGCCACCCACGAGGCCGTCCTGGGCGTGCTCGAACGCGCCGTCGGCGACCCCGCCCGCGCCAGGGCGGTGCTGCTGGTGGCACAGGCGTTCCTGATGTCGGCCCCGACCATGACCGGACCCGTGACGCTCGACGACCTCGACGCCGAACTGACGGCACTGCTGGAGGGATACCTTGGACAGCCCGATCGACCCCGCTAGCTCGCTCAACGCCACGCGCCGGGCCCGCGAGCTGCGCCGGGCCGCCGAGGAGCGCGTCGACGTGCTCGTGGTGGGCCTGGGCGTCACGGGCGCGGGCGCCGCGCTCGACGCCGCCTCGCGCGGGCTGAGCGTGACCGCGATCGACGCGCACGACCTGGCGTTCGGCACGTCGAGGTGGAGCTCCAAGCTGGTGCACGGCGGCCTGCGCTACCTGGCCAGGGGCCAGGTCGGCGTCGCCCACGAGAGCGCGGTCGAGCGCGGCGTCCTGCTGCGTCACACCGCGCCGCACCTGGTGAAGGCGCACCCCTACCTGCTGCCGCTCACGCCGGGCGTCTCCCGCGGCCAGGAGGCGCTGGTGATGGCCGGCTACCGCATCGGCGACGGCCTGCGCGCCGCCGCCCGCACGCCGCGCCACCTGCTGCCCGGCCCGGCGCGGCTCGACACCGCGCGGGCGCGCCGCCTGGCGCCCTTCCTGGAGCCGGACGGCCTGCGCGGCGGCCTGCTGTCATGGGACGGGCGCCTGCTGGACGACGCCCGCCTGGTCGTGGCCGTCGCCCGGACGGCCGCCGCGCACGGGGCGAAGATCCTGACCCGCTGCCGGGCCCTGGAGCTGACCGGCCACGGCGCCCGGGTCCGCGACGAGCTGACCGGCGAGGAGTTCGGCGTCCGGGCCAGGGTCGTCGTCAACGCGACCGGCGTGTGGGCCGGCGGCCTCGACCCGCGCGTGCGGCTGCGCCCCTCCCGCGGCACCCACCTGGTGCTCCGGCCGGGCACCGTGCCGGGGCTCACCGCCGGGCTGCACCTTCCCGTGCCCGGCGAGCGCAACCGGTTCGCGCTGCTGCTGCCCCAGCCCGACGGCCGCGCGTACGTGGGACTCACCGACGAACCCCTTGACGGGCCCGTGCCCGACGTCCCCCAGGTGCCCGAGGAGGACGTCAGAGCGCTCCTGGACGTCCTCAACGGGGTGCTCGGCACGCCGGTGGGCCGGGAGGCGGTGGCGGGGGCCTACGCGGGCCTCAGGCCGCTGCTTGCCGCCGACGGCCGCGACGCCCGCGGCGCGACCGGCCGTGCGCCGGGCCGCACGGCCGACCTGTCGCGCCGGCACGCCGTCCTGTCCGGCGACGGTCTCGTCACGGTCGTCGGCGGCAAGCTGACCACCTACCGCCGCATGGCCCAGGACGCGGTGGACCGGGCGGTCGCGGAGGCGGGGCTCGCGGCGGGTCCCTGCCGTACGGCCCGGCTCCCGCTCGTCGGCGCGCCCGGCGCCGAGCGCGCGCGGCACGCGGCCGGGCGAGGCAGGTGGGCGGATCTGGGGGCGGATCTGCGTGCGGGCAGGTGGGCGGAGGTGTGGACGGGGCTCCGCACGGGAGGCCGCGGGAGGCGGCGGGCCGAGGGCGAGGGCGTCCCGGCGCGGCTCGCCGAGCGCTACGGCTGCGAGGCCGCGGCCGTCCACGACCTCGTCCGGGCCTACCCGGAGGAGGTGGGCCTCGGCCTCACCAAGGGCGAGCTGCTCTGGTCCGTCCTGCACGAGGGCGCGCTGGACGAGAGCGACCTGCTCGACCGGCGCACGAGGATCGGCCTCGTCCCCGAGGACCGCGAGGGTGCCCTGCGCGCCGCCCGTGACACGCTGGGCTGAACCGCCACATCTCAACCCCCAAACCGTTAGGTTAGTCTTACCTAATCTCGCGAAGGGGGAGCGTTGGCCAGGAGTTGCGGACATCCGGACGGCTGCCATACCGGCGCCGTGCCCACGCTGGCCAGTGCCACCGTGGGGGCCCGGTTGTGGCTGCTGGTGGAGTACGCGGGCCCGTGGCCGTCCCATCTGGAGAGTTTCGACCTCCCCGAGGACGTTTCCGAGCTTGTCCGGCGGGCCCTGGACCGCGGCGTCCGACCCCAGCTCATCCGCCGCCCCGGACGTCGGGCCCGCCAGCGGGAGCAGGGGATGCGTGTGCTAGTCGCCCACGGCGAGGGCCCCGCCCCGTGGCTGGCCTCGGGCTTCGTCGCAGGTCCGGACGATCTTGACCTGGACGCGCTGGTGGCGGGAGTGGTCCCGGAGTCCTGCATACTTGAAGACGAGCCGGTATTTCTGGTCTGCACGCACGCCAAGCGCAATGCGTGTTGTGCCCGCATTGGACTACCCCTCGCCCGGACCCTGGCGGAAAACCTGCCCGGCCGGGTATGGGAAACGTCACACGTTGGTGGCGATCGGTACGCCGCCAACCTCGTGTGCTTGCCACACGGAATTTTCTACGGCAGCATGTCTCAGGCTGCTGCGATCGCAGCGGCGAACGCGTACCGGTCGGGCGAGGTCATCCTCGACCGTTTCCGGGGACGCGCAGGCATCCCTGAGCCATTGCAAGCCGTCGAGCACTTCGCCCGAGCCCATACGGGAGAGTGTTCCGTCGGCGCAGTGGCCGTGGAATCCTCCAGGTCGGACGGGGACGTCACCGAAGCCATCGTGCGCTGCGGCGACACCCGGCTGCAGGTTGTGGTTGAGCCATCGGCGTTCCGAGCGCCGTGTGGCACGGCTTGCGCCGAGACGATCACTACCTACCGGCTGGTTTCGCTGGACAGGCTCACGCCTGTGCGGTATGCCACGCCGGCACTCACCTGACCAAGGGAACATCACGGCCCCGCCTTGCGTTGGAACAGTGACGCCTAAAGCGTCCAATGCGGCCCAATTACCGAAATACCTCTCACGAAGGTGGTTTTCTCATGTCTCAGGTACGTCGGCAGCTCGCCCGCCCGCGCCCCAGCTGGGGTTGGCAGGATGATGCCGCGTGCCGGGGTGAGGACCTCGTGCTCTTCTTCGGCCCCGACGGGGAGCGGCAGCCCGAGCGTGACGTACGCGAGCGCAAGGCCAAGGCCATCTGCGCCCAGTGCCCCGTCCGCACCGAGTGCCTTGACTACGCGCTGTCCCGTCCGGAGAAGTACGGCACGTGGGGTGGCCTGAACGAGGACGAGCGCGCCTCCGAGCGTCGCCGTCGCATGCGCCGCGCCGCCAGCGCCGGCATCTCCGCCGCCTGACACCCGGCAGACCGAGCACCGCGTGATCCCGTAGTTGTCCCGATGAACCGAGTCCTGGCCAGCCACGTCCAGTCCTCGGCGAACCCGGTCGGGACAACCGCCTGATCAGGCGACACTCAACCCCCGAGCACGCGAAGAGCCCGGCGTCACCCTCGACGCCGGGCTCTTGTACGTCCGTCCCCCTCCGGTCCTCTGTCAGACGATCAGGTCGTCGAACTCCCCGTCCTTCGCCCCGAGGACGAACGCGGTGATCTCGGCCCGCGTGTAGACGAGTGCCGGGTCGTCCGGGAAGCGGGAGTTGCGCATCGCGATCTCCCCCGTGGGCAGGGTCGCCACCTCGACGCAGTTGCCGTTGGGGTTGCTCCGCCTGCTCTTGCGCCAGACGACGGGGAGGTGACCTGCGGGCGTTCCGTTGCGGAACTCATGCATGGAAGAAGCTCCTCGGCTTACAAATGCACGTGCATCCGTGCTTTGCGACGTGAGGATACGACGTCTCGGAGCTGGCCATATGCCACATGACGAAAAATGCGGGTATGGGGTGAATCACAGTGAGGGGAGCAGCCGCTCCAGGTACCTCCTGGTGTCGGCCGGCGACTCGGCCTGGATGCTCAGCCGGTCCATCACCTGCATGTAGTGCTCCGACTCGGCCGGCTTGTCGAGGTAGAGGGCGCTGGTGAGCTGCTCCATGTACACCACGTCGGGCAGTTCGCGCTCGGGGAAGCGCAGGATGCTGAACGCCCCGCCCGCCGCCGCGTGCCCGCCCCGGTCGAACGGCATGAGCTGCACGGTGACGTTACGCTGCGCCGTCATCTCCAGCAGGTGCTCGATCTGGGCGCGCATCACCTCGGGGCCGCCGGGGCTGCGCCGGACGACGGCCTCGTCGATCACCGCCCACAGGGTGAGCGCGTGCTCGCCGGCCAGCCGGCGCTGCCGCGTGGTGCGCAGCGTCACCCGGCGGTCGATCTCCTCCTCCGGCGTGCGCTCGTGGGCCAGCCTGATCACCGCCCTGGCGTAGCGGGGCTCCTGGAGCAGGCCGGGCACGAACTGGTTCTCGTAGGTACGGATGACCGAGGCCGCGCCCTCCAGCCCGATGTACACCTCGAACCAGCCGGGCAGCAGGTCGCCGTACTTGTGCCACCAGCCGGGGGCGTTGGCCTGCCGGGCCAGCCCGATCAGCGGAGCCCGCTCGGCCTCGTCGATGACGCCGTACAGGGTCAGCAGGTCGGCCACGTCGCGTTCCTTGAAGCTGACCTGGCCGAGCTCCAACCGGCTGATCTTGGCATGGGACGCGCGAATCGCGTACCCGGCGTCCTCTCGCGAGATACCCTTCTCCGTGCGGAGCCTGCGCAGCTGGGTGCCCAGCAGGATGCGCAGGACCGTGGGACTCCCCTGCGAATAGCCGAGGATGTTCCCCTCCGCACTCTGTGCGCTCACCACTGTCTCCCAGATCATCTGCACGTGCAGATGCGATTTGCATCTGTAAACGACGAAAAGTCTTGCATTGGTTAGCGCATCCCGTAAAGATGTGTCTGGATCACCTAAGACCGCGCTTCGGGGGCCTTTGCATGACGACTTTCGACGCCCGGCCGCAAGCCCCCTCTGGTGCCCGGCCGCCAGGATGGCTGTCCGCCATTCTGCTGGACGGGCGACACGCTTCGTGCGACGCGATCTTCCCGTCGGCCGAGTTAGGACTGATGGAGCCCGCGTGTGTGGCGTCGGCCAGGCGGTTCGTCGACCGCACACTGACCGGGTGGGGAGCCGACCGGGTGGCCTTCGAGGCGCAGCTCGTGGTCTCCGAGCTGGTGACCAACGCGATGCGACACGGCGGCGGCGTGGTCCAGCTCCGCCTGCTCGGACACGGACCCGAGCTGGCCTGCGTGGTGACCGACCACAGCCGGGTGCCCCCGATCGCCGCCTCCCCCGACATCTTCGCCGAGTTCGGCCGCGGGCTGCGGCTGGTCGAGGCCCTGTCCACGAACTGGGGCTGGATCATCGCCGGCACCCGCGACAAGCTCGTCTGGGCCGTGCTGGCGGCCTAGGCAGCCGGCGCCGGCGTGCCGGGCCCTCGACCGGCCACCGGTCCTGATACGGATGACGGTCCCAGGTCCGCGCGGGCTTCACGCCTCGGCCAGCAGGCTCAGCACGTCGGCGTCGGTCAACTGCTCGAAGCGCTCGTACCACTGCCCTACCGCGCGGAAGTCGGCGGGCACAATCAGGACCACCACCTCGTCGGCCTCCTCCCGCATGGCCTCGACGGTCTCCCGCGCCCCGACGGGCACCGCCAGCGTCAGCCGGCCCGGCCCGCGCGCCCGGACGGCTCTGAGCGCGGCCCGCGCCGTGCCGCCGGTGGCCAGCCCGTCGTCCACCACGATCACCTCGCGTCCGGCCAGGTCGGGCAGCGGGCGCTCGCCCCGGTACACCTCGACCCGGCGGGCCAGCTCCCGCCGTTCCTCCGCCACCACGCCCGCCACCGACTCGGACGTCATGCCCAGCCTGCGCAGCAGGCCCAGGTCGAGCACCGGCTCACCACCCTCGGCTATCGCGCCGACGCCCAGCTCGGGGGACGGCGGATAGCCGATCTTGCGGGTGACGAGCACGTCGAGGACGCCGCCCAGCCTCCGGGCGACCGGCAGCGCCACCGCCACACCGCCGCGCGGCAGGGCCAGCACCACCGGGTCGCTGATGTGCCGGAGCCGCTCGGCCAGCAGGGCCCCGGCTTCGGCGCGGTCGGCGAACACGTCCATGTCCTGGTCCTACCCGCCCCGCGCCCCTCCTCGCCACCACGGGCGTGGCAGCCGCGCGAACCCCGGCACGACCGCCCCCGCCGATGCGAGAGCGGTCGTCGGACGACCGCTCCCACACCCGGCGCGGTCAGGGGCGGTTGCGGCCGGCGCGGCGCATCTCCTTGTGGATGATCTTCCACTTGTCGCGCTGCTCGGCGCGCAGCCGCGCGTCGGTGCGTGCGGCCATCCAGGCGGCCTCGCGCTGCAGCTTGCGCCAGCTCTGCAGCCGTCGCTCGGGCAACGTCCCGCTGTCGAGCGCCTCCAGCACCGCGCAGCCGGGCTCGCTCTCGTGCCCGCAGTCGTGGAAGCGGCACTGCGCGGCCAGTTCCTCAATGTCGGAGAAGACCAGGTCGACGCCCTGGTGCATCTCGTACAGGCCCACCCGGCGGATGCCGGGGGTGTCGATGACGAGCCCGCCTCCCGGCAGCGGGATGAGCTCCCGGTGCACGGTGGTGTGACGACCCCGGCCGTCGGCGGCGCGCACCTGCTGCGTCTCCATCGCCTCGCCGCCCGCCAGCGCGTTGACCAGGGTGGACTTGCCGGCGCCGGAGGGGCCGAGCACGACGGCGGTGCGGGACCCGTCGAGGTAGCCGCGTACCAGCTCGACGCCGTCGCCGAGCAGCGACGAGACGGCGTGCACGTCGACGCCGGGCGCGGCGGCGCGCACGTCGGCGAGCAGGTCGTCCAGGCCGTCCTCGAAGAGGTCGGACTTGGTGATGAGCACGACGGGCGTGCCGCCCGACTCCCAGGCCAGCGCGACGAGCCGCTCGATGCGGCCCAGGTCGGCGAAGTCGGTGGAGTGCATGGACGGCTCGGCCACGAAGACGACGTCGACGTTGGCCGCGAGCACCTGGCCCTGGCCGTCGCCCGACAGGCCGCCGCGCGAGTCGCGGCTGACGCCGCCCCGGACGAACGCGGTGGTCCGCGACAGCACGGCGTCGAGCTCGTAGCGGCCCTCGGGCAGCGCGGCCAGCGCGACCCAGTCGCCGACGCACGGCAACGCCACCGGGTCGGCGGCGGCCGACCGGCGGATGTGGGCGGCGTAGCGGGCGTGGTGCTGGCCGTCGGCCGCGATCACCTCGGCGGAGCCGCGGTCGACGCGGGCGACCCGGGCGGGAACGGTGCCGGACGGCAGCTCGGCGGCGCGGGCGCCGGTCCAGCCGAGCAGGGAGAGATCGAAGGACGAAAGATCGGAAGACGAAAGGTCGGAAGACAACGCGGTGAGTCCTCTGGTCGAGAAGGAAGACCGGGTGGCTCAGGCAGGCACCCGGAGGTGGACGGACGGCATGCTGAAGCAGACCCGCATAGTCCCCACCTCCCCGCTTCTCGACGGACGCGCTCTTCGGCTCGTCGCGGAGACTCTACGCACACTTGCCTCCCGGCCGCAATCCCATTTTTCTGCGCGCCTGGTTGAACCCCGCCCGAGGCCCCGGCCGTACCCCCTGCCGACGCACTCGAGAAAGGGGAATGATGCGCACCAGCACGTATCCCCCGCCCTCGCCCGAGGGAGCCGCTCCGATGGGAAAGCCACGACTGAGCCATTGGATCAGGCGCGTACGACCGGATGACGACCTCGTCGTCTCGGCGCTCTACCGGGAGTACCACCGGCCGCTGCTGGCCTTCGTCGCCCGGCTGACCGGCGGCGACCGGCAGTGGGCGGAGGACGTCGTCCAGGAGACCATGATCCGCGCCTGGCGCAGCGCGGAGCGGCTGGACCCCGCCTCGGTCTCCCTGATGCCCTGGCTCGCCACCGTGGCCAGACGTATCGTGATCGATGACCGGCGGCGCAGGAACGCCCGCCCCCGGGAGTCGAGTGACGGGCCGCTGGAGAGCGTGCCCATGCCCGACGAGGTGGACGGAATGCTGCACCAGGTGGTCGTGACCGATGCGCTGAGGGCGCTGTCGCCGGCGCACCGCGAGATCCTCAACGAGACCATCCTGCGCGACCGGTCGGTCAACGACGCCGCGCGGGCCCTCGGGATCCCGGTCGGCACGGTCAAGTCGCGTGTCTACTACGCGGTGCGCGCCCTGCGCATCGCACTGGAGGAGAGAGGGGTGACGGCGTGACGTCGCGCGTGGAGCACACCGATGTGGGCGCCTACGCCCTCGGGCTCCTGGAGGAGGACGACAAGCGGGCCTTCGAGGCGCACCTGTACGTGTGCCCGGCGTGCCGGGCGGAGCTGCAGGACCTGGCCGGGGTGGCCATGGCGCTCGACGGGCTCGGCCCGCTGGAGGACGAGCCGCCGGTCCGCCGCGCGGGGACGCGGAGCGAGCCGCACGGTGACGCACGCGGTGACACGCGCGGTGAGGCTGAGGTGGTCGACCTCATGCGGCGCAGGCGGGCGGCCGACCGGCGCACCCGCCGGGGCACGGTCGTGATCGGCCTGGCCGCAGCGGTGACGCTGGTGGCCGGGGGGCTGACGGTCGGCATGCAGCTGAGCGGCGGCATGTCCGCGACGCAGGTCGCGACAGGGCAGGACCCGCACATGGGGCCCGCCGAGCAGTTCTACGCCGACGGCAGCCCCGTGGCCGGCGTCGGCGTCGGCGGGGTGAACGGGGGACTCGTCGTGGAGTCGAAGGCGTGGGGCACCCATGCCGCGCTCCGGCTGGCCGGGGTGAAGGGGCCGCTGGAGTGTGAGCTGGTGTCGGTGTCGAAGGCGGGGGTGCGGCGGGTCATGACGGGGTGGTCGGTGCCGCCCGCCGGTTACGGGGTCCCGGGGCAGCCGCAGCCCCTGTACATGCACGGGGGCAGCCCGTCGCCGCTGGCCGAGATCGACCGGTTCGAGGTGGTGACGACGACGGGGAAGAAGCTGCTGACCGTGGAGGTCTGAGCTCTCGGAGATGCCCTCTCACCTGAGGTGAGGGGGCATTTTGCGGTTCCGGGGCCCGGCGTTGAACCCGGCGGGGGGCGGGCCCCGTACTGCCTGCCATACGAGCCGGAACACCCCAGCCCCCGAGAGGTTCCCGATGCCGCTTTCCCGACCCGCACTCACCGGTGCCGCGCTCGCCACCGGACTGCTGGCCTGCGCCCTGGCTCCGGCGGCCGTCACCGCCTCCCCCACCGGCACGACGGCCGCCGGGACGCGGGAGACGCCCCGGGCCGTCTACCTCGCCGCGGGGCTGCGCGGCGCCAACGAGGTGGGTGCCAAGGGGGACGCCGACGGCCGCTCGACGGTCGTGCTGAAGATCAGCGGGAACCGGGTGACGTTCGCGATCCGGTGGAACAGGATCGACCTGCCCTCGGCGGGACACGTCCACCTGGGCGCCCGGGGCACGAACGGCGCCGTGAAGATCCCGTTCTTCACGGCGGCGCCGCCGAGGACGACGCTGGGCGTGCTGGGCACGGTCGAGGCCGACGCCGCGCTCCTCGGCTCGCTGGTGCGCGACCCGAGCGGGTTCTACGCCAACCTGCACAACGCCAAGCACCCGCAGGGCGCCGTACGCGGCCAGTTCCACCGGCTGGCCCGGCCGGTGGACCTGCGCGGCGTGCTGCACGGCAGCAACCAGGCGACGCTCGGCGCGCACGCCGACGGGGCGCAGGAGGTACGCGGGGACGACGGCATGAAGCGCGGCGACCCCGACGGAGGTGGCGCCTGGTGGCTGCGCCCGCACGGGTCGGCCATCGGGTACACGGCCCTGTGGGAGGGGCTCGCCCCGGTGACCGGCGGCCACATCCACAAGGGCGGCCCCGGCCGGAACGGCCCGGTGGTGGCCGACCTGCTCGGCGCGCCCGCCAAGGGGCTGCCGGCCAACCTGATCGGCCTGGCCGGCGAGGCCCGGGTGCCCGCCGCCGTGGTCAGGCGGATCGCCGCCAACCCCGGCGGGTACTACACCAACCTGCACACCACCGAGTTCGGCGGCGGCGCGGTCCGCAGCAGGCTCGCCGGCGGCCGGCTCGACCACCCGCGGGCGCTCACGGCCGACGTGCTGCGCGGCAGGCAGGTGTACGCCTGCGCCAGGCAGCGGGGCGGCGGCCACGCCTTCACCCGCCCGCACGGGGCGGCCGCCGAGCTGCGGCGCGGTATCTCCCTGACGCTGGCCCCCGGCGGCTCGCCGAGATGGGCCGCCTCCGACGGCAGCGCGGTGCGCGGCCGGCCCGTCGCCCGGACCGCGGACGGCCGGGGCAGGCTCCCGGTGCTGCTGCTGGCCGCGGCCCCGTCGGGGCGAGGCGGCCTGCTGTCGCACACCACGCAGATCCTGCGGGTCAACGCCGAGGGCGGCCTGCCGCCCGCCGGCTCCTGCAGGCCGGGCACGAAGGCGCTGGTGCCGTTCGGCGCCGACTACCTCTTCCTCGGCTGACGGGGACGAGCGTCCCCCGCCGGGGTCCGGCCCCTCGGCCACTCCCCCCGCCCGCTCCCGGCCACCGGCCCACCCCCGGGAGCGGCGACGCCCCGCCGCACATCTCGCAGCCTGTGCGGCGGGGCGTCCTCTCACTCCGGTGTCCGAGTGCTCGGGTGTCCGAGTGCTCCGGTGTCCGGTCGTCCCGGTGTCCGAGTGCTCGGGTGTCCGGTCGTCCCGGTGTCCGAGTGCTCGGGTGTCCGGTCGTTCCGGTTTCCGGTCGCTTCGGTGTCTAGGACAGGCCGGGCGCCGGGAACCTGGCGGTCAGCTCGCTGACCTCGCCGTGCACCCGGGCGATGACGTCCTCGGCGTCGCCCTTGGCCAGGGCGGTGACGACCTCGTCCATCCAGGCGCCGATCTGCCGCATCTCCGGCTCGCGCATGCCGCGCGAGGTGACCGACGGCGTGCCGATGCGGATGCCGGACGGGTCGAACGGCTTGCGGGTGTCGAACGGCACCGCGTTGTAGTTGGTCTCCAGGCCGGCCCGGTCGAGCGCCTGGGCGGCGGGCTTGCCGCCGATGCCCTTGGGCGTGAGGTCGACGAGGATCAGGTGGTTGTCGGTGCCGCCGGACACCAGGTCGAAGCCGCGGCTCGCGAGCTCCTCGGCCAGCGCCTTGGCGTTGGCCACCACCTGGTGGGCGTAGGCCTTGAAGTCGTCCGTCGAGGCCTCGTGCAGGGCCACGGCGATGGCGGCGGTGGTGTGGTTGTGCGGGCCGCCCTGCAGGCCGGGGAAGACGGCCTTGTTGAGCGCGGTGGCGTGCTCGTCGGTCGTCGCCATCAGCATGGCGCCGCGCGGGCCGCGCAGCGTCTTGTGGGTGGTGGTGGAGATGACGTCGGCGTGGCCCACCGGCGACGGGTGCGCACCGCCCGCGACCAGGCCCGCGATGTGCGCGATGTCGGCCGCGAGCACGGCGTCCACCTCGCGGGCGATCGAGGCGAAGCCCTCGAAGTCGATCGTGCGCGGGATCGCCGTGCCACCGCAGAAGATCACCTTGGGCCGGTGCTCCAGAGCCAGCTCGCGCACCTCGTCGAGGTCGACGCGGCCGGTGTCCTTGCGCACGCCGTAGCGGACCGGGTTGAACCACTTGCCGGTGGCCGAGACGGACCAGCCGTGGGTGAGGTGACCGCCGAACGGCAGGCCCATGCCCATCACGGTGTCGCCGGGCTGCATGAACGCCAGGTAGATGGCGAGGTTGGCCGGCGAGCCGGAGTAGGGTTGGACGTTGGCGTGGTTGACGCCGAACAGCGCCTTGGCCCGCTCGATCGCGAGGGTCTCGATCTGGTCGATGACCTGCTGGCCCTCGTAGTAGCGCTTGCCCGCGTAGCCCTCGGAGTACTTGTTCGTCAGGACCGTGCCGGTGGCCTCGAGGACCGCCTTGGAGACGTAGTTCTCCGAAGCGATCAGCTTGACGGTGTCGGCCTGGCGACGCTCTTCGGCCTGGATGAGCTCGGCGATCTGCGGGTCGACGCTAGCGAGAGAACTCATGACTCTCCTGTCATCATTGACATGGCGAAGACCCAGGCGCACGGCCTCCGCTCCTTTCGCTCCCTGGTGGTGGTCCACCTTCATGCGCCAGTCGCGTCGCTTCCGACCCTATCGGAAGTGGTGGGCCGGCTCACTTCGGCATCACGACCGGCAGCCGGCCGACCCCCGGCCACAGCCGGTCCACCTCGGCGTTCAGGATGGCCCCGATGAGCACGGCCAGGGCGGTGATGTACAGCCACAGCAGCAGGGCGATCGGCGCGGCCAGCGAGCCGTACACCGACACGGGCGAGAACCACGCGGCGAGGACGGCGCGCAGCACGGCGGCGCAGGCGATCCACAGCATCAGCGCCAGGATCGCCCCGGGCAGCTCCCGGAACCACCTGGTGCGCAGCGGCACGCTCACGTGGTAGAGCACGGTGAGGAACAGCACCGACCCGATGATCACGACCGGCCAGTAGAGCAGGTCGATCATGACGCCGTACTCGCCGGGCAGGGCGTCCTTGAGCAGCGTGGGCCCGATGACGAGGATCGGCATGACGATGATGCCGACGACGAGCCCCACCACGTACAGGCCGAACGACATCAGCCGGGTGCGGACGATGCCACGCTCCTCGCCCAGCCCGTAGGCGACGGAGATGAGGTCGACGTACACGTAGAGGGCCCGCGAACCCGACCACAGCGACAGCAGGAAGCCCAGCGAGATGATCGACACCTTGCTGGCGTCGTCTCTCAGCACGTCGTTGATGAGCGGGTCGACCACGGTGATGATCGTGTCCTGCGTGAACAGCACGCCCGCCTGGTCGATCACCCACCGGTGGACCTCTTCGACGCGGTCCTTGCCGAGCCAGGTGCCCAGCTTGGCCAGCACGCCGATGAGGCCCAGCACGAAGGGCGGCAGCGACAGCAGGGCGAAGAACGCCGCCTCGCCCGCCAGGCCCGTCACCCGGTAGGTGACGCCGGCGTTGGTGGCCGCGCGCAGGATCGCGAAGTGCTTGGTGTCGCACACCCAGTTGAGGCCGGCCCGCACATTGGCGGCGAGCCGCCTCTTCGGCCGCACGGGAGCGTCGGTGGACGTCATGGCATCCAGGTGTTCTCGCAGAAACGTTCAGCACAGCTTACGTCCGCAGTGCACTACCCTGCCCCGTCTCCGCCATGCGGGACCGCTGCCGCTTCCCCTCGGCCCGCCGCGCCGTGACAATCTCCTCAGCGGAAAGGGAGGTCCGGTGCGCAGACGTCTGCTCGTGATCGTGATCGGCCTGGTCGCCGGGCTGGTGGCGGCGCTCGGGCTGCCACTGGCCGTGGCGGGCGCCGACCAGGCGTCGCAGGAGCTGTTCATCAGCCGGGCCGACGACACGGCGCGGTTCGCGGACGTGGCCGAGGCGGCGCTGTCCACCGGCCGGACCCGGCGCCTGACGGCCGACCTGCTGCGCTACGACGCGCTGTACGACACCCCGGTGATGGTGGTGAACTCCGACGGTCAGGTGGTGGCCTCCTCCCGCGAGGGGATGTCCCCGGAGCAGGACGAGGTGCGCCTCCCGCTGCTGCGGGGGCTCGCCGGGCGGCCGCCGCAGCGGCCGCACGTGCTGTGGCCGTGGGACGACCGGCCGTATGTGGTGGTCGAGCCGGTGGTGCGCGACGGCCGGGTGCTCGGCGCGGCCGTGACGATCTCGCCGACGGACCGGGCGCGCGACGAGGTCGCCGGGAGGCTCGCCTACCTCGCCCTCGGCGGTGTGGTGGCGCTGCTCGTGGTGGCGCTGGCGGTGGCGGTTCCGGTGGTGCGGTGGGTGCTGCGCCCGGTGCACGAGCTGGACGAGGCCGCGCACGCCGTGGGGTCCGGCCGGCACACCGCCCACGTGTCCGACCGGACCGGGCCGCCCGAGCTGCGGCGGCTGGCCGCGAGCTTCAACGTGATGGCCGACGGCGTCGCCGCCGCCGTGCTCAAGCAGCAGGCGTTCGTCGCCCAGGCCTCGCACCAGCTCCGCAACCCGCTCACGGCGCTGCGGCTGCGCGTGGAGAACGCCGAGTCCACCATCTCCGACCCGCACGGGCGGGAGGAGCTGCGGCTCGCCCTGGAGGAGGCCGACCGGCTCGGCGAGAGCGTGGACGCGTTGCTGCAGCTCGCCCGGGCCGAGTCCACGCACGAGGAGCCCGGCCCGCTCGACGTGTCGGCCGCCGTGCACCGGCGCGCGGTGGCGTGGCGGGCCGCCTACGACAGCTCGGCGACGCCGCTGGCGGTGGACGTGCCGGAGGGGCTGACCGTCACCGGTGTGCCCGACCTGCTCGACCACGCCCTGGACGCGCTGCTCGACAACGCGCTGAAGTTCGGGCAGGGCAGCCCGGTGGAGGTGACGGCCCGCCTTCGGGGCGAGGCGGTGGAGATCCGGGTCCGGGACGGCGGGCCGGGGCTGCCCGCCGGCGAGCTGGCCCGCGCGGGCGACAGGTTCTGGCGCAGCCCGCGGCATCAGAACGTGCCCGGCACGGGCCTCGGCCTGGCGATCACCCGGACCCTGGCCGAGCGGAGCGGCGGGTCGATGACGCTGGCGACGGCCCGGCCCCACGGGCTGGAGGTGCTCCTCACGCTGCCCGTCAGCGGTGCGCCGAGCGGTACCAGCGCGCCGCGCCCTGGTGCAGCTCCAGCGGGAACGTCATGATCGCCGAGCCGGGGTCGAGGCGGCGGGCCTCGGGATGGACCTCGGCGAGCCGGGGCTGGCCCTCGAAGAGCAGCCGGGTGAGCCAGTAGGCCGTGGCCGGCGGCAGGTCGCGCCGGGCGACGAGGTAGGTGGGCACGCTCACGGTCGTCACCGCGTTGGACAGCCCGTAGACGGAGGCGGGCACGGTGGTCCTGGTGTAGAGGTCGCCGTACTCGCGGACCAGCGGCTCGATCGTGGAGCCGAGGTCGATCAGCCGCATGTCCGTTCCGCGGCGCAGGTCGGTGATGGCGGCGCTGGGCAGCCCCCCGCTCCAGAAGAACGCGTCGATCTCCCGGGCCGCGAGCGCCCGGGCCGAGGCGACGACGTCGAGACGGCGCAGCTCGACGTCGTCGGTGAGCCCGGCGACGCGCAGGATGCGCTCGCCGGCGACCGCCGTGCCCGACCCTTCGCCGCCGACCGAGACGCGCCGCCCCCTGAGGTCCTTGACCTTGCGGATGGGCCCGTCGTCGCGCACGACGAGCTGGACGTAGTTGTCGTACAGCCGGGCCAGGGCGACGACGGGGCGCGGCGTGCCGAACTCCTCCCGGCCGGCGAGGGCGTCGGCCGCCACGTCGGCGAGCGTGAACCCCGTCTCCGCGCGGCCGGACACGACCCTCTCGATGTTGTCCACGCTGCCGCCCGAGGGCAGGACCTCGGCGTCAGCGGGGAACCGCTCGCCGAGCACCCGGGCGTACGCCGAGCCGTACACCTCGTAGACGCCGCCCTCGGCGCCCGTGGCGATCCTGACGGGGCCCTCCGGGACGGCCGGCACGTCGGCGGCGGCGCACCCGCTCGCCGGCAGCACGGTCACGAGCACGGCCATGAGGAGGAGCCGGAGCGGCCGCAGTCGCGTCATGTCAGGCGGCCGTGGCCAGCCGGTAGCCGACGCCGCGGACGGTCTCGATCACGACGGGCTCGCCGAGCTTGGCGCGCAGGGTCGCCATGTGCACGTCGAGGGTGCGGCCCGCGCCCGGCCAGGCCGTGCCCCAGACCTCGATGAGCAGGCGTTCGCGTGGCACGACGACGCCCGGGTCGCGGGCCAGGCAGGCGAGCAGGTCGAACTCCTTGCGGGTCAGCACCACCGCCTCCTCCTTGCGGCTGACGGTGTGGGCGGCCAGGTCGACGCGCAGGTCGCCGATCTGCGCGGCGGGGCGCGGGGCGGGCCGCACCCGGCGCATCACGGCCTCCATGCGGGCCACCAGCTCGGCCATCGAGAACGGCTTGACCAGGTAGTCGTCGGCTCCGGAGCGCAGCCCGGCGACGCGGTCGCGTTCCTCGCCCCGGGCGGTGACGGCGATGATGGCGACCTCGGCGCCGTCGCGGCGCAGCCTCCTGCACAGGTCGAGCCCGTCGCCGTCGGGCAGGTTGAGGTCGAGCAGGATCATGTCGACGGGGGGCGCGGCCAGCGCCTCGGCCGCGCCTGCGGCGCGGTGCACCTCGAACCCGTGGCGGCACAGCGCCGCGTCAAGGGCGGCGGCGACTCGGGAGTCGTCTTCCACGACAAGCACGCGCATGATCTCACGCCTGGGTTCGGCTGCTGGGGCGCATCCCATCGTGCCATGGACCGCCGTCGCCGTCTTCGGTCCCGTACCCGCCGATGTCCCGTACGGGTCCCCCGGGGTCCGTCGTGGGGCCGGTCGTGGGGCCGGTCGTGGGGCCGGTCGCGGGGCCGGTCGCGGGGTCCGTCGTGCCCAGGAGGTCGGCGACCTGGAGGCCGAGCCGGCCGGCCTCGTAGGCGACGTCCCCGTAGTCGGTGTCGCCGCGGGTCAGGACGCCCAGCAGGACGGGACCGGCGGCGAAGGCCAGGAGGGCGCCCTCGTCCATGTCCACCGCGGTCTGGCGGACGTGACCGGTCGCCAGCGAGCGGGCGGTGCCGGCGCTCAGCCCGGCGATGCCCGCCACGGCCGCGGCCAGGTGGACGGAGCGCTCCCGGGACAGCGCGCCGGAGGAGGCGAGGGCGACCCCGTCGGCGGAGACGGCGACGGCGTGGGCCACGCCGGGCACCTGGTTGGTGAACCGGGTCAGCAGCCAGCCGAGCCGGTCGGCCAGCATCCCGGCCTCGTGGCCGCCGGCGGTCGCCGCCGAGCGCCCCCTGAGCACCCCCGCCACCTCGTGACCGCCGGGCGCCTCGGGTTCCGCCGGCATCGCGGCGGGAAGACCCCCGGGCGCCCCGGCCCCGAGGCTCCCGAACGTCCCGGTCCCGTGGCCGCCGGGCGTCCCGACCGCGCCCGGGCCGCCCGCGGTCCCCGTCCCGGCCCGGCGGGACGTGGCCGCGAGGAGCGGGGGCGGGATCAGGACGGTGGCGATGACGCCCCGGCCCCGGCTGGACAGCCGGACCGTGACCCCGTGACGGTCCGCCAGCCGGGCGACCACGAGCAGCCCCATGGTGCCGCCCAGCCCGGCCACCGGGGCGTCGGGCCGCGCGAGGCGGGTGTTGGCCTGGTCGAGCGCCACGGGGTCCATGCCGGTGCCCTGGTCCTGGATGGTCACGGTGCACCCGTCACCGGAGGTGTAGGCGCGGACCACGACCGGGGTGTCGGGCGGCGAGTGGTGCGTGGCGTTCTCCAGCAGCTCGGCGATCAGGTGCACCAGGTCGCCGACGGCCTCCGCGGCGACCGGCGTCCCGGCCAGGGCGATGGGCTGGATCCGCCGGTACTCCTCGATCTCGGCCAGGGCGCCGCGGACGACGTCGTACAGCGGCACGGCCGACCCGAACCTGCGGACCGGCTCGCCGCCCGCCAGCACGAGCAGGCTCTCGTCGTTGCGGCGCATCCGCGCCGCCAGGTGGTCGAGCTGGTAGAGCCAGCCGAGCGTGTCGGGATCGGTCTCGCCGGCCTCCAGCCGGTCGATGAGGTCGAGCTGACGGGCGACCAGCGTCTGGCCGCGCCGGGCCATCGCCTCGAACACGGCCGCCGAGTCCCGGCGCAGCAGCGCCTGCCCGGTGGCCAGGTCGAGCGCGCGGGCGTGCACGACGGTCAGCGCGCTGCCCACGTCGCCGATCTCGTCGGGGCCGTGCTGCTCGCCGAGGGCGTGCCGGGCGAGCTGGTCGGTACGGGCCGCGACGGGGTCGGGGGCGGCCCCGATGGCCTTGATGGCCTCGGGCAGCCGGACGTCGGCCAGGGCCAGCGCCGAGGCGCGCAGCCGCCTCAGCCGGCGGGCGAGATCCGCGGCGACCAGGGCCGTCACGCCGAGGGTGAGGGCGAGCGCGCCCGCCGTCAGCCCGATGGTGACCACGAGGCCGCGGCGGGCGTCGCCCAGCACCTCGGCGGCGGTCGCGTCGAGCCGTTCGGTGAGGTCGAGCTCGACGTCGTGCAACCGCTTGATCGTGTGCGAGGCGGCCACGTACCAGGCGTCGGCGTCGGCGATCAGCACCCGGCCGCTCGCGGGGTCCGTCCGGCCCGTCGCGGGGTCCTGCCCGCCCGTGGCGGCGCCGGTCCGGCCCAGGGTGCGCTCCATGGCGGCGCGGGTGGCGCGGGTGGCCTCGACGTCGGGCCCGGCGAACCGGGAGGCGAGCCGGCCGCGCGCCCAGGGGTCGGCCGCGGCCTCGAACCCCCGCAGGTGCGCCGCCTCGGTCGCCGCCAGCCGTACCAGCTCGCGGGCCTCGGCCGGCCGGAGCCGCCCACGCGTGAGCGCGCCGCGCAGCAGCTCGCGCTGCTCGGCGAGCGCGTGCTTGGCTCCGGCCAGCTCCGCGACGGCGTGGGCCTGGTTGGCCAGCCGCTGGTCGTCGATCTGGCGGGGCAGCGCGGTGGCGACGGTGAGCAGGGCGGTCACCGCGGCGCCGTAGCGGTCCTCGCCCGCGGCGTCCTGCGCGGCGCCGTCGCGGGTTTTGGCGAGCGCCTGCTCGGCGCCGCGCAGGGCGGCGGCGAGGCCGGGCGCGGCCTCCTGGGCGGTGCGGCCGGCCTCGGTGAAGGCCCGCCGCGCGGCGTCGGTGCGCTGCCGGGCGGCCGTCACCAGCACCCGGCCGCTGGTGCCACCGCGCGCCGTCAGCGCCTGCGCCTCCGCCTTCTCCCGTTCGAGCTGGTGCACCAGGCCGGAGGTGGCGGTGGACAGGGAGGCCAGGTCGCGGGTGCGCTGGCCGCCGTCGGCCACCCCCATGACGGTGCCGGCCTGCGTCACGGCGAAGGCGAGCAGCCCCAGGACGGGCAGCGCGACGAGGAGTCCGAGCCGCGCTCGTACCGTCCACCACCTCCAGGGACGCGGGGAGATCGGGACTTTGAGCGCCATGCTGACGTACCTCGGTTCGGGGAGTGCAGCGCCGCCCGGACCGCGTGCGCGGACGAGTGGCTTGCGCGCACCTTAGTGGCATGGGTCACATCACGAACATGGACGGACATCAGGATTTGATCTGCCCTTAACACAACCGCGCGGCTTTCCTAAGAGTTCATCAAATAGAGGCGTCCGGACCTTCATGGGTGGGCCAGGTCACATCTACGTTTCACGCAACCGGCGGCCGGTGTGCCGCGGACGTGAGGAGGTTAGAGGTGACATCCGCCGACCAGGGCGCCGCCCCGGCACGCAGTGCCGAAGAGCTCATCGCCGAGTACGACGCCGAGCGGCCGGCGCGGCACCTGACGGGCCGGCTGGCGATCGTCGTCGGGGCGATCGCGCTCGGCGTCTCGCTCTACGCGCTCTACGTGGTGTTCAACCCGATGTCCGTGCTGCCGTACCGGATGAGCTTCCTGGCGGCGGTGCTGCCCCTGACGTTCCTGGCCTACCGGCCGGGCCTGCCTCGGTGGCTCACCCGCCGGCGGGCCGAGGCGGCGGCAGCGCAGCCGGACGGGGCGCCTCCCGTCACCAGGCGCGACGTGCCCGGTGTCTCCGACTGGGTGCTGGCGGCGCTGTCCCTCGCGGTGTGCGCGTACCCGCTGTTCGGGTTCGACGACTTCATCCGGCGCACCTTCGAGCCCTCGACGCTGGACCTCGTCATGGGGGCCGGCTGTCTGCTGCTGGTGCTGGAGGCCACGCGCCGCACCGTGGGGCCGATCCTGCCGGGGATCTGCGTGGCGTTCCTGGCCTACGCCTACTACGGCGGCTACCTGCCGGTGGACTCCGTCCTCGGGCACCGCGGCTACGGCATCGAGCGGATCGTGGTGCAGCTCTACATGGGCACCGAGGGCCTGTTCGGGGTGCCCCTGGACGTGGCGGCGACGTACATCGTGCTGTTCACGATCTACGGGGCGGTGCTGGAGTACTCGGGGGCGGGCGCGTTCTTCGTCAACATCTCGTTCGCGGCGTTCCGCCGCTCGGCCGCCGCGCCGGGCCGTACGGTGACGCTGGCGGGGTTCCTGCTCGGCACGGTGTCGGGGTCGGGCACGGCCACGGCGGTGTCGCTGGGCAGCGTGGCCTGGCCGATCCTGCGGCGGGCCGGCTATCCGCGCGAGCACGGCGGCGGCATCCTCGCCGCGGCGGGGATCGGCGCGATCCTGTCGCCGCCGACGCTGGGGGCGGCGGCGTTCATCATCGCCGAGTACCTCAAGGTGTCCTACCTGACGGTGCTGCTGTACGCGACCGTGCCGACGGTCCTGTACTACCTCGGGATCATCCTGGCGGTCGAGATCGACGCCCGCCGGTTCGGCACCCACGGCGTCGAGATGGAGACCGGCTCGGCCTGGCGGCTGCTCGGCCGGTTCGGCTACCACTTCTCCTCGCTGGTCGCGATCGTGGTGCTGATGGCCTTCGGGGTGTCGCCGTTCCGCGCGGTCGTCTACGCCACCGTGCTGGCCTTCCTGCTGTCGTTCCTCGACCGCGAGCACCGTCTCGGGCCGCGGCGGGCGGCGCAGGCGCTGTCGGCCGGGACGCTCGGCGTGCTGCCCGTGGCGGCCACCACCGCGGCGGCCGGGGTGATCGTGGCGATGGTGACGCTCACCGGGCTCGGACTGAAGGCGTCGCGGATCATCGTGGACCTGGCCGGCGGCCACCTCGCGCTGACCGCCCTGGTGGCGGCGCTGGCGGTGCTGCTGCTGGGTCTGGCCGTGCCGGTGACCGCGTCGTTCATCATCGCGGCCGTCATCATCGGCCCGGCCCTGCAGACGCTGGGGGTGCCGCCGGACGCGGCGTACATGTTCATCTTCTACTACGCGGTCCTGTCGGAGGTGACGCCGCCGACCGCGCTCGCGGCGGTCGCCGCGGCGGCCATCACGGGCGGCAACGCCTTCCGGACCATGATGATGACCTGGAAGTACACCCTGCCGGCGTTCCTGGTGCCGTTCGCCTTCGTGCTGGCGCCGGCCGGGCGGGCCCTGCTGCTGCAGGCCCCGCTGCCGGAGGTGCTCCTGGCTCTCGCGGTCTCGGCGGTCGCCGTGGCCGCGCTGGCCGCCGCCACCGGCGGCTGGATGGTACGGCGGGCCGGCTGGCCCGAGCGTGTCCTGGCGGCGGGCGCGGCCGTCGCCCTGCTCTTCCTCGAACCGGTGAGCGTCGTGGCCGGACTGGCCCTGCTCGCCGTGGCGCTGCTCGTCCACCTGGCGCTGCGCCGCCCCGTTCCCGTACAAGGTACGCAGAAAGGAACCTGATGCGATCCGTCATCCGTCTCGGCGCCGCCGCGCTGGCCCTCGTGGCCGGCCTCACGGCGTGCGGCGGCGAGCGCCAGACCGCCGCGGGCGATGGCGCCCTCTACAACAGCGGGCGGCTGTCCATCGCCACCGGCAACACCACCGGCGTCTACTACCAGCTCGGCGGCGGCTACGCCGACCTGGTCACCAAGAACCTGCAGGGTTACCAGGTCACGGCGGAGGCCACCGGCGCCTCGGTGGAGAACATCCAGCGGGTGGTCCGCGGCGACTCCGACATCGCCTTCACCCTGGCCGACGCGGCGAGCGACGCCGCGACCGGCAAGGGCGCCTTCGACAGCCCGCAGCCGATCAGGGCGCTGGCGAGGATCTACACGAACTACACCCATGTGATCGCGCGCGCCGACGCCGGCATCCGCACCGTCGCCGACATGAAGGGCAAGCGCGTCTCCACCGGCTCCCCGAACTCGGGCACCGAGAACATCGCCCTGCGCCTGCTCAAGGCCGCCGGGCTCAACCCCGATTCCGACATCAAGAAGCAGGCGCTGTCGCTGCCCGAGACGGTGCAGGGCGTCAAGGACGGCACCCTGGACGCGCTGTTCTGGTCGGGCGGCCTGCCGACGGGCGGCGTCACGGACCTGACGACGAGCCTGAAGGACGACGTCGTGTTCGTGCCGATCGACGACCTGCTGCCCAAGCTCGTCGCCGAGTACGGGCCGGTCTACCAGGCCAGCACGCTGAAGAAGGACGTGTACGCCACGGCGGCCGACGTGCCGACCATCGCCGTGCCCAACCTGCTGATCGTGTCGGACAAGATGCCGGCCGACCTCGCCGGGAACCTCACCAAGATCCTCTTCGACAAGCAGGCGGAGCTGGCGAAGGTCCACCCGGAGGCGAAGAACATCAGCCGCGAGGAGGCGCCGAAGACCGACCCGGTCCCCCTGCACGACGGTTCCAAGAAGTACTTCCAGCCCTGACCGCCCCCCGGGCCCCGGAACGCTCCGGGGCCCGGGACGGCTGAGAGGTCCTCTCAGAGGTCCTCTCAGATGTCCTCGATGCGGGCGCCCAGCGGCAGCAGCGAGACGGGCACCATCTTGATGTTGGCGACGCCGAGCGGGATCCCGATGACCGAGATGAACAGCGGGATCGAGGTCAGCACGTGCCCGACGGCCAGCCAGATGCCGGCGACGAGGCACCAGATGATGTTGCCGAGCAGGGAGAACGCGCCGGCGTCGGGGTCACGGACGACGGTCCTGCCGAAGGGCCACAGCGCGTACGCGGCGATCCGGAACGAGGCGATGCCGAACGGGATCGTGATGATCAGGATGCAGCAGATCACCCCGGCCACCGCGTAGCCGAGGGCGAGCCAGATTCCCGCGAAGAGCAGCCAGATGACGTTCAGAAGCGTCCGCATGACCTCAGCATGTCACCGGTCGCGCGAGCGGATCATCGGGCATCCCCCTGAGAGTTCCCCGACTTCGGGGCGCGCCCCTTCCCGGGTGGGCCGGCGAACGCCTGGGCGATCGCCATCCAGGCGCGGGCCGTCGGGCCGGTGATCCGGAGCGCGGTGTCGGCCAGGTGGACGCGCTGCGTGACGAGCAGGCAGAAGTCGAGCATCGGGCCGCGCACCACGTCGGCGGCGCCGGCGGGCCCGGCCGTCCACGGCTCGCCGCCGGGCGCCGTCAGCTCCACCCGCACCGGCTCGGCGGGCACGGGCAGCCCGCGCACGGCGAAGCTGTACGGCAGCGCCCGGTGGCCGATGGTGGCCACGTGGCGCAGCCTGGCCGTGGGCTCGCGGACGACGCCGAGGGCGTCGGCCACGTCCTGGCCGTGCGCCCACGTCTCCATCAGGCGGGCGGTGACGAACGAGGCGGCCGACATGTCCGGCCCGTACCACGGCACCCGGTCGCGCGCCCCGAGCCGGGCGAACGCCTCCAGGCTCGCGGCGCGGGCCGTGCGGAACCAGGCCAGCAGCTCGCCGGCGGCCAGGCCGCGCGCCTGGAGCGCCAGGTCGTCCACGGAGGTGAGCGCGGCCAGCGAGGCGCGGAAGGCCCCGGGGTCGGTCACGGCCGTGCGGGCCGCGTCGTCGAACCAGGCCAGGTGGCTCACCTGGTCGCGCACCGCCCATCCCGCGGCGGGCGTGGGCAGCTCCCACTGCTCCGGCCGCAGCGGCTCCAGCAGGAGCTCCAGGGACGCGCTCTCCGCGCGCAGGTCGTCGAGCAGCCCGGCCATGAGATCCACCACGCCGCCACCCTAACCGAACCCCGTTCTACGGGGAATAATGCAGGTGTGATCTGCGACGACTGCAAGGACCGGCGCCACGACGACTGCCGTGGCGGCTCCTGGTGCGACTGCCAGCACCAGAGCGCGCCGGAGGCCAAGGAGTCGCCGCTCGACTGGCCGCGGCAGGGATGATCACGTCCAGACTCTGGACCCCTTGTTGGACATCCCGGGCGGCTCGCGTATCTTCGTATACATGTTGCCAGCGGACCCCATGCTCGTCGGTCGACGCCACGTCGACCTCCAGCGTGTCCGCAGCGCCATCTGTCGCGACGCCCGTTGACCGACCCCTGTTTGTCACCCTGAGCGCGTCGCATCTCTCCTGACACCCCCGCACTCGACGTCGAGGCGGGAGGAAGCCTGCGCGCGCCCATGATCCGAAGGACGCGCAATGAGCACTCCTGCCAGCCGGCATCACAAGCGCCCGCGCGGCGAGGGTCAGTGGGCTCTCGGTTACCGCGAGCCGCTCAACAAGAACGAAGAGAACAAGAAGAACGACGACGGCCTCAACGTCCGCCAGCGCATCATCGACATCTACGCCAAGGGCGGCTTCGACTCGATCGACCCCGCCGACCTGCGCGGCCGCATGCGCTGGTACGGCCTCTACACCCAGCGCAAGCCCGGCATCGACGGCGGCAAGACGGCGATCCTCGACCCCGAGGAGCTCGACGACCGCTACTTCATGATGCGGGTCAGGATCGACGGCGGCCAGCTCGACCTGCGCCAGCTGCGGACGATCGCCGACATCTCCAACGAGTACGGCAGGGGCACGGCCGACCTGACCGACCGGCAGAACGTGCAGCTCCACTGGGTGGGCATCGAGTCGGTGCCCGACATCTGGGAGCGGCTGGAGGCCGTGGGCCTGTCCACCACCGAGGCGTGCGGCGACACCCCGCGCGTGATCCTGGGCTGCCCGCTGGCCGGCATCGACACCGAGGAGGTGCTCGACGCCACCGAGCAGATCCGCGAGGTGCACGACCGCTTCATCGGCGACCCCGCCTACTCCAACCTGCCGCGCAAGTTCAAGGCGGCGGTCAGCGGCTGCCCGGCCCACTGCACCGTCCACGAGATCAACGACGTGGCGTTCGTCGGGGTGGAGCTGCCGACCGGCGAGAAGGGCTACGACCTGTGGGTCGGCGGCGGCCTGTCGACCAACCCGATGTTCGGCAAGCGGCTCGGCGTCTTCGTCCGGCCCGACCAGGTGGGTGACGTCTTCGGCGGCGTGATCGGCATCTTCCGCGACTACGGCTACCGGCGGCTGCGGCACCGGGCGCGGCTCAAGTTCCTGGTCAGCGACTGGGGCCCGGAGAAGTTCCGCGAGGTGCTGGAGACCGAATACCTCAAGGAGGCGCTGCCCGACGGCCCGGCCCCGGCCGAGCCGCGCAACTCCCGCCGTGACCACGTGGGCGTCTTCCCGCAGCGTGACGGCAACTTCTACGTCGGCTTCGCGCCCAGGGTGGGCCGCCTCGACGGCGACCGGCTGCACCTGATCGCCGACATCGCCGAGCGGCACGGCTCCGACCGGGTCCGCACGACGGTCGAGCAGAAGATGGTCATCCTCGACGTGGCGCCCGACCGGGTCGACTCGCTGGTCGCCGAGCTGGAGGCCAACGACCTGCAGGTCAACCCGTCCACGTTCCGCCGCCAGACGATGGCCTGCACCGGCATCGAATACTGCAAGCTGGCCATCGTCGAGACCAAGGCCACCGCCTCCGACCTGATCGACGAGCTGGAGCGGCGGCTGCCCGACTTCAAGGAGCCGCTGACGATCAACGTCAACGGCTGCCCCAACTCCTGCGCCCGCATCCAGGTGGCCGACATCGGCCTGAAGGGCCAGCTCGTCGTCGACGAGAACGGCGAGCAGGTCGAGGGCTTCCAGATCCACCTGGGCGGCTCGCTCGGCGTCAACGCGGGCTTCGGCCGCAAGGTGCGCGGCCTGAAGACGACGGCCGCCGCGCTGCCCGACTACGTGGAGCGGGTCGTCACCCACTACGACGCCCAGAAGAAGGAAGGCGAGTCCTTCGCCGACTGGGTGCAGCGCGCCGACGACACGGACCTGCGATGAGCACGCGGGCCGTTCCGTTCCACTGCCCCTACTGCGGCGACGAGGACCTGGAGCCCTACGAGGGCGAGCCGGACGCCGCCGGGCCCGCGGCGCACGGCGGCTGGTACTGCCGTTCCTGTGCCCGCGCTTTCAAGCTGAAGTTCCTCGGAATCGGAGTGAAGATATGACGCTGGTCGACATCGAGATCGGTCTGGGACAACAGCGCGGCACTCTCGACCTGCAGGACATCGTGGCGTCCGCCGCCGAGTTCCTGGAGGAGGCCTCGGCCCGCGAGATCATCCGCTGGGCGGCGGCGACGTTCGGCGACCGGTTGTGCCTGACGTCCTCCATGAGCGACGCGCTGCTGATCGATCTGGTGAGCCGGGTCAAGCCCGGGGTGGACGTGCTGTTCATCGACACGGGCTACCACTTCGCCGAGACGATCGGCACCCGTGACGCGGTCCAGCAGGTCTATGACGTCAACGTGATCAACGTGGAGCCGTCGCGGACGGTGGCCGAGCAGGACCGCGACCTGGGGCCGCGCCTGTTCGGCCGCAACCCCGACCTGTGCTGCTACCTGCGCAAGGTGGAGCCGCTCAACCGGGCGCTGGAGCCCTACCTGGCGTGGATCTCCGGCATCCGCCGCGACGAGTCGCCCACCCGGACCGGCACCAAGGTCGTCGAGTGGGACGCCAAGCGGCAGATGGTCAAGGTCAACCCGATCGCCCGCTGGACCCAGGACGACGTCGACAACTACATGGCCGACAACGGCGTGCTGATCAACCCGTTGCACTACGACAACTACCCCTCGATCGGCTGCGCCCCCTGCACCCGCCAGGTGGCGCCCGGCGAGGACCCGCGCAGCGGCCGCTGGGCGGGGCTGGGGAAGGTCGAATGCGGCATTCACCTGTAGTCCCCGGCATCCGGCCGGCCGCGCCGGCAGGCGAGGCCGGCCGCCCGGCCGCGGGCTCCGCCGTGGGAGCGGACCGCGCCGGACGTGCCGGTGACGTGCCGCTGGTCGCCGTGGCGCACGGGTCGCGTGATCCGCGTGCCGCCGCGACCGTGGAGGCGCTGCTGGACGAGGTGCGCCGGGCCCGGCCCGGCCTGCCGGTGCGCACCGCCTACCTCGACCACGCCGCCCCGTCCCTCGGCCTGGCCCTGCGCGGGCTGGGCGAGGCCGTGGTGCTGCCGCTGCTGCTCACCGAGGCGTACCACTCGCGGGTGGACCTGCCCGCGGCGCTCAACGAGGCACGGGCGCGCGACCCGCGGCTGCGCGTCCACTACGGGTCCACCCTCGGCCCGCACCGGCTGATGCCGGCGGCGCTCGAACGCCGGCTGACCGAGGCCGGCGTGGCGGCGGGAGACCCGGACACGGCGGTGGTGCTGGTGTCGGCGGGTTCGAGCGACGCCCGTGCCAACGCGGTCGTGGCGGGCCTGGCCCGCGCGTGGGCCGCCCGTTCGGGCTGGTGGGCCGTGACGGCGGCGTACGCGTCGGCGGCGGGGCCGGTGCCCGAGGAGGCGGTCGCGGCGCTGCGCGCGGCGGGCGCGCCGCGCGTCGCCGTCGCGCCCTACCTGCTGGCGCCCGGCCACTTCTCCGACAAGGTCCGCCGCGCGAGCCTGGCGGCGGGCGCCGATGTGGTCGCCGACGTGCTGGGCCCGGCCCCCGAGCTGGCCCAGGTCCTCCTGGAGCGCTACACGGCGGCCCTGCGCACCCCCGTCGGGGCCGCCGCCTCGTAGCCGCGGCACGCCCCGCTGCCTCCCCGAGCATCCCCTGACGCCGGACTCCGCCCGGGGGCCCGCACTCCCGCCTCCACCGGGTGGCGGGGCGGTCAGGCGTCGCGGCCCGGCCGGCGGGCAGAGCTGGGGATGGGGATGGGCCGCGGGCGTGACGGGGCCGGAGACGGGTGAGGCCGGAGACGGGGCGCGCGGGTGAGGGGGTCAGGTGTCGCGGCGGGGGAGGGCGTCGGGGCCTGGCATCGGATGGTGGGGCGGGGAGGCTATGCCGTGCAGACGGTTCCAGTGCTCGCGCCAGGCCGCCAGCCCGCGCCGCAGCGGTTCGGCCCGGGAGTCGCCGAGCACCTTGACGTCGCCCATCACCGCGTAGGCGTGCACCCGCACGACCGGCACGTTCTGCCCGGCCGGGGCCTCCTGCACGTCCACGCGCTTGCTCCCCATGACGGCCATCCCGTCGAGGTCCACGTGGACGCCGTCCGGAACGATGATCTTCACATCGCCCATCACCGAGACGGCCGTGATGTCGACCAGGTTCGTGCGCACCTCGGCCTCGCGCAGGTCGAGCACGACGTCGCCCATCACGGCCACCGCGCCGAGCTCCTCGTCGACGCGCCAGGTGCCGCGCCGCTTGGTGTCGCCCATGATGCCGACGAACCACCGCCGCCTGCGCCCGTCGCGCGGCCGGGCCGGCGCCGAACCGGTCACAGCGCCGGGGGCGGCGTCGGCGGCGGGCAGGTCCTCGGTGATCACGGCCAGCTCGGCCCGCGTGGTCGCGGTGTAGGCGGCCTCGGTGCGGTCGGCCAGCTCGGCCAGGGTGAGCCTGCCGTCCACGGAGGCGACGCGGAGCCGCTCGACGACGGCCTCACGTTCGGCGTCGGACGCGCGAACGCCACCAGGGTCAGTCATGAACGCAACATATCGCGTTTCGGGGCGAACCGGCTCCTCCGGGAGGAGGAACCTCCCCGGGCGGCGGCGTAGTCCGTGGGACGGGCACGGCTCGGCTAGGGTCCGATGCATGCATGAGGACAAGCTCTACCGGGCCGCGTTGAACGGCGAGCAGGACGAGGTCGGCGAGTTGCTCGCCGGGGGCGCCGACCCCAATCAGGTCGCCGAGGGCGAGGAGGAGGGGCTGCCGCTGTGCGCGGCGGCCGCGTGGGACCGTCTGGAGGTGATCCGGACGCTGCTCGCCGCCGGCGCCGAGGTGAACGGCCGTGAGAGCGGCGGCTGGACGGCGCTGCTGTGGGCGGCGGCCAACGGCCACGCCGACGCCGCCGAGTTGCTCGTCGAGGCGGGGGCGGAGGTGGACGCCGCGAACGACGACGGCGACACGCCGCTGACGCTCGCGGCCCGGCGGGGCGCGCTGGGCGTGGTGCGGGTCCTGCTGGACAGCGGGGCGGACGCGGCCAAGTACGACGGCGACGGCGACACCCCGCTCGACATCGCCGTCGACTGGGTGGGCGTGCACCTGGAGAGCGCTCTGCTCGACCAGATCGGCCAGGAGGGCTGGGAGTACGTCGTGGGCCGCCAGTTCGCCAAGGACGGCACCGAGCTGGTCACCGTGGCGGGCCGCTCCCCCGACGGCACCGAGACCGAGCAGGTGCAGGCGCAGCGCGGCCACGCCGCCGTCGCGACGCTCCTGGAGGAGGCCACCGACGCCCGTCCGCCGGTCGAACGGCTGGTCGCGCGGGCCCTGGCGCATCGCGACACCGACGAGGACGCCGAGACGTGGTGGATCGTGGCCGACACGCTGGGCAAGCGGGCCGACGACGAGACCTACGAGGCGCTGGCCGCGCTGTGCGTGAGCGAGGACGCCCGGGAGCGGGAGTTCGGGGTGGACGCGATCGCCCAGTTCGGGGTGACCGAGGACGCCAAGCCCTACCGGGAGCGCACGCTGCCCCTGCTGCAGCGGATGGCCACCACCGAGAGCAACCCGCAGGTGGTCCGCTCGGTGCTGGCGGCCCTCGGCCACCAGGGCGACCCGCGGGCGCTGCCGCAGGTGCTCGACATCATCGGCCGGCCCGGGCACCAGCGCACGATGACCGACGCGATCGCGCTGGCCGACGTGCTGCCCGCCGACCACGCCGAGGGCCTGGAGCTGCTCATCTCGATGACGGAGGACGCCGACGACGAGGTGCGCGACTGGGCCACGTCGGGCCTGGCCTCGCTGGAGGCCGACACCCCGCGGATCCGCGAGGCGCTGGCCGCCCGCCTGGACGACGCCGACATGCGCACGGTCGCCGAGGCCACCCGCGGCCTGGCCGAGCGCGGCGACGACCGGGCCAGGCGGGGGGCGGAGCGGGTGCTCAAGGAGAGCGACGACGACTACGCCCGCGATCTGGTGACCGAGGCCCTGGCCAAGCTCTGACCCGGCCTGAGCCTGACCCGGCCCGTGCCCCGAGCCTGGCGCGGGCGTGGGTCGCGGCCTGGGCCGGCGAGCCTGAGCCGGCGCGGGTGTGGGTCGCGGCCTGGGCCGGGTGTGGTCAGCGGGCGAGGATGTCGTCGAGGTCGTAGGAGACGGGCCGTTCGAGCTGCTCGTACGTGCACGACCGCGGGGTGCGGTCGGGCCGCCAGCGGCGCCACTGCGCGGTGTGGCGGAACCGGTCGCCCTCCATCTGGTCGTAGGCCACCTCGATCACCAGCTCGGGCCGGAGCGGGATGAACGACAGGTCCTTCTTGGCGTTCCACCGCGACACCGCGCCGGGCACCCGCTGCCCGCCCGTCGCCGGGCTCGGCGTGGGCCGGCCGACGGTGCCGGCCGCCTGCTCGGCCCAGTGGCCCCACGGGTGCTCGCCCAGGTCGGCGAGGTAGGGCCGGAGCTCCTCCACCAGCTCGGCGCGGCGCGCCATCGGGAACGACGCGGCCACACCCACGTGGTGGAGCCGGCCGTCGTCGCCGTAGAGGCCGAGCAGGAGGGAGCCCACGATGGGGCCGGTCTTGTGCTCGCGATAACCGGCGATCACCACGTCGGCGGTGCGCTCGTGCTTGACCTTGAACATGGCGCGCTTGTCGGGCACGTACGGCTGGTCGCCGGGCTTGACGATGATGCCGTCGAGCCCGGCCCCCTCGAACGTCTCGAACCACTCGGCCGCTTGCCCGTCGTCACGCGTGACCGGGGTCAGGCGGATCGAGCGGCCGGCGGCGCCGAAGATGCCCTCCAGCCGCTCGCGCCGTTCGGCGAAGGGCGTCTCCATCAGGGACTCGGAGCCGAGCGCCAGCAGGTCGAAGGCCACGAACGACGCCGGGGTCTGCTCCGACAGCATCCGCACCCGGGAGGTCGCCGGGTGGATGCGCTGCTGGAGCGCCTCGAAGTCGAGCTGGGAGCCGCGCGGCAGGACGATCTCGCCGTCGACCACCACCCGGTCGGGCAGCTCGGCGCGGACGGCCTCGACCAGCTCCGGGAAGTAGCGGGTGAACGGCCGCTCGTTGCGGCTGCCCAGGTAGACCTCGTCGCCGTCGCGGAAGACGATGCAGCGGAAGCCGTCCCACTTCGGCTCGTAGATCAGGGTGCCGTCCTGCTTGGGCATGGCCTTGACCGGCTTGGCCAGCATGGGCGGCACGGGCGGGCGCACCGGCAGGTTGGGCACCGGCTCCGGCTCGACCTGCGCTGGTGTGGGCCCGGAGGTGGGTGTGGTGGCGTCGGTCATGCGTCGGTTCCCCTCGTGTAGCGGCAGAAGAGGACGCCGTCCTCCTCCAGCACGTGGCCCAGGCGCAGCTCGGCCCGGGCCGGCTCGCCGTCGAGCACGCGCGCCGCCCCGCCGCCGACCAGCATCGGGCTGATCGTCAGGCACAGCTCGTCCAGCAGCCCGGCGGCGGCGATTTGGGCGTTGAGCCGCGGCCCGCCCTCGCACAGCACCCTGGTCAGCCCCCGGGCGTGCAGCTCTCGGACGGCCGCCGTCAGGTCCACCTCGGCGTCGCCGGCCACGACCACGTCGGCCCGTTCGGCGGCGTACTCGAGGCGCTTACGGGGCGCGGCCTCGCAGGTGAGGACGATCGTCCGGGCGAGCGCCCCCTCGAACAGCGGGCCGTCGAGGTCGAGGTCGAGGCTGCGGGTGACCACCGCGATGGGCGGCACGGGCGGCCGGCCCTCGCGCAGCGCCCGCCACGACTCGCGCGGCTCGACGGCGCCGTAGCCCTCGGCCCGCACGGTGGCGGCCCCCGCGACGATCACGTCGGCCATTCCGCGCAGGACGCCGAAGATCCGCCGGTCGCCCTTGCTGGACAGGCCGCCTGACCTGCCCTCGACCCAGGTGGCGCCGTCGGCGCTGGCGACCATGTTGACGCGCAGCCACGGCCGCCCCTCAGGGTAGGCGTAAGCCCAGGAAATGTCTGGATCGTCCTGTATGTCCGGATAGATGCGACGCACTCCTCTACCTTGGCACACACCCCCGACAACCAGGCGGCATGCCCGCCCTGGCCGGTATTGCCGTATCTGCTGGCATACAGGGAGTAATCGGCATAACGTTCTCGGCAGAGATCGGGACCGAAGGAGGCCCAGTGGGGCTGGTCACCACGGTGACATGGGCGTTCACCGCGCTCGTCGGGATCTACCTGCTCTACCTGTGGCTGTCGGGCGGCGGACTGCGCCAGCAGGCCGCCAAGGTCACCCGCTTCCCGCTGACGCTGGTCCTGTCCCATCCCACCCTGGCCGTCACGGCGCTCGCCTGCTGGGCCGGCCACCTCCTGACGGGGTCGCGGACGCTGGCCTGGACGGCGTTCGGGGTGCTCGCGGCGGCGGCCCTGCTCGGGTTCGTCATGTTCACCCGCTGGCTGGGGGGCGGGCGGCACGCCCGGGGCGCCGAGCGCCGCTTCCCCGTGGTGGCGGTGGCGCTGCACGGCGTGGCGGGCGTGGCCACGTTCGTCCTGCTCCTGCTCACCGCCGGCGCGCCAGGGGAGCCCTGAGCGCGCGGCGGAGGCAGGTGGGCCGTCAGGAGGGGAGCGGCTGGCGGAGGACCTGGATGGAGCGCGAGGTGACGGCCACCAGGGCGCCCGCCGGCCACCGCTCGTCGGGGAACAGGTCGTCGCGGGGCGACTCGTCGGTCGTGTCGAGCACCGGCTGCCAGCCGTCGCCGAACTCCGCGCCCGGCAGGGTGAACGTCATGTCCTCGTGGTGGGCGTTGATCAGCAGCAGGAACGAGTCGTCGACGATCCGCTCGCCACGCGGCCCCGGCTCGGTGATGGCCTGGCCGTTGAGGTAGACCATGAGCGACTTGGCGTAGCCGGTGTGCCAGTCGCCGGCCGTCATCTCCACCCCGGCCGGGGTCAGCCAGACCAGGTCGCGCCTGCCGTTGTCGGGGTGGCGGCCCTGGAAGAAGCGGCGGCGCTGGAAGACGGGGTGCTCCCTGCGCAGCCGCGACAGCCGGCGGACGAACTCCAGCAGGTCGGCCTCGGCGGACAGCCGCGACCAGTCGATCCAGGCCAGCTCGTTGTCCTGGCAGTAGGCGTTGTTGTTGCCCTGCTGGGTGCGGCCCAGCTCGTCGCCGTGGGAGAGCATCGGCACGCCCTGCGACAGGAAGAGCGTGGTGAGGAAGTTGCGCCGCTGGCGGTGGCGGAGCCGGACGATCTCGGGGTCCTCGACGGGGCCCTCGGCGCCGCAGTTCCAGGAGCGGTTGTCGTCGGTGCCGTCGCGGTTGTCCTCGCCGTTGGCGAGGTTGTGCTTGCGGTCGTACGAGACGAGGTCGGTGAGGGTGAAGCCGTCGTGGCACGTCACGAAGTTGATCGAGGCGACCGGGCGGCGGCCGGAGGTGGCGTAGAGGTCGGCGGAGCCGGTCAGCCGGGAGGCGAACTCCGGCAGCGCCGAGTGCGTGCCCCGCCAGAAGTCGCGCACGATGTCGCGGTACTTGCCGTTCCACTCGGTCCACAGCGGCGGGAAGTTGCCGACCTGGTAGCCGCCGGGGCCGACGTCCCACGGCTCGGCGATCAGCTTGGCCTGCGAGATCACCGGGTCCTGCTGGATGAGGTCGAAGAACGCGCTCAGCCGGTCGACGTCGTGCAACTCGCGCGCCAGCGCCGAGGCCAGGTCGAAGCGGAACCCGTCGACGTGCATCTCCAGCACCCAGTAGCGCAGCGAGTCCATGATGAGCTGCAGGGCGTGCGGGGAGCGGACGTTCAGCGAGTTGCCGCAGCCGGTGTAGTCGAGGTAGTAGCGCCGGTCGCCGTCGTGCAGGCGGTAGTAGGCGGCGTTGTCGATGCCCCGGAACCCGAGCGTCGGCCCCATGTGGTCGCCCTCGGCGGTGTGGTTGTAGACCACGTCGAGGATGACCTCGATGCCCGCCTCGTGCAGCGCCCGCACCATGGCCTTGAACTCCGGCACCTGCTCGCCGCGCGTGCCCGCGCTGGAGTAGCGGCCGTGCGGGGCGAGGTAGGCGGCGGTGTTGTAGCCCCAGTAGTTCGTCAGCCCGCGCGCCACCAGGAAGTGCTCGGGGATGAAGTGGTGCACCGGCATCAGCTCGATGGCCGTCACCCCGAGCGACACCAGGTGGTCGATGATCGCCGGGTGGGCCACGCCCGCGTACGTGCCGCGCAGCGCCTCCGGAACGGCCGGGTGGCGCATGGTCAGCCCGCGCACGTGGGCCTCGTAGATCACGGTCTCGTGGTAGGGGGTGCGGGGCGCCCGGTCGTTGCCCCACTCGAAGAACGGGTTGATCACCACGTTCTTCGGCATGAACGGGGCGCTGTCGACGGTGTTGAGCCGGGCCGGGTCGGTGAAGGTGTAGGAGAACACCGACTCGTTCCAGGTCAGCTCGCCGTCGATCGCCTTGGCGTACGGGTCGAGCAGCAGCTTGGCGGGGTTGCACCGGTCGCCCTGCGACGGGTCGTAGGGGCCGTGCACCCGGTAGCCGTAGCGCTGCCCCGGCATGATCCCCGGCAGGTGGCCATGCCAGACGAACCCGTCGACCTCGGGCAGGTCGACGCGTTCCTCGGAGCCGTCATCGTGGAAGAGGCACAGCTCAACCCGCTCGGCCACCTCGGAGAACACCGAGAAACCGGTGCCCACGCCATCCCAGGTGGCTCCGAGCGGGTAGGGCTCGCCAGGCCAGACTTCGCGCATGTGACCCGATTGTCGCACGCGATCGCGATCGCGCTAGAGGAGCGAGGCCTTGAGGGTGATCGTCGTGCCGGTGAGGGCCTTGCTCACCGGGCAGTTGGCCTTGGCCGTCTCGGCCGCCTCCTGGAACTGCTCGGCGCTGATGCCCGGCACCTGGCCCTCGACGGTGATCACGATGCCGGTGATGCCCTCGCCCGGCTGGAACGTCACGTCGGCACTGGTGCGCAGTGACTCCGGCGGCGTGCCGGCCCCGTTGAGGCCGTGGGCCAGCGCCATCGAGAAGCACGAGGAGTGAGCCGCGGCGATCAGTTCCTCCGGGGAGGTCTTGCCGTTGGCGGCCTCGGCCCTGGACGGCCAGGAGACCTCGAACGTGCCCACGCCCGAACTGTCGAGCGAGACCGTGCCGGAACCGTCGAGCAGGGCGCCCTTCCACTGGGTGGTGGCGGTGCGGGTGGTGGCCATGCGAAAACTCCCTCCGTAGTGGTCCTCCGACCCTATCGCGCGTTCCCGGCACGATCGTCTTCCGGGGCGTCAGGGCATTCGCGGCGAACCGTGGCATGCTCGGGCGCCTCCCGCCCTCTCCGGGCCCCGACCCCGTCACTCCAGCCAGATGAGCCCGGCGAACCGCCCGCAGGCGCGCTCGCGCCGATGGGAGTAGAGCTCCGCCGACTCGATCGTGCACCGGGCGTCGTGCCGCACGTCCGGGACGCCCGCCGCCCGCAGCTGCGCCTCGATCCCGGCGCGCAGGTCGAGGGCCGGGGTGTCCCAGGAGGTGGTGGACCACGTCTCGGGCACCCGCGCGGCCACCCGCTCGCGCAGCTCGGCGGGCACCTCGTAGCAGCGGCCGCACGCACCGGGCCCGACGAGCGCCGCCATCCGCTCCGGCCGCGCGCCCTTGGCCGCCATGGCCAGGACGAGCTCCGTCGCCACGCCCGCCTCGGTGCCGGGACGGCCGGAGTGGGCGGCGCCCACCAGGCGCGCCACCGGGTCGGCCACCAGCACCGCCGGGCAGTCGGCGCCCAGCGAGGCGAGCGCGAGGCCCGGCTCGCCGGTGAAGATCCCGTCGAGGGGCGGCGGGTCGTCGCCGAACGGCTCGCTCACGTACGCGACGTCCGCGCCGTGCACCTGCCGCATGAACACCACGGCCCGCACGCCGAGGTCGGCCACAAGTGCGGCGCGGTTGGCCCGGACGGCCGCGGGGTCGTCGCCCACCAGCCCTCCGAGGTTGCGCGAGCCGTACGGCGGGGCGCTCACGCCCCCGCGGCGGTCGGTGACGGCGGCGTGCACGCCGGGAGCCAGCAGCATGCCTCGATCCTAGAGGTGCTCTGGCTCCCGCAAGGCAAGCAAGCATATGCTTGGTCTCGTGGCTGACTATCGCAACCTCATCGGCGGCAGGCTCGTCCCCGCGGCCGACGGCAGGACCATGGACTCGGTCAACCCCGCCACCGGCGAGGCGTGGGCCACGGTGCCGGCGAGCGGCCCGCGCGACGCGGACGCGGCGGTGGAGGCCGCACGGCGGGCGTTCCCCCGCTGGTCGGCCATGCCCGCCCTGGGCCGGGCACACCTGCTGCGCCGGGTCGCCGCCGTCTTCACCGAGCACGCCGACGAACTGGCCCGGCTGGAGACCCGCGACAACGGCCGGATCCTGCGCGACACCCTGCACAAGGACCTGCCCGGCATGGCCCACCTGTGGCAGCTCGCCGCCGGCCAGTGCCTGGACGCCGTCAAGGGCGGCACCGTCATCCTGGGCCCCGACACGCTCGGCCTGACCCGCCGCGAACCGTACGGCGTGGCCCTGTGCGTCATCCCGTGGAACTCCCCCGTCTCGACGTTCTCCGCCAAGGCCGCCTACGCGCTGGCCGCGGGCAACACGGTGATCGTCAAGCCCGCCGAGCAGGCGAGCGTGTCGGTGCTGCGGCTGGGCGAGCTGCTGGCGGAGGTGCTGCCGCCGGGCGTGCTGAACATCGTCAGCGGCCTCGGCGAGGAGGTCGGGGACGCCCTGGTGCGGCACCGCGGCGTGCACAAGATCAGCCTGACCGGGTCCACGGACACCGCCCGGGTCATCACCCGGGCCTCGGCGGACGCGCTCAAGCCGATGACGTTCGAGCTGGGCGGCAAGTCGCCGAACATCGTCTTCCCCGACGCCGACCTGGACGCCGCCACCCAGGGGGTCACCGTGAACTCCGTCTACACGGGCAACGCCGGGCAGGTGTGCGTGGCCGGCTCCCGCATCCTGCTGCACCGGTCGATCTGGGACGAGATGCTGGAACGCATCGAGCACGCGGCGGCGGGCCTGGTGCTCGACGACCCGCTCGACCCGGGCACCACCATGGGCCCGATCGTCTCCCAGGGCCAGTACGAGCGGGTCACCTCCTACCTCGACCTCGCCGAGAAGGAGGGAGCGCGGCTCGTCTTCGGCGGCCGGCGCGGGGCCGAGGTGGTGCCGCGCCTGCCGGGCGGCTACTGGGTCGCGCCCACCCTGTACGCCACGTCCGACAACCGGCTGCGCGTCTGCCAGGAGGAGATCTTCGGGCCGGTGGCGGTGGCGATCCCGTTCGAGAGCGACGAGGAGGCGCTGAGCGTCGCCAACGACTCGCCGTACGGGCTGGCCGCCGGGGTCTGGACGCGCGACCTGGGCCGCGCCCACCGCTTCGTCCGCGACCTGCAGACGGGCACGGTGTGGGTGAACACCTTCCGCCAGATGCCGCCCGGCCTGCCGTTCGGCGGCGTGAAGGACAGCGGGTACGGGCACGACGCGGTGCTGGAGTACACCCGCGAGAAGGCGGCCGTCATCCAGATCTAGTTCGGATACATTCCCGGCATGAGCGAGGAGATCATCGCCGGGCGCGGCGCCGAGCCTGCCGCCCCAACCGGCCCGCTGCCCGGCCCACTGCCCCCTGTGCCGCCCCCCGTGCCGCCCGACGCCGTCCTGCCCCCCGCACCGCCCGAGGCGCTGCCCGAGGCGCTGCCCGAGGCGGCCGCCCGGTCGCGGGCCTCCGTGCTGCGCAGCCGGGCCGAGTCGTACATCGCGCTGTCCCGCCATGACGCGGCCATCGCCGACCTGACCGAGGCGATCGCGCTGGAGCCCGACAGCGCGCGGGCCTGGCGGATGCGCGGCGAGAGCCACCGCCTGATCGCGCGCTACGAGGCGGCGCTGTCCGACTTCGGCGAGGCGCTGCGGCTGGAGCCCGACAGCGCCTACGCCCTCGGCTCGCGCGGCCAGGCCTACGCCTCGCTCGGCCGCCACGACGAGGCCCTGGACGACTTCGAGCACGCGCTCACCCTGTCGCCGGAGTCGCTGTGGATCCTGGAGGCCAGGGCGGACACCCTGGCCGACCTCGACCGCCTGGACGAGGCGCTGGACGAGCACGCCAGGATCATCGCGCTGAACGGGAAGCTGGCCTACTCCTGGCTGGCTCGCGGCGACCTCTACCAGCGCATGCACCTGTACCCGGAGGCCATCGACGACTACACCAAGGCGCTGGAGCTCGACACCGCGTACGTGCGCGGCTACAGCCGGCGCGGCGAGGCGTACCGGATGATCGACCGCTACGAGGAGGCCCTCGCCGACCTGAACAGGGCGATCGAGCTGGACCCCGACCACGACCGGGCGCTGGGCAGCCGCGGCGCGGTGCTGAGCGAGCTGGGCGACAACGAGGGCGCGCTGCGCGACCTCGACCGGGCCATCGAGCTGGACCCCGACTACATCTGGGCGTTCCGGGTGCGCGGCGAGATCCTGCAGGAGCTCGACCGGCACGAGGAGGCGGTCGCCGACTTCACGAGGGCGCTGGACCTGGAGTTCGGCGACTCCTGACGCGGCCGGCCGCCCGCGCCGGACCGGGCGCCCGCCCCGGCGCCCGGCAACCGGGATTCCGCGCCCCCGATCGCGGTCGTCGTGCTGTGCGTGGAGTCGCCCGGGTCTCGCGGGCAGCGGAGCCGGCGTCACGGAGGAGACTTCCGCCGTGGGGAGAAATCCCCTCCTGGCGGCAGAGGATTCTCCCTCCAGATAGAAGGTCTTTCACCCCGGTAAAGCGGCAGATGTGACCGTGTGGAGTTACGTTCCGGGCACGTGCGCGGTTCAGCGCCGCCACGGGTCCGCACGGCCGGTGAGCCCGGGCGTCACGGCGGCCGGAGGGGGCCGGCCGTGCGGACCCGGGCAGCGGACCCGGTGCCCGGGTGTCAGCCGTCCTCGGCCGGCCGCGCCTTGCTGGGCTGCACGCGCTTCGGCTCGCCGGGCATCTTCGGGTAGTTGGGCGGGTACGGCAGGTCGCCGCGGTCGTCGGAGGCGTACCGTTCGAGCAGCGGCTCGATCGAGTAGGCATGGTCGTCGATGGCCGCGTGCACGTCGCCCAGCTTGGCGAAGCGGGCCGGGACGGTGCGGATGTCGAAGTCGGCCGGCTCGGCGTCCGGCAGCTCGTCCCAGGTCAGCGGGGCGGAGACGGTCGCCGCCGGCCTGGCGCGCACCGAGTAGGCGCTCACCACGGTGCGGTCGCGGGCGTTCTGGTTGAAATCGACGAACACCCGCTCGCCCCGCTCCTCCTTCCACCAGGCGGTCGTCACCAGGTGGGGGGCGCGGTCCTCCACGGCGCGGGCCAGGGCGATGCCGGCGTGCCGCACCTCGACGAAGTCCCAGCGCGGCTCGATGCGGACGGCGATGTGCAGGCCGCGGTTGCCGGAGGTCTTCACGAACCCCGTCATGCCCAGCTCGCCGAGCACCTCGCGGGTCAGGAACGCGGCCTCGCGGGCGGCGGCGAACGCGACGCCCGGCTGCGGGTCGAGGTCGATCCGCAGCTCGTCGGGGCGCTCGACGTCGCCGGCGCGGACCTGCCAGGGGTGGAAGTCGATGGTGCCGAGGTTGGCGCAGTAGGCGATGGCGGCCACCTCGGTCACCCGCAGCGAGTCGGCCTTGCGCCCGCTGGGGAAGGTGACGGTCACGGTCTGCAGCCAGTCGGGGTGCTTGGCGGGCATCCGCTTCTGGTAGATGGCCTCGGTGTGGATGCCGTCGGGATGGCGCTTGAGATTGGTGGGGCGGTCGCGCATCGCCCGGAGCGCGCCCTCGCCCACGCTCACGTAGTACTCGACGAGCTCGCGCTTGGTGGCGCCGAGCTCCGGGAAGTAGACCTTGTCGGGGTTGGTGACCTTGACGGTCCGCTCCCCCACCTTGAGCTCGATGAACGGCGATGCCATGCCCCGAACCTACCCCGAGTGGGTGGGTCCGTCCCGGAGCCCGCCTCGGTGGCGGGACCGAGGGCTCGACGGGACGGACCACGATCACCCGCCCACCGGCCGGTCCGGGCGCTGGCGCGCCACCCGGTCGGCCTGTGATCACCAGCGGCTCCAGCACGGGCGTGGGCTGTGCCGCTCGGGCGATCCGGCGAGCGATCCCACCCTGAGCAGGAGGTGATGACACCCCCTTGCCTACAAAGACGCGAATTCGCCGCAGAAAGGATGCTCTCCCGGCGGAGATCTCTTTTTGCCACATCTCGTACGCTGAAGGTATGGACAAGGTGGTCAAGAGCGAAGCCGAGTGGCGGGTCCAGCTCTCGCCGGAGGAGTTCCACGTCCTCCGGCAGGCGGGGACCGAACGGCCGTTCACCGGGGAGTACGTCGACACCAAGACCGAGGGCGTCTACTCCTGCCGCGCGTGCGGAGCGGAGCTGTTCAGGTCGGACGCCAAGTTCGAGTCGCACTGCGGCTGGCCGAGCTTCTTCGAGCCGTCGAAGTCGGAGGCGGTGACGCTGATCGAGGACCGCAGCCTCGGCATGGCGCGGACCGAGGTCCGCTGCGCCCGCTGCGACTCCCACCTGGGCCACGTCTTCCACGGCGAGGGCTACGCCACGCCCACCGACGACCGCTACTGCATCAACTCGGTCTCCCTGCGCCTCGAACCCGGGTCGTGAGCCCGCCGTCCCGGCGCGTGGCGGTCGCACGCCGGGGGTAGGGATCGGCGGTTGAGGCTGATCCATCTCCGGCACAGGTGGGTGACGGTCGAGGCCATCGGCCGGGTCGTCACCCAGCGGTGCGAGCGGTGCTTCAGAAGCCGGGTGCGCGTGCGGTAGCTCGGGGCCAGGGCCGTTTCCTGCCGGTCGGCCCGCCTCGCGAACGGCTGCCAGGCCGTTCTTTACGGCGGCCGAGGGGGTTGAGCACCCGCGGCACTCAGCATGACGAGGGATCCGCCGCCGTCCCCTCGGCGCAGGCCGCGGCGACCAGCGTCGAGCGCAGGGCCGTCAGGCTCGGCGGGACGGTGCTAGCCGGCTCTGTGCCGCCCACGGGAACCGAGGTCGCCGTGGCCGAGGGCTTGCTCGTCGGCGTGTAGCACGGATCGAGGTCGTCACAGGTGGGCGTGGGAGACGGCTCCGCCTCGCTGTCCTCGGAGACGTACGTGTACCCGAGAAGCTGCGCCGCCCGCTGGCCGTCCATGAGCGGTGCGGTCACCGGGCTGCCCGCCGACTCCTCGACGAACAGTCCTTCGCCGATCGGCGTGTGGACCGACTGGGCGTAGGCGAGTTGGACGGGGTCGGTGACGGGGCGGCCGAGAAGCTGCTGCCGTTCCGCCAGGTTGTGGACGAACATCAGGCCCGTCCCCGCCGTACCGATGGACTCCTTGAGCTCGGCGAGGGTGGTGGTGGCCGGCTGCTCGACCCGGATCCGGACCGTGCCGTCGGTGTACCCCTGGCCGAGCCGACCGGCCAGCACCTTGTCAACGCGCACCACCAGGCTGGCGTACCGCATGGCCGCGTCCGCGCTGTCGTAGGCCACGACGGGCGAGCCGCTCTCCCCGTCGTCGGAGGCGTAGGCGATGCCGGGCTCGATGTCCACGACGGTGCCCTGGATGAGCGCTCCGGCGGCCTTGAAGGCGCCGGAGTCGGATGCTCCGGGGACGATGTCGGCCACCGAGTCGAACAGATACTCGCCGTCCGAGACGCTGGCGCCGTAGCGGAGCTGCACCCAGAAGGAGGGCTCCGGGCTGTTGAGTAACGCGCCCGCGCAGGTCCCGGTGACGACGGCGGCGACGAGGGTGAGGATCAGCGAGAAGCGCTTGTTCACGCTCACCACGCCCCGTTGACGTGCGAGCGGTCGTGGCTGCTGTAGCTCTGGGTGGTGGACGTGCCCTGCTTCATGCAGGAGGTCAGGTTGGTGTGCCCCAGGCCGATGGCATGCCCGACCTCGTGGCAGGCCGTCTTCTTGCGGACGGTGGCGGTGGTCATGTCGGCCAGGTCGAAGCGAAGCTCGGCACGGTCGCAGGTGTACTCACCGCCGATCTGCGCGAGCACTCTGACGCACTTGGTCGAGGCGGTGATGTTGACGCCCGTACTCGAGCCGTCCCAGTCCTTGCCCCAGTAGTCGACGTAGCGCGCGTCGAACATCACCAGATCGGTGTGCGTGCCCGCGGTGCTGTCGTAACCGCCGATTCGCAGGTCGGTCTGGTAGTCCAGGTTGGCCATCCCGTAGTCGGCCGCTGTGATCATGTTGCTGGTGAGAGTGGAGCCGTTCCAGTAGACATCGCGGTTGTCCGTCTTGGGGCAGCACCAAGTGGGGTGGTAAGCGAAGAAGCCGAACGTGTTGGCGGCCACCGGGGTGGCGGCCGCGAGCCCGGCGGAGAGTGCCGCCACGATGGCGAACACCAGGGCGAGTGCTGACTTGCGCATGGCTGATCAATTTAGGCACGGGCCGAGGTGGCCAAAAGACCAAAAAGGGGAAGTCAACACCAACGGAACATGTACGACGGCTGACGGCCGCACGGGCGAGGACGCGGCACGGTGCGGACTAGCTAGCCGGGGTCCGGATGCGTCACCCGGCAGGTCGTGTCGCCGGGGCCGAGGATGTTCGCCAGCACCGGGCTGCCGTTCTCGCCCGGCCTGGCCTGCACGAACACCACCGGCTCTTTCGTGCCCCGCTCGCCGAGGTAGGCCAGGCCGCGCTCGCACAGGGCCAGGGCGGCGGCCGAGTCGTCGGCCGACTCGGGCAGATCGGTGTAAATGCGCAGATATCCGCCGACCGTGCGGATGTCCTTCACGTGCCTGGCGGCGGCGTCGCCGGAGCCCCAACGGGCGCGGAAGTACTCGATCGCTTGGTGGTCGGTGTCCTTCGAGGCCTCCCCGGTCGCGGTACGCCCGCCGGCGGAGACCTCCGGGTCGCCGCCCGCCGTCCCCTTCCCAGCCGCGCCGCTGTCGCCTGCCCCGCCGCCGTCCGACCTACCGTCCGCGTTACCGTCCGAGCTGCCGTCCGTGCCACCTGCCGCCGCGGCCTCCTGCCCGGAGCCCGCTGAACGGGGGCCGCGGGTGTCGCCGCCGCGTGCCGCCGCTGCCGGGTCGTCCGGCCGGGCTCGCTGCCCGCCGTCCGTGGCCCCGGCCGTTCCGGGCGGGGCGCTGGTGAGTGGGCCGCCGGTGCCGAGCAGCAGCGCGATCCCGCCGGCCAGCGTCAGCGTGCCCGCCGACACCCATCCGACCCAGGACCTGCCGGGCTTGGCGTGCCTGCGCCCGTCGTCCGGACCGCCACCGCCGTCCCGGTGCCTCCCCCCGTCCGGGCGCCTGCCGCGCAGTCCCCGCCCGCCGTAGGTGGCGCGCCGGCCCTGCCTGCCGTGCGTGCCGCGGGCCCCGCGCCCGGCGCGCGTGCCCGGAGTGCCGTGCCGTCCGGCCCGTGCCGCCCCCTGCTCGTCCTCGCGGCCATCACCGCGCCCCCCGCTGTGGCCGATACCGTGACCCCCGCCGTGGCCATCATCGCGGCCATCACGGTGGCCCCCGCCATGACCATCGCCGTGACGATCGCCGTCGCCGCCGTCATCCTCGTCACCGGTGCCCCGGCCGGTCGGCGCGGCCGCTGCGAAGAGGTTCGACCGTTCGTACGGATGCCGCCTGCGTTTCCCCGAACCCCCGGCCATGCGACGCCCCCTGGACCGTGACGACCTGCCATCCTCTGCCGATTGTCACTCGCGGCGCGGATCCGTGCAGGCGTATGCGCGAAGCGCTAGGGCAGGGCGGCGAGCAGTTCCTGCACGGGCTTGCGGGCGCCGGTGTAGAAGGGGATCTCCAGCCGGGTGTGCCGGCGCGCCTGGGCGCCGCGCAGCTCGCGCATCAGGTCGACGATCCGGTGCAGCTCGTCGGCCTCGAACGCCAGCATCCACTCGTAGTCGTTGAGCGCGAAGCACGCCACGGTGTTGGCCCGCACGTCGGGGTACTCGCGCGCCATCTGGCCGTGCTCGGCCAGCATCGCCCGCCGGTCCTTGTCCTCCAGGAGGTACCACTCCAGCGAGCGGACGAACGGGTAGACGCTCACGTACGCCCGGGGCTCCTCCTCGGCGAGGAACGCCGGGATGTGCGACTTGTTGAACTCGGCCGGCCGGTGCAGCGCCATCGCCGACCAGACGGGCGCGCTGTGGCGGCCGAGCGTGGTGCGGCGGAACCGGGAGTAGACGTCCTGCAGGTCCTCGGGCGTGGGCGCGTGCCACCAGAACATGTAGTCGGCGTCGGCGCGGAAGCCGGCCACGTCGTAGAGGCCGCGCGTCACGACGTCCTTCAGGGCCGCCTGCTCCAGCAGCTCGGTGACCTCCTCGCCCGCCTGGTCGCGGCCTGCGGGCAGCGGCGCGGTGGCCTTGAAGACGGACCACATCGTGTAACGGATCACCTGGTTGAGATCGCGGGCCCTGGGCCGCGCGGCGCCTTCAGTCATGCTGCCATTCTCCTCAACGCGACAGGTGGTCCAGAATCCGGGCCGCGGCGGTGCGGCCGGTCGCGATGCACGCGGGGATGCCGAGGCCGTCGTAGGCGGCGCCGCACACGGCCAGGCCCGGCTGCGGCGCGACGGCGGCGCGCACCCGGGCGACCCGGTCGAGGTGACCGACGTTGTACTGCGGCAGCGAGCCGCCCCAGCGGGTGACGCGGGTGTCGAGCGGCAGCCCGCGCGCGCCGAGCACGCCGGCCAGCTCGGCCGTGGCGAGCGAGACCAGCTCGGCGTCGTCGCGCTGCAGCAGGTGCTCCTCGCCGATGCGGCCGATCGACAGGCGCACCACGAACACGTCGCCGCCGAGGTGGGGCCACTTGATCGAGCTGAACGTCGCCGCCTTGACCGGCCGGCCCTCCACGGGCGGCACCAGGTAGCCGCTGCCGGTGGGCAGCTCGGGGAAGGCGGTGGGGGCGTAGGCGAGCGTGACGATGGCCATGCTGGCGTAGTCGATCCTGGCCAGCTCGGCCGCGGCGGCCGGCACCTCGGCCTTGAGCAGCCGGGCGGCCGCGGGGCCGGGGGCGGCGACGATGACGGCGTCGGCCTCGATGGTCTCGGGGTGCGGCACCGGGCCGGCCACCAGCCGCCAGCCGTCGGCGGTCCTGTGCAGCTCGCGGACGGTGACGCCGGTGCGCACGTCGGCCTCCGACGCCTTGGCCACGGCCTCCGGCAGGCTGCCCATGCCGGAGCGGAGCGAGGTGAAGACCGGGCCCCCGCCGCCGGAGGCGTCCTGGACGATCTGCCTGGCCGCCGTGAGCAGCGAGCGCTCGGAGCGGGCGGCGGCGGCCACCCGCGGCATCGTGGCCTCCAGTGACAGCCTGTCGGCGTGGCCCGCGTAGACGCCGCCGAGCAGCGGCTCGACGAGCCGGTCGAGGACCTCGCCGCCCATCCGCGCCCGGATGTAGGCGGCGACGGACACGTCGGTCCGCACGAGGGTGGCCGGCAGGATCTGGTCCATCGGCACCCGCAGCAGCCCGCCGGGCGAGAGGATTCCGGAGCGGGCCAGCTCGGCCAGATCGGCGGGCACGCCCATCACCTGGGACCTCGGCATCGGCCGCAGCGTGCCCCGGCTCAGGATGGCGGCCCGCGTGATGCCCGGATCGACCAGGTCGCCGCCGAGCCCGGCCGCTGCGGCCAGGTCCTTGCCCTCGGGCCGCCTGGCCAGCATGGACTCCGCTCCGGCGTCGACCATGACCCCGCCGACCTCGGAGGCGTACAGCTTGCCGCCGACGCGCGGGCTCGCTTCGAGGACCGTCACCCTGATGCGCGGGCCCTGCCCGGCATGGGCGTGGCGCAGGTGCCACGCCGCGGCCAGGCCCGAGATCCCGCCCCCGATGACGACCACGTGCGCGTGATTGCCTTCCACGCCTTCAGACGCTACCGCCTCCGTGCCCCGCCCCTCCGCCCGGGGCACGCGGCCGTCGCGGGTGTGTGACCGTACCGTGACGGGCCCTTTCAAACCCGCGCGGAGCGGGGTTCGTCTTAGGGGCATGAGGACATTCCAGTACGGCGTGGCGTTATCGGCCGCGTGCGCGGCCCTGCTCCTGACCGGCTGCGCCGGCGACGCCGGGACCATGTCGGACAGACAGATCGCGCCCGCGGCGGCCGACGAGGCCCGCGGTGAGGCGGCCGGTCCGACCGGGACGTCCGTCCCGACCCCGCGCAAGCAGCCGCAGCAGGGCCGGAGCGTCACCGCCGGGGTGGAGGTCGCCCGCCAGGAGCGCCAGGTCATCTACGTGGCGCGGCTGAGCGTGCGGGTCAAGGAGGTCGCGGCGGCGGCGCAGCGGGCCAAGCAGCTCGTCACGACGGCCGGCGGGCACCTGGCGAAGGAGGAGTCCCGTTCCGGAAACCGGGGCGGAGGCTCGGCCACGCTGGAGTTCAAGGTGCCGCCCGCCCGCTATCCCGAGGTGCTGGCCGGCCTCGGCAGGGACCTCGGCGAGCAGATCTCCCTCACCCAGAACACCGAGGACGTCACCCTGCGGGTGGCCGACGTGGAGAGCCGGCTCGCCTCGGCCCGGCAGTCGCTCGAGTCGCTGCGCGCGCTGATGAAGAAGGCCGACACGATCGGCGAGGTGCTGCAGGTGGAGCGGGAGATCTCCGCCCGGGAGGCCGACCTCGAGTCGCTGCAGGCCCAGCAGAAGGAGCTGTCGGCCCAGGTGGGCATGGCCACGCTCACGCTCGAGCTGCTGGGACCGCGCGCCGTCGTGAAGACGCCCTCGGCGGAGCCGCCCGGGTTCCTCGGCGGGCTCGCCGCGGGGTGGGCGTCGCTGGTGATGTTCGGCAAAGTGGCGCTGACCGTGCTCGGCGCGGTGCTGCCGTGGCTGGCCGTCATCGTGGCGCTCGTCGCGCTCCCCGTGCTCGCCGTACGGCGGCGCGTGCGCAGGCGCGCGACCCCGCCCGCCCCGCCGGCGCCTCAGGCTTCGTGAACGAGGTCGGTCAGGCGCTTGAGCTGGTCGGGGTCGGTGCCGGGCAGGACGCCGTGGCCGAGGTTGAACACGTGGCCCTCGGCCGCCTCGCCGCGGCGCAGCACCTCGCGGGCCTTGCGCTCGACGACCTCCCACGGGGCCATGAGGATGGCCGGGTCGAGGTTGCCCTGCAGCGCCTTGCCGGGCCCGACGCGGCGCGCGGCCTCGTCGAGTGGGACCCGCCAGTCGACGCCGACCACGTCGGCCCCGGCCTCGCCGAGCAGGCCGAGCAACTCGCCGGTGCCGACGCCGAAGTGGATGCGCGGCACGCCGAGGTCGGCCAGGCCGTCGAAGATGCGGCGCGTGTGGGGCAGGACGAACTCGCGGTAGTCGTCGGGGGCGACCGCGCCCACCCAGGAGTCGAAGAGCTGGATCGCCGAGGCGCCCGCCCGCACCTGGATGCGCAGGTGCTCCAGGACGATGCCGGCCAGGCGGTCCATGAGGTCGTGCCAGAGCCGGGGTTCGCCGTACATCATGGCCTTGGTGCGATCGTGGTGGCGGGAAGGGCCGCCCTCGATGAGGTAGGAGCCGAGGGTGAACGGCGCCCCGGCGAAGCCGATCAGAGGCGTGCCGCCCAGCTCGCCGACCAGCGCCCGGATCGCCTCGGTGACGTAGGAGACGTCGTCCGGCTCGATGGGGCGCAGCGCGTCGAGCGCCGCGGCGTCGCGGATGGGCTGGGCGACGACCGGGCCGACGCCCGGCTTGATGTCGAGGTCGACGCCGATGGCCTTGAGCGGCACGACGATGTCGCTGAAGAAGATGGCCGCGTCGACGCCGTAGCGGCGGACCGGCTGCAGGGTGATCTCGACGACCAGGTCGGGCGTCTCGCACGCCGTCAGCATGGGCACGCCTTCGCGCACCTTGAGGTATTCGGGCAGCGATCGGCCGGCCTGCCGCATGTACCACACGGGCGGGTGGGGGACGGGCTGCCGGCGGCAGGCGCGCAGGAACGTTGACTCGGCGAGATTCACCCTCCCAGGGTGCCATGCTCCGGTGCCCGTCCCGGCATCCGGTACGCGGCACTCCCCCAGCCTTGTCCACCTGTCGAGAAAAACCCTCATAAGTAGGCTCAAATCATGATCAGATAGCCGAATGGATGTTTACCCGCCGACCGGCCATGGACCGCACACTCGGGTCGAACACCTCCCATGGAGGGCCATACGGCCGGTCTTGAGTGGACCATTTCTTCACCAAGGCCCCGCGCGGCAGCGATTCAGCATCCACTTTCGGGACACGCCGAGCGCGTTGCGCGGAATTGTCGCCGCGGCGTGCCACCGTCGGAGCGACGATCCGACGAAAGGCCTCGGTGCGATGACCGCGTTGTGGAGTTCACCAGAGCGCCGCATGGAGACCTGCGCCTCCTGCGCGGGTGAGCGGCCGTTCGAGCAGCCGCCGAGCCCCGCCGGGCACGTGCCCGGCGAGTGCCCGGAGTTGACGTGCCTCGCCTGCGGCCACGTCCTGCCGGCGCTCCCGCCCGCGCGCGCCCGGCTGGTGCCCGCGCCGCGGATCCCGCAGCTGGCAGCGGCAGCGGTTTGAGCACCTACGATGAGCACCCCCGTGGTCCCCTTCCGTTCCCTCTCGACCTACTCTTCGGCTATGACCCACGGTGACCTGCCACCGGCCCCCGCGGCGTTCAGGCGCGCGGTCGAGAGTCTCCGGCCGGCCGAGGTCAGACCGGAGATCGAGCTCGAAGACCTGCCCGCCCCGCAGCGGCTGGCCCCGCACTCCGCCGCCATCGGCGCATCCGTCTACCGCGACGACGACGAGCTCGCCGTCGGGCGGCTGATCCTGCTCTACGACCCCGACGGCCAGCGCGGCTGGGACGGGCCGTTCCGGCTGGTGGCCTACGTGCGCGCCGACATGGAGCCCGAGATCACCTCCGACCCGCTGCTCGGCCCGGTCGCGTGGAGCTGGCTCACCGACGCCCTCGACGCCCACCACGCCGACTACTCCGCCGCTGGCGGTACCGTGACTAGAGCTGTGTCCGAGGGGTTCGGCAACAAGGCCGACGACCCGGTCACCACCGAGCTCGAGCTGCGGGCGTCCTGGTCGCCGACCCAGGAAGACCTCTCCGGCCACGTCGCCGCCTGGTGCGACCTCATGTGCGTGGCGGCGGGGCTGCCACCGCTCCCGCCCGATGTGGCCGCCCTGCCCCGTAGACGCGATGATCCGGAGAGTGACCGAACGAAGTGAGGGCACCAGTCAACACCACATCCGCGTCATGAGAGCGGTGGACTCATGACAGAAGAACGCACCATCGTCCCGCTGCTGGAGCCGCGCGAGGGCATCCCTGCCGTCATCGCCGACGACGCCGCCCTGACCAGGGTGGTCGAGGCCTTCGCCCGCGGCGAGGGGCCGGTGGCGGTCGACGCCGAGCGCGCCTCCGGCTACCGCTACGGCAACCGCGCCTACCTGGTGCAACTGCGCAGGGAGGGCGCGGGCACGGCGCTGATCGACCCGATCTCCTGTCCCGACCTGTCGAGCCTCGACACGGCCCTGGCCGAGGCGGAGATCGTGCTGCACGCCGCCTCGCAGGACCTGCCCTGCCTGTTCGAGGTGGGCTTCAGTCCGAGGCGGCTGTTCGACACCGAGCTGGCCGGCCGGCTGCTCGGTTACGAGCGGGTGGGGCTCGGCACGATGGTCGAGACGGTGCTGGGGTTGCGGCTGGAGAAGGGCCACTCGGCCGCCGACTGGTCCACCAGGCCGCTGCCCGAAGACTGGCTGCGCTACGCGGCCCTCGACGTCGAGGTGCTGGTCGAGCTGCGCGACTCCCTGCACGCCGAGCTGACGGAGAGCGGCAAGCTGGAGTGGGCGCGCGAGGAGTTCGCCGCCGTGCTGGGCATGCCGCCGGCGCCGCCCCGCTCCGACCCGTGGCGCCGCACGTCCGGCATCCACAAGGTGCGCAACGTCCGGGCCCTGGCCATCGTCCGCGAGCTGTGGACGATGCGCGACCGCATCGCGCGGGAGAACGACCTGGCCCCCGGCCGGGTGCTGCCCGACTCGGCGATCGTCGCCGCCGCCCTCGACGTGCCGCGCACCCGCAAGGCGCTCACCGAGATCTCCGCGTTCACCGGCCGCAGCGCGCGCCGGCACATGAGCGACTGGCTCAACGCGGTCAACCGGGCGCGGGCCCTGCCCGACGGCCAGTTGCCGCAGCCCAGCACGCCGGGCGACGGCCCCCCACCGGCCAACCGGTGGCCCGACCGCGACCCGGCGGCGGCCAAGCGGCTGGCCGCCGCCCGCGCGGTGGTGACGGCCCTCGCCGAGGAGCACCACATGCCGGCGGAGAACCTCCTGCAGCCCGACGTCGTACGCCGGCTCACCTGGGAGCCGCCCGAGCCGGTCACCGACGAGACCGTGACCGAGCGGCTGCGCGCCCTGGGCGCCCGCGCCTGGCAGGTCTCCCTCACCGCGGATCCGCTCGCCACGGCCCTGTCCCGGCTGGCAGGCTGACTCTGGCTCCACGCCCTGCCCGGCTCCGGGCAGGGCAGGCACTTGACGCCCCGATATGGGCGGCCTTACGGTTCGGGAAAGCGCTTTCCACGAAAGGGAACCTCATGAGCGTGCGGTCCATCGGCGTCGTGATGAACGGCGTCACCGGCAGGATGGGTTATCGCCAGCACCTGGTCCGGTCGGTTCTGGCCATCAACGAGCAGGGCGGCGTCACCCTCTCGGACGGCAGCCGGGTCACGCTGCGGCCGGTCCTCGTCGGCCGCAACGCCGCCAAGCTCGCCGACCTCGCCGCCAGGCACGGCATCGCCGACCACACCACCGACCTCGACGCGGCCCTGGCCGACGACGACAACCTCATCTACTTCGACGCCCAGGTCACCTCGGCCCGCGTCAAGTCCGTGCTGAAGGCCATCGAGGCGGGCAAGCACGTCTACACCGAGAAGCCGACGGCCGAGTCGGTCGAGGAGGCCGCCGCGCTGGCCGAGGCCGCCGCGACCCGGGGCATCAAGAACGGCGTGGTGCAGGACAAGCTGTTCCTGCCGGGCCTGCTCAAGCTCAAGCGGCTGATCGACGGCGGCTTCTTCGGCCGGATCCTGTCGGTGCGCGGCGAGTTCGGCTACTGGGTGTTCGAGGGCGACTGGCAGGAGGCGCAGCGCCCGTCCTGGAACTACCGCGCCGAGGACGGCGGCGGCATCGTGCTCGACATGTTCCCGCACTGGCACTACGTCATGGAGAACCTCTTCGGCCGGGTCCGCTCGGTCTACGCCCAGGCCGTGACGCACGTCCCGGAGCGGGTCGACGAGCAGGGTCGCGCCTACCCGGCCACCGCCGACGACGCCGCGTACGGGGTGTTCGAGCTGGAGGACGGCGTGATCGCGCAGATCAACTCGTCCTGGACGGTGCGCGTCAACCGCGACGAGCTGGTGGAGTTCCAGGTGGACGGCACCGAGGGCAGCGCCGTCGCCGGCCTGCGCAACTGCCGGGTCCAGCACCGCGCCACCACCCCGAAGCCGGTCTGGAACCCCGACCTGCCCGTCACCGCCCGCTTCCGCGACGGCTGGCAGGAGGTGCCGGACAACGCCGAGTTCGACAACGGCTTCAAGATCCAGTGGGAGCTGTTCGTCCGGCACGTGCTGGAGGACGCGCCGTTCCCGTACGACTTCGCCGCGGGCGCCCGCGGCGTGCAGCTCGCCGAGCTGGGCATGCGCTCCTCGGCCGAGGGACGCCGGATCGAGGTGCCCGAGCTGTGAGGATCGACCTGCCCGGTGGGGCCTACACGCTGCGCGAGCGGGTGAGCTGGCCGGTGCCCGACGGCCCGGCCGCCAGCCGGATCGTCTACGCGGCGGCGCACGTGGTGGCCGACCCGCTCGGCGACAACACGCCCGGCTCTCCCGCCGCCGTCGACTGGGACGCCACGCTGCGCTTCCGCCGCCATCTGTGGTCGTACGGGCTGCGCATCGCCGACGCCATGGACACCGCCCAGCGCAACATGGGTCTCGACTGGGCCGCGACGAAGGAGCTGATCAGGCGCAGCGCCGCCGAGGCACGCGACTACGGCGACCCCGCCACGCTGGTGTCCTGCGGCGCCGGCACCGACCACGCGCCCGGCGCCGCCGACCTGGACGCCATCACCGCCGCGTACACCGAGCAGATCGAGACCGTGCAGACGGCGGGCGCCGGCGTGATCATCATGGCGTCGCGTCAGCTCGCGCGGGTGGCGACCGGCCCGAAGGACTACCACGAGGTGTACGGCAGGCTGCTCGGGCTGGCCGAGCGGCCGGTGGTGCTGCACTGGCTGGGCGAGATGTTCGACCCGCAGCTCGCCGGCTACTGGGGATCGTCCGACGTGGCGGCCGCGACCGAGTCGTTCCTGGAGCTGATCCACGCCCACGCCTCGAAGGTCGACGGGGTGAAGGTCTCGCTGCTGGACGAGCAGCACGAGATCGGGCTGCGCGCGGCGCTGCCCGCGGGCGTGAAGCTCTACACCGGCGACGACTTCAACTACCCGTCGCTGATCAGGACGGGCTCCCACGCGCTGCTCGGCATCTTCGACGCGATCGCCCCGGCCGCCGCGGCGGCCCTGCAGGTGCTCGACGCGGCCGAGGCCGCCTGCGACACCGCCGGGCGCGACCGGCTGCTCGCCTCCTACGACGAGATCCTCGCGCCGACGGTCCCGCTGTCCCGCAAGATCTTCGAGACCCCGACCTACAACTACAAGACCGGCATCGTCTTCCTGGCCTGGCTGAACGGTCACCAGGACGCGTTCGCCATGGTGAACGGCGCCCAGTCGGCCCGCTCCCTGACGCACCTGGCCGAGGTGTTCCGCCTGGCCGACCAGGCGGGGCTGCTCGCCGATCCCGAGCTGGCCGTCCACCGGATGAAGGCGCTGCTGGCGGTGAACGGACTGTGAGCCTGTCACTGAACCAGTGGACGACCAGGCGCTGGTCCGTGGCCGAGGCCGTGGCCGGCTGCGTGCGCCACGACCTGGAGGCCATCGGCCTGTGGCGGCAGGACGTCGCCGAGCAGGGCCTGGCCGAGACGGTCAAGCTGGTGCGCGCGGCCGGGCTGCGGGTGTCGTCGCTGTGCCGGGGCGGGTTCCTCACCGCGGGCGGGCTGCCCGGCGAGGAGGGCCGCCGGGCGTTCGCCGAGGCGCTCGACGACAACCGCCGTGCCGTGGACGAGGCGGCCGAACTGGGCGCCGCCTGCCTGGTCATGGTGGTGGGCGGGCTGCCGGGCGTGCGTCCCGGCGAGCCGCTCGGCGAGCGCATCGGCCGGACGCCGGGCGAGGGCCCGGCCGAGCCGTCCCCGTTCTCCCGTGACCTCGCGGGCGCCCGCGAACGGGTGGCCGAGGGGCTGGCCGAGCTGGCCCCGTACGCCGGGGAACGGGGCGTGAAGCTGGCGCTGGAGCCGCTGCACCCGATCTACTGCCCCGACCGGGCCGTCATCTCCACCCTCGGCCAGGCGCTCGACCTGAGCCTGCCGTTCCCGCAGGAGCAGGTGGGGGTGGTGGTCGACACCTTCCACGTGTGGTGGGACCCCCAGCTGTTCGAGCAGATCGCCCGGGCGGGCGACCGGATCGCCTCCTACCAGGTGTGCGACTACCTGCACCCGCTCCCGGCCGACGTGTTGCTGGGGCGCGGCATGATGGGCGACGGGGTGATCGACTTCCGGCCGATCACCCGGGCGGTCCTGGAGGCCGGCTACCGGGGCGACGTCGAGGTCGAGATCTTCAACGCCGACGTGTGGGCGGCCGACCCGGACGAGGTGCTCGCCACGATGAAGGCCCGCTACGCCGACGTGGTGCTCCCGGCCTGACCGGATCGCCACGGAAAGTCCCGTGAGCGGGTGGCCACCTCGGGCCGATCAGGAACGGCAGTTCCGGGGCGCGGTCAGCTTGGCCACGTGCAGGCGTCCTTCCGCGTCCACAATCAGGTTCACCCGTCCGGTGCCCGCGGTGCTTGAATGTCAGGATGGAGATCTTGGTTCTGGGCGGGACGGCGTGGGTGGGGCGGGAGGCCTCGCGGCAGGCGCTCTCACGTGGCCATCGGGTGACGTGCCTGGCGCGCGGCGAGAGCGGAGCGGTCGCGGAGGGAGCGACGCTGGTGGCCGCCGACCGGCGTGATCCTGCCGCGTACGCGCCGCTGCTCGGCCGCGAGTGGGATGCGGTCATCGAGGTGTCCTGGCAGCCCGGCTTCGTCAGGGCGGCGCTCGACGCGCTGGGTGACCGGGCCGGCCACTGGGCTTATGTCTCGTCCGTCAGCGCCTACGCCTCACATGCCACACCGGGCGCCGACGAGTCCGCGCCCCTTCTGCCGCCGGACGACCGGAGCGAGGTCGATCGCGCGGCGTACGGGGAGGCGAAGGTGGCCTGCGAGCAGGCGTCGGCGGCCGCCGTGGGTGATCGCCTGCTGGTCGCGCGGGCCGGCCTGATCGGCGGTCCGGGCGACCACAGCGGGCGCTCGGGCTACTGGGTGGCGCGGGCCGCCCGGGATCCGCGGGGGCCGATGCTGGTTCCCGACGAGCCGGCCATGCCGACGCAGGCGGTGGACGTGCGAGACCTCACCGCCTGGCTGCTCGACGCCGCGGAGAAGGGGACCGTCGGCACGTACGACGCCGTCGGCCCGGTCGTCCCGTTCGGGGAGTGGGTCGAGCTGTCCCGCTCCGTCGGCGGGCACACCGGGCCGATGGTCACCGCCGGCTCGGCGTGGCTGCGCGCCAACGGCGTGGCCGGGTACATGGGGCCCGAGTCGCTGCCGATGTGGCTGGCCGAGCCGGGCTGGGAGGGGTTCTCGGCCCGTGACGGATCCGCGGCGCGCGCCGCGGGCCTGCGCCACCGGCCGCGGACGGATGTGCTGGCCGACACGCTGCGATGGGAACGAGAGCAGGGCCTGGACCGGCCACGGCGTTCCGGGCTCAGCGCCGGTCGCGAGCGCGAGCTGCTCGACACGCTCGGCCTCGACGGGACGGGCACGGGCGCACACGGAGACCAGGGCACGGCCCCGCACCGGTAGGCGGGAGGCGCGGCGTGACGTGACCCGACCGCGATGTCGCGAACCTTCCGCCGCTCCCGCTCATCCAACCAAGGACAGATCACCTGCCACGAGATGCGGGGGCACCATGAATCACCGAACGAGCCGACCGGCGCTGGCGATCGCGGCGCTGGCGACGGGTGTGGCGCTGCTGGCCACCGCGACACCCGCGGCGGCCGGCACAGCGGCACGCGCCGCGGCCGAAGCCGCGACCGCCGCCCCGAAGGGCACCTTCGGCCCGTACGGCTACGGCGGTGTCCGGCTGGGCATGACGGCCAAGCAGGCCAAGGCCACCGGCAAGATCGTGCTGAAGTGGCGCGACCACTGCTCCGGCTGGGACTACAAGGCCCACCGCAACCCGCGCGACGAGATAGGGCTCTACATCTCGGCCAGGCGCGGCGTGGCCGTCATCTTCGCGCCGAAGGGCGTCCGGACTCCCCGGGGCATCGGCACCGGCGCCACCCTGCGCCAGGTCCGCAAGGCGTACCCGGGCGTCAAGGAGGAGGTGAGCGGCTGGTACGCCACCGCGCCGGGCAACCCGAAGGCGTACTACTACTTCGGCGTCAACCGGCGCGGCAAGGTCGAGGCGCTGGCCCTGGGCCTGAAGAACCAGGACTGCGTCAACTGACCGGCCGGGCCCGGCCGGACAGCAGCGTCATCAGCCGCCACCGGGCGGCGCGCGTAGCCGCCGCCGAGGGGGTGCGACGTGCACGTACGGACCGGGCGATCCCGGCAGGGCGGCCCAGCGGCGGGCCGGTCTCGATGGACGCGGCCATGAGGCGGCTGTCGGCCCCTGACGCAGGGGCAGGGCAGGGTCAGGCGTCGGGTGACGACAGGTCGCGGGTGAGGGCGTCGAGGTCGGCGAGGCGGGCGGCCGGGGCGAGGCGGGCCGCGGCGGCGACGAGGATCAGCTCGGTGACGGCGATCTCGTGGGTGAGGGGCGCGATGGGGCCACCCGCCTCGCGGGGCAGGCGGACCAGCACCTCGGCGTGTTCCGCCAGGGGTGACTCCCAGGCGTCCGTGACGAGGACCAGCCGGGCCCCGCGCGCGCGGGCGGCGTCGACGAACCGGGCCGTGGCGGCGGAGTAGCGGCGGAAGTCGTAGGCGACGACGACGTCCGGCGGCCCCAGGTCGAGCAGGACACGGGCGCGGGCGGCGGGCTGCTCGGGGACCCGGTGCGCGCCGGGGCGCAGGCCGGCGAGCTGGCGGACGAGGTAGTCGGCGGCCAGCTCGCTGAGCGGCCCGCCGAGCGCCCACACCGCTCCGGCCTCGGCCAGGCGGGTGGCGACGGCGTCGAGCAGCGGCCCGGTCATGGCGGCGAGCGTGCCCGCGAGGCCGGAGCGCAGCTCCTCGGCCGCCCCGTGGGGGTCGGGTGGCCGGGTGACGAACTCGCTCAGCCGCGACCGGTCGTGCTCGCGGGCGCCGGCCCGTACGGCGGCCTGGAAGTCGGCGAAGCCGGCGAACCCGAGCCGGCCGACCAGGCGCGAGGCGGTGGGCGGGCTGACCCCGGCCCGCTCGGCGAGGGCGCGCAGCGAGCCGAGGGCCGCGAACGGGTAGTCGTCGAGCAGCACCCGGGCGATGGCCCGCTCCCCCGGCGGCAACCCGGGATACATCTCGCCCAGCCGGGTCACCGGCGTGTCCGCTTCCATGTTGACGAATGTTACATCAACCCCGTATTGACGTCTTTGGCGAAACGAATGTTATGGTCCGGCACATGAGCACCTGGCAAGGACTGATCGACAGCCGCTATCGGCGCTGGCTCCCCGTCACCGACGCCACCCCGTCCGTCTCCCTCCACGAGGGCGCCACACCACTGCTGCGCTCCACTCACCTGTCCGCATTGACCGGCTGCGAGGTGTGGCTCAAGGCGGAGGGCGCCAACCCCACCGGATCGTTCAAGGATCGCGGGATGACCGTGGCCGTGAGCAGGGCCGCCGAGTCCGGCGCGGAGCTGGTGCTGTGCGCCTCGACGGGCAACACCAGCGCCTCGGCAGCGGCCTACGCGGCCCGCGCCGGCCTGGCCGCGGCCGTGCTGGTGCCCAGGGGCGCGGTCGCCCTCGGCAAGCTCGGCCAGGCCGTCCGCTACGGCGCGCGGATCGTGGAGATCGCCGGCACGTTCGACGACTGCCTGCGCGCCGCCCGCGACCTGGCGGCGCACCATCCCGTCGCGCTGGTCAACTCCGTGCGCAACGAGCTGCGGCTGGCGGGGCAGCGGACGGTGGCGTACGAGATCGTGGACGCGCTCGGCGACGCGCCGGACGTGCACTGCCTGCCGGTGGGCAACGGCGGGAACATCACCGCCACCTGGCAGGGCTACCGCGCCTACGCCGCCGAGGGCCTGGCCGGACGGGTGCCGCGCATGTGGGGGTTCCAGGCGGCCGGCGCGGCGCCGCTCGTCCACGGCGCGCCCGTCGCCGAGCCGGTGACGGCGGCCAGCGCCATCCGCGTCGGGCATCCGGCGACCTGGGACGGCGCGGTCGGCGCCCGCGACGAGTCCGGCGGACTCATCGCCGCCGTGACGGACGAGCAGATCTTCGAGGCCTACCGGATGGTGGCCCGCCACGACGGCGTCTTCGCCGAGCCGGCCTCGGCGGCGGGCATCGCCGGCCTGCTCGACCGGCACCGCCGGGGGCTCCTCTCCCCCGGGCTGCGCGTCGTGATCACACTCAGCGGCAACGGGCTCAAGGACGGCGACGCCGCGCTGCGCGACGGGTACGAGCCGGTGGAGACGTCGGCCGCCACCGCGGACGTGGCCCGCGCCCTCCACCTGGCCGCCTGAGGCGACGGGGGCCCGGCCTCTCGGCCGCCCGGGGTCACCCCAGGGAGCGGGCCAGCCGGTGCAGGCCGGCCCGGATGCGCCGCTCGCCGAGCTCGGGCAGCACCGCGCTCACGTGCTCGGCCGCCAGGGCGGCGAGCAAGGCGTGGGCGGTGTGCTCGGGGTCGGGCGTCCCGTCCAGCAGGATCGCCACGTGCCGATGCCAGAACCGGTACGCCCCTATGCGGTAGCGGGCGCCGGGAGCGGCCGTCTCCGACATGCGCACCAGCGCCAGATGCCTGAGCAGGTAGTCGAGGTAGGCGTCGACGAACGCGGCGAGACGCTCGGCCGGCGGCGCGCCAGGGCCGAGCGGCGCGGGGCCGGACAGGATCGCCTCCTGCAGCACCCGCTCGCGCGTGTCGAGCAGCGCCGCCGCCAGCCCCGCCTTGTCGCCGAACCGGCGGAACAGCGTGCCCTTGCCGACGCCGGCGGCCGCGGCCACCTGGTCCATGGACACCGCCTCGACGCCGTGCTCGGCGAACAGCCGGGCGGCGGCCTCCAGCACGGCGGCCCGGTTGCGGGAGGCGTCCGCCCGCTCCTTGACGGGCGGGGTGCGCAGCAGTTCCAGCGGGATTGCAGAACCGGACCGCAGTCCGCTATTGTCCTGAGCCATAGCCGGACTATAGTCCGATTCTTTGGAGGGAACGACATGAACGCACGCATCACCCGCGAGGAGCTCAGGTCGGCGATCGACGCGGGCACGGTGACCGTCGTCGACGCGCTGGGCGGCGAGTACCACGCCCAGCGACACCTGCCGGGCGCCGTCCCGCTCGCCCCGGCGGAGGTGGACGCCCGCGCGGCCGACCTGCTGCCGGACCGCGACGCCGCCATCGTCACCTACTGCTCCAACCCGGCCTGCCCCAACAGCGGCCAGGTGGCCGGCCGGCTCACCGCTCTCGGCTACACGAACGTCCGCACCTACAAGGAGGGCATCCAGGACTGGGTGGAGGCCGGCCTGCCCACCGAGTCCGCCTGAGCCACCAGGCGGTCGAGCATCGCACCGTGGCGCAGACGGGCGGACCGCCCGGCCCGTGGAGGGTGAACCGGGCGGTCCGCGGGCCCGGCGAGGTGAGGAGGGGGGCGCCGGGCGGTCCTGGTACGTACCGCTGCGGTACCAGGATGCGGGCGAGGCGCACAGGAAACGTCCAGAAGCCGCGCACGGGCGCCCGGTCAGTCCTCCTGGAGGGTGACGGTGCCGGCGGCGCCGTCCACGGTGATGAGGTCCCCGGTGCCGATGCGGTGGGTGGCGTCGGCGACGCCGACCACGGCCGGGATGCCGTACTCACGGGCGACGACCGCGCCGTGCGACATCGCGCCGCCCATCTCCATCACCAGCCCGCCGGCGGTGAGGAAGAGCGGGGTCCAGCCGGGGTCGGTGGACGGGCAGACCAGGATCTCGCCGGGCTCCAGGTGGGCGCCGACCGGGTCGAGCACCACCCTGGCCGGGCCGGTGACGGTCCCCGCCGAGGCCGCGCTCCCGCTCAGGGAGCCGGGGTCGGCGGTGGTCGCGGCCTGGGCCTCCGGTTCGGTGCCGTCGGACAGCATGACCCGGGGGACGTGCCTGCGGCGCGCCTCCCGCTCGTGGCTCGCCCGCCGCTCGGCGACCAGCTCGCGCCGGTCGCCGCCGGCCAGCGCCGCCCTGGCTTCGGCGAAGGTCAGGAAGAACACGTCGTGCGACTCGGCGAGCACCCCGGTGGCGACGAGGTGCTCGCCGACGGCGAGCATGCTGCGCCGCACCCCGGCGAGCGTCTGCACGAGGAAGAACTTCGGCATCTCCCGCAGCCCCGCGTACGCTCTCGTCCGGCGCAGCGCGAAGCGGGTGACCGCGCCCCGCAGCCGCCCTCTGCGACGGGCCCGGGTCACGACGGCGGCCATGGCCGTCTCCGCGTCGGCGGCACCCCGGGCGAAGAGCGCGTCGGGGGCGATGGCCGGCACGCCGCCCGCGGCGCCGGTGCGCAGGTAGTTGGCCAGCACGCCGAGGATGTGCGCGGGGTCCTCCGACCAGCGCGGCAGCCCCAGGTCGATCTCGGCGACGCCGCGGTGCCCGTACCGGTCCAGGAAGCCGGTGATCTCACGCTGCGCCTTCGGGGGCAGCGTGCCCTCCCGGTAGCGGCGCGCCAGCTCGTGCACCGGCAGCTCGCGGAAGGGCTCGGGCTCGATGCGGCCGGCCAGCCCCCACAGCTCCAGGTCCATCTCCGTGGTGGGGTTGGCGGGCAGGCTGCGCAGCACGTCCTGCATCTCCCCCACGGGCACCCCGGACAGCCGGGAGGCCAGCCCGAACAGGCCGTAGCCGGTGATGGCGATGGGCATGACGGACACGGCGAGCGGGAACGTGCCGGCGAGCACCCGTTCGGCGTGGTCGAGGCGCTGCGCGGGCGTGGCCCCGGCGGGCACACGCAGCCGCCGGTCGATCCGCTCGCCGAGGTCGCGGACGTGGCCGAGCGACCGGCGGGGGCTGGTGAGCGCCAGCAGCACGCGGGCGGGCGCGTGGATCCGGCGGGCGAAGCGGGCAGCGGCCCGCACGACCGGCAGGCGCCCGGTGTGGATGACCGGCAGGCGCGGGTCGGCCATCAGCCGGTCCACGACGACGGCCGTCCTGGCCTCGGCGATCCGCAGCAGCCTGGGCAGGATCGTCCGGCCCGCCCGGCTGCGCAGGGCCGTCGTCAGGTCGAGCCACAGCCGCCCGCCCGAGACCGCCATGAACGCCGGCCCGTCACCCAGCTCCGCCGGCCCGTGGCCGAACAGCCGGGCCGCGCCCGCGCCCGCCAGCTTGAACGCGGCCAGACCCATCGGCGTGATCGGCCCCATGACGCCCTGGGCCACGTTGAAGCTGAAGTAGACCCGCAGGCCCTCGCGCGTGGCCTCGGGCAGCGGGTAGAGCGTGGTGATGGGCCTGGCCTGGGTGAGCCAGAGCGTGCCGTCGCCGTCCACCGCCCACTCCGTGTCCTGCGGCGCGCCGTAGTGCCGCTCCACCCGGGCGCCCAGCTCGGCCAGCTCGCGCGCCTGCGTGTCGGTGAGGCAGAGGCCGGCGGGCAGGTCCCCGTCGCGCAGGGCGCCGGGCAGGGTGTCGCGCAGAGTGCCGCCGCCGGGGGCGGCACGGATGGCCAGGCGCTTGTCGCCCTCGTGCCGGTCCAGGACGCGGCCGGTGACGGTGTCCACGACGAATCGGTCGGGGTTCACCGCGCCGGACACCACGGCCTCACCGAGACCCGGGGCGGCGTCGATGACCGCCTCGCGCCGCCTGCCCGTGACCGGGTTCGCGGTGAACATCACCCCCGCCACCCGCGCGTCCACCATGACCTGCACGACCACCGCGAGCCGCACGCCGGCGTGGTCGATGCCGTTGGCCTCGCGGTAGGCGACGGCCCGGTCGGTCCACAACGACGCCCAGCAGCGGCGGACGGCGTCGAGCACGTCGTCGGCGCCGACGACGTTGAGGTAGGTGTCCTGCTGCCCGGCGAAGCTGGCGAACGGCAGGTCCTCGGCCGTCGCCGACGAGCGCACCGCGACCGGACCGCCGCCCAGCCCCTCGTACGCGGCCGCGACCGCCTTGGCCACCTCGTCCGGGACGGGCGTCTCCAGCAGCCGCGACCGGGCCGCCTCGGCCAGGCCCTCCGCCGCCTGCCCTTCGGTCCGGCCGCCCGCCTGCCGGCGGGCGGCGATGACCTCGGCCAGGCCCGCCGCCTCGGCGACCTGGCGGTAGGCCTCGGTGGTCAGCGCCCAGCCCGCCGGGACGGGCAGGCCGGCCCTGGTCAGCTCGCCGAGGTTGGCGGCCTTGCCGCCCACCTCGGCCACCATCCCGGCGTCGATCTCGGCGAACTGCAGCACGGTGGTCATAGGTCACTTCCAGGCGTCCGGTGTCGTCGTTACGAGTGTCACCCGAGACGCGCTAAAATTCAACACCTGATGACTTCAGTATCTCAGCGGCTCTCCGTCCAGGTCCCAGGCCGGGTCCGGGTCGATGCCGAGGGCGGCCAGCGCGGTGGGCGCCACGTCCACCGGCCGTGGCGCGCCGAGCGAGACGCCGCCCAGGTCCTCGCCCAGGCGGCCGGCGACGACGAACACCGTGCGCTCGGCGTCGGAGACGCCGCCGTGACCACCCCCGTCCACGTGACCGTGGTCGGTGGTGACCAGCACCGTCCAGCGCTCCTCCGGGTAGGAGGGGCGGGCGCGGACCGTGTCGAGCAGCGCGCCGAACTGGGCGTCCTGGGTGCGGAGGGCGTCGGCGTACTCCTGGCCGAGCGGGCCGAGGGCGTGGGCGACCTCGTCGGTGTCGCCCAGGTACACGAAGGACAGGTCCGCGGCCGTGTCCGCCAGGTGCCGCAGGGCGGCCGCGGCGACCTGCTCGTCGGCCGCGCCCCAGGTGGTGGCGTAGCCGTCGTAGACGCCGCGGGCGCCGATGCCGGGGCCGAAGGCGCCGTGCTCGTCCAGGGCGGGCCAGGAGAAGAACGCCCCGGTGACCAGGTCGGAGCGCGCCTCCTGCGCCCGCGTCAGGAAGTCCGGATATTTCGTGAACTGGGCACCCGCGAAACCGTTGTCCACCACGCCGTGCTTGTCCGGCCACACGCCCGTCGCGACCGACGACCATCCCGGCCCGGAGTCCGTCCGCGCCGAGATGACCCGCCCACCTGCCGCGACTCCGCTGTGGTGACCTTCGGGGACCACCTCACCGGGCGACTCGGTGCGGGGCTCGCCGGTCACCCCGTACGGGAGCAGGCTCGTGCCGTACGCGCCCGCCTCGATGAGGGCGGTGAGCACCGGTGGCCGGAGCGCGGTGAGCCGGTCGAAGCGCAGGCCGTCCATGCCGACGACCAGGACCTTGGGCCTCACCGGAGGGCCCCGCCGAAGCGCCGGACCCAGGCGGCCGCGCCCGGCAGGATCTCCTCGACCGGGGCGACGTGGGGGTACCAGGTGCGCTCCCACTCCAGCGACACCCACCCCTCGTAGCCGGCCCCGCGCAACAGCTCGCCGCACTCCTCCAGCGGCACCGAGCCGGTCCCCATCGGCACCGGGGTGGTGTCCTCGGCCGAGACGGCGTCCTTGACCTGCACGTACGCCAGCCACGGGCCGAGCGCCCGCAGCGTCTCGGCGGGCGGTTCGCCGTGCCGCCACGGGTGCAGCAGGTCCCAGATCACGCCCGTGGTCTCCGGGCAGGCCGCCTCGTCCAGCACCCGGGCCACGCCCGCGCCGGTGGCCAGGGCGTCGTGCGTCTCGACCAGCACCCGCACGCCCAGGTCACGGGCCGCACCGGAGACGGCCTTCAGGCGGCGCGCTCCCACGGCGGGGTCCGCACCGCGCGGGAAGACCCGCACGCCCGGCGCGCCGAGGTCGGCGGCGAGGGCCAGGTCGCCGAGGATCTGCTCCACCACCGGCTCGTCGGGGCCCGGCTCGCACACCCCCGCGTACCCGGCGAGCGCCGCGATCTCCAGGCCGGCCGCCGCCACCCGCTCGCGCACCGACCGCCGCTCCTCCGGGCCGAGTCCCGCGTGCACCCCGGTGTCGGGGTGCAGGCGCAGTTCCAGCCCCTGGCAGCCGTGTTCGGTGGCCGCCTCCACCGCCCTGTCGAGCCCCTCGCCGGGCATTCCCAGCGTGCTGACCGCCAGCTTCACCGCGCCTCCACATCACGTTCTCGCGTCACGTTCTCCCGTCCGCACGCTATCGCGGAGGTTTCCTCACGATTCGGCCAGCCACCGGGCGACGTCCTCCACCACATCGGGGTCGACGTGCTGCGCCCGGGCGTAGTCGGCGGGCGTGGACGGGCCCGCGCCGGGGAAGAACAGATGATCGTCGGCGTCGTAGACGCGGATCGTGACGTCCGGCCGGTGCTCCAGTCCCGCCCTCCACCGTGCGAGATCGTCCTCGACGGTCACCTGATAGTCCCGGGCGCCCTGGAGGATGAGCATCGGCCGCTCCAGTGCCGCGGCCGTGCCCACCGGGTCGTAGCCGCGCAGGTCCAGCCAGTAGGAACCGGGCCACAAGCCGAACGGCAGATCGGCCGCCGCGGTGGCGGGAGAAAGCTCCGGGCTGTCGGCCAGCGCGGCCTGCCGGGTGACGGTCTCCAGGAGATCCGCCGCACGCGGGTCCCCGCTCACCGAGGCGAGGTGGCGGACCACCCGCACGGCGGCCCGGTGCATCGGCTCGGCGTCACCCGCCATGATCACCAGCCCGGCCACCGACGGCTCCGCCGCCGCCACCCGCGGCGCCACTTTGCCGCCCATGCTGTGCCCGGCCACGAACACCCGCGCCGCGTCCACGTCCGGCCGGTCCCGCAGCAGGCGGACCGCCGCGACCGCGTGCGGCACGTACTCCTCGGTCATGGTGAAACCCTCGAGCGCGGCCACGCGCGCGGCGTGCGCGTGGGTCACCTTGTCGAACCGCACCACCGCCACACCACGGCCGGCCAGCCCCCACGCCAGGTCCTTGAGCGGCTTGTTCGGCCCGCTGGTGGCGTCACGGTCGAACGGCCCACCGCCGCCGAGCAGGACCACGCCGGGCCACGGGCCGCGACCTCGCGGCACGCTCAGCGTGCCGGGCACGGCCAGCGCTCCGGAGCCGATCGTGACCTCCTGCTCCCGGAACGTCTCCGGATCCGCGTACGGCGGAGCCGTCCAGTCCGCGGCCGCCAGCCGCAGACCGTCGAGCAGCCCGGCCTCGTCCAGCGACAGCACCACTGCGAACCCGCCGCGCTCGCAGGTGACCGGCACCCTCACCCCGGCCGGCCCCGAGCCGTCCGGCTCGCCGACGGCCGAGACCGCCCCCCGCCCCGGCCACCGCACCGGCCCACGCCTCCTCCAGCGCCGCCGCGGACACCAGCGCCCGCAACGGTGCCGCGAAGAGATCCACGACCTCGGCGAAGCGTCCTTCTCCCAGCATGCTCACCACCGCCCGCGCGGTCTCCCCCGGCTCGGACGCCACCATCTCCCCACCTACCTTTCTCAATTGGCGAGAAAGGTAGCACAACGTGAGATCGTATAGGGGTGGATCCTCTTGAACTTCTCGGGCATCCGGTACGGCTGCGGATCGTCCACGCGATGCGGGGCGGGCACACGCTGACGACGGCCCAGTTGTGCGCGCGCATCCCCGACGTCTCCAAGGCCACCGTCTACCGGCACATCGACCTGCTCGCGAGGGGCGCAGTCCTGGAGGTGGCCGGCGAACGACGCGTCAGGGGCGCCGTGGAGCGCCACTACCGGCTTCGCCAGGACCGGGCCACGATCGACGACGACACGATCGCCTCGCTCACTCCCGACGACCACCGGCGCGGCTTCGCCGCCGCCATGGCCGCCCTCATCGCGGAGTTCGACGCCTACCTCGACCGCGACCACGCCGACCCGGTGGCCGACCTCGTCGGCTACCGCCAGCACGCCGTCTGGCTCAGCCGTGACGAACTGCTCCAGATGATCAGCCGCCTGCGTGCGGCGATCGCGCCCGTGCTGGCGAATCCCCCCACGCCGGACCGCGGCCCCTACCTGCTCAGCCCCATCCTGTTCCCGCTCGACGAGCCGCCCCAGGGGCGGACGACGAGAGCGGATGACGAGAGCGGATGACGGGTCCGGGCCCGGGGCCGTCACGGGGTCCGCTCCCCGTCGCCGCCCGCGAGGGCGAGCGGTGACCCGGCGTCAGCGGATGTCGCGGACGCTCTCGCGCAGGACGACCTCGCCGGCGACGTGCTCGACGACCGCCGTGTCGCCCTCGCCCAGCGCCAGGTCCAGCGCCAGGGCACCCATGTCGGCCAGCGGCAGCCGCACGGTGGTCAGCGCCGGCACGTGGTCGCGCAGCGTGGCGATGTCGTCGAAGCCCGCCACGGACACGTCGTCGGGCACCCGCACGCCCTGCTCGCGGTAGGCGGCCAGCGCGCCCACGGCCATCACGTCGTTGACCGCGAACACGCACGTCGCGTCGCCCGTCTGCCGCGCCGCCGCGTAACCGCCGTCGCGGTCGAAGGGGCCGTGGACGACACGCGGCTCGGGCAGCCCGAGCTCCTCCAGTGCCGCCATGAAACCGGCGCACCGGTCGCGGGCGGTCATCAGGTGGGGCGGCCCCGCCAGCACGGCGAAACGGGTGTGGCCGAGGGCGGCCAGCGACCGGGCGAGCGCGGCCCCGCCCTCGTAGTTGGCGGGCGCCACCGTGTCGACGCCGAGCAGGTCCTGGCCGACGCAGGCGACCCGGCCGCCGCTGGCCCGGTAGCGGTCGAGCTCGCGGCGCAGCCGGCCCGTGACGTCCGGCTCGTCGACGCGCGAGCCGGCGAGCAGCACGGCCCGCACGCGCTGGGCGTTCATCGTGGCCACGTAGGCGATCTCCTGCTCGGGGTCGCGGTGGGTGGTGCCCACCATCACGAGCAGGCCCTGGCCCGCCGCGGCGCGCATGGCGCCGTCGGCGAGCGCGGCGAAGTAGGGGTCGGTCAGGTCGTGCACCACGATGCCGATGACGTTGCTGGCCCCGCGGGCCAGCGTCTGGGCGGCCATGTTGGCGCGGTAGCCCAGCTCGTCGGCGGCCCGTTCGACCCGCGCGCGCAGGGCGGCGCCCACCTGGCGGGTGCTGCCGTTGAGCACGCGCGAGGCGGTCGCGAGCGAGACGCCCGCCTGTTTGGCGACGTCCTCCAGCGTGACCACGACACCTCCCGGAAAGCGGTTTCCAAAGTTTGTCAGACCTGTCCCGGGAACGCATCCTTACATGCCGCGCGCCCGGGGGACAGCCCACCCCGGGCACGGTGTCCAGCCGTTCCCGGCCTGCCGTCCGGACCCAGAGGAAGATTCACGGTCCGGCCGGTCAACTCCGCGCCGGCCCCCGGGAGCCTCCTGGTTCGTTGAAGCCGTGGAGGGTTCCCGACCCGGCGGGCGGGAGCGTCTTCGGGGTCCCGCCCGGTCAGGCCCAGGGGAACAGGATGTCGAACAGCCCTCCCCCGCTGCTCTTCGTCGGGGCCGGCGCCGGCGCCTGGGTCGACGGCTGCGTGGGCTGGGTCGTCGGCTCCTGCGGCTGCCCGGTCCCCCGGGGCTCCGGCTGCTGCGTGGCGGCCTGCCGCCTGTCCGTGCCGGTGTCCTCGATGACGTCCGGCTCCTGAGTGGCCCTCCTGGTCGGCCGGACCGTGGGCTCGGTCTCCCGGGTGCGGGTGGCGCGGGGCGTCGGCGTACGGGTGACGCGCGCCCTGACGGTGGTGGGCGTCGGGGCCGTGGTCTGCGAGGCCGTCGGCTCGGTCGTCGGCGTGTCCGCGGAGTCGTCGATCGCCTCGTCCGTCTCCTGGGGAGCGGGCGACTCCGCGGCCGGCGCGCTCACCTGCCCGGCGCTCGCGCACCGGTCCCCCCGGCAGGGGTCGTCGGAGGACGTGCCGGTCAGCATCCAGCCCGCTCCCACGCCGAGGAGCACGACCGCGACGGCACCCGCCACCAGCACCTTGGTCCGGCGGCGCACCTCCTTGTCGCCGGCCTCCCGGTCGTCGCCGGCGTCGGTCCAGCCGGAGCCGAGGAATCCGCGCCGGGTCTCGCCGGACCCGTCGTCGTCGTGACCGTCATAGCCCTTGTCGAGCGGGAGGTAGGCGGGGTCGTGCGGCTCCGGGGTGTCGTCGTGACCGACGTCCTGCAGGAGGTGCGCGCCGCTGTCGGAGTCGGCGTAGCCGCCCATCTCGCCCGTGACGTAGTGGGCGCCGCTGTCGCTGTCGGCGTACGGGACGGCACCGTCCTGGACCCGGTGCGCACCGCTGTCGGCGTCGGCGTACCCGCCCACCTCGACCCGGGGCCCGGTCTCGGCGCCGGTGTACCCGGCCGCCTGGCCCAGGGCGGCGCCGTCCACCCCGCCGGCCGCGGAGGAGGGGGTGTCCAACGCGTCCCCGCCGTCCACCGCGGGGTAGGAGGTGTCCAAGGCGTCCTTCGGCGGGACGTACGGCTCGGCCGGGCCCCCGCCGGGCGGCATGATGTACGTCTCGTTGCCGGACACCACGATGGCGGGTTGCTCGTCGGTGTCGTCCGTGCTCCACCGCGGCGACAGGACGTCTCCGGTCAGCTCCGGGTTCAACGACCTCCCCTGGCCATCTTCGTATGACCTGTCGTTCTCGTCGCGCGCCACTACAGAACCTCTCTCATACGACTCCGAAACGTCACCTTTACTAACAGATCCGACCCCAGTTGTCCGGATATTTCACATCATCACCACGAATTGTTGTCGAGCCCTTACACGCCACCTGTTTCACCCGGACGGCGACAGGGCAGGACAGTCTGGATCAGAGGCCGTCGACCAGGACGTCGAGCGCGGCCTTGACGCGGTCGAGCCCGATCCCGCACTCCCGCGTCCGATACGCGACGAGCGGCGCGGCCAGGGGCGCGAGCAGCGCGTCGGCCAGGCAGGCGGCGTCGGCGCCGGGCCGCAGCCGGGCGACCAGCATCGCCAGGTGACCGTGGTGGGCCGCGTAGGCGCCGCCGAAGCGGGACAGCGGCGCGGCCGAGTCGGCCATCAGGAGCAGGTCGAGCTGCTCCACCGTGCGGTCGGCGAGCGCGTGCAGGAAGGCGCGGACGCGCTCGCGCGGCTCGGCCCCGGGGCCGAGCGGCGGCGGCCCCTCCAGGAACGCCGCCTGGAACGCGCGCTCGCGGTCGTCGATCAGCGCGTAGGCCAGCCCGGACCGGTCGCCGAAGCGCCGGTAGAGGGTGCCGACGCCGACACCCGCGGCGGCGGCCACCTCGGCCATGGACAGCCCCTCGACGCCGTGCACGGCGACGATCCCCGCCGCGGCGGCGAGGATCTTCGCCCGGTTGCGCGCCGCGTCGCTGCGCTCGCGTTTCACGACCGCCATCCTGCCATCTTGCCAACCGGAACCGATTCCGCTTATGGTCAAACGGAATCAGTTCCGGTTAAGGGAGGCATCATGAGAGTCGCGCTCGTCACCGGCGGCAGCAGGGGCATCGGCGCCGCCATCGCCCGGCGCCTGGCCGCGGACGGCCTGGACGTGGCCATCACCTACGCCCGCGCGGCGGACCGGGCCGCGGAGGTGGTCGGCGACATCGAGGCGACCGGCCGGCGCGGGCTGGCCCTGCGGGCCGACGCGGCGGACGCCGGGGCGCTGGCCGGCGCCGTCGAGGACACCGTGCGCGCCTTCGGCCGACTCGACGTGGTGGTGAGCAACGCCGGCATCGCGCCGTCCGGGCCGCTGGCGGAGGTGACACTGGAGGAGGTGGACCGGACGCTCGCCGTGCACGCCCGCGCCGCGTTCGTCCTCGCCCAGGCCGCCGCCCGGCACCTCGGCGAGGGAGGGCGGATCATCACCATCGGCAGCAGCCTCGCCGAGCGCGTCCCGTACGCCGGCTGGACCCTCTACGCGATGAGCAAGTCGGCGCTCACCGGGCTCACCAAGGGCCTGGCCCGCGACCTCGGCCCGCGCGGCATCACCGCCAACCTCGTCCATCCCGGCTCCACCGACACCGAGATGAACCCGGCCGGCAGCCCGTGGGCCGACGACGAGCGCGCCCTCACCGCCCTCGGACGCTACTGCGCACCCGAGGACGTCGCGGCCACGGTGGCACACCTGGCGGGCGACTCGGGCCGCAACATCACCGGCACGGCCATCACCGTCGACGCCGGCACCACCGCCTGACCCCAGACCGGCAGCCCGGCAGCCCGGCAGCCCGGCAGCCCGCCTGACCGCCTGACCGCCTGACCGCCTGACCGCCTGACTGCCTGACCGGCAGCCCGCCTTTGCACAAACGCCCCATGGCCCGGCACGCCCCGGTGGCGGCCCACTGGGGGTCGTCGCGGCGACCGGCCACGTGCGGGTCAGCGGCCGTCTCCCTGGAGGCCCCCGGCCGCGTGCGGCGGGCGGCGTGTCCTTGGCTGTGCCGTAACAGATCCCCCCGAAAGACCCCGCGGCGGGCGGCGTGTCCATGGCTGTGCCGTAACAGATCCCCCTGAAAGGCCCCGTGTGGCGGGCGGCGGATCCCGGTCGCGGGCCCTTGCGCGGCGAGTAGTTACTGACGAGTAGCATGGCCTCGTCAACTGCCTGCCAACGAGGAGCGAATCCGTGCCTTCCTCTCGTGACGTCGTGTTCGTCGACGGCGTGCGCACGCCCTTCGGCCGGTCGGGGCCGAAGGGCCTGTATGCGGAGACCCGCGCCGACGACCTGGTCGTGCGGGTCATCCGCGAGCTGCTCCGGCGCAACCCCGGCCTGCCGCCCGAGCGCGTGGACGAGGTCGCCATCGCCGCGACCACCCAGATCGGCGACCAGGGCCTGACCATCGGCCGCTCGGCGGCGGTGCTGGCCGGCCTGCCGAAGTCCGTGCCGGGCTACGCGATCGACCGCATGTGCGCCGGCGCGATGACCGCGGTCACCACCGTCGCGGGCGGCATCGCCTTCGGCGCGTACGACGTCGCCATCGCGGGCGGGGTCGAGCACATGGGCCGCCACCCGATGGGCGAGGGCGTCGACCCCAACCCGCGCTTCCTGTCGGAGAAGCTCGTCGACCCGAGCGCGCTCGTCATGGGCATGACGGCCGAGAACCTTCACGACCGCTACCCGACGATCACCAAGGAGCGCGCCGACGCCTACGCGGTGCTCTCGCAGGAGAAGGTGGCCAAGGCCTACGCCGACGGCCGGATCCAGCCCGACCTCGTGCCGACCGCCGTCCGGACGGCCGAGAAGGGCTGGGGGCTCGCGGTCGAGGACGAGGCGCCCCGGCCCGGCACCACGATGGAGGGCCTGCGCGCCCTGAAGACGCCGTTCCGCCCGCACGGCCACATTACGGCCGGCAACTCCTCCGGCATCAACGACGGCGCGACCGGCTGCGTCGTGGCGGCCCGCGAGGTCGCCGACGAGCTGGGCCTGGCGCCGAAGATGCGGCTGGTGTCCTACGCGTTCGCGGGCGTGGACCCCGAGGTGATGGGCGTGGGCCCGATCCCGTCCACCGAGCGGGCGCTGCGCCTGGCCGGACTGTCGATCTCCGACATCGGCCTGTTCGAGATCAACGAGGCGTTCGCCGTGCAGGTGCTGGCGTTCCTGGAGCACTTCGGCATCGCCGACGACGACCCCCGGGTCAACCCCTTCGGCGGCGCGATCGCCTTCGGTCACCCGCTGGCCTCCTCGGGCGTGCGGCTGATGACGCAGCTCGCCCGCGAGTTCGCCGAGCGCCCCGAGGTGCGCTACGGCATCACCACCATGTGCGTCGGCATGGGCATGGGCGGCACCGTGATCTGGGAGAACCTGGCGTGAGCGAGCGGAGCGAGGGAACCGATGAGACACAGCGGCATGCGCCCGGCCAAGGAGGGCCTGTGAGCAAGGTCGACACCTGGCGCGCGGTGCTGAGCGAGCGCGACGCCGACGAAGTCGTCACCAAGGCGCTGGTCCGCGACGTGGAGCTGCCCGGCGGCGCCGGCACGATGGCGCTGATCACGCTGGACAACGGCTTCGACCACACCAAGCCCAACACGTTCGGCCCGCGCGGGCTGTTCGCGCTGAACGGCGCGCTGTCGGAGATCGCGCAGCGCACCGACCTCGCGGCGGTCGGCGTGACGGGCAAGCCGTTCATCTTCGCCGTCGGCGCCGACCTCAAGGGCGCCGCCGCCGTGGCCTCGCGCGAGGAGGCGCTGGCGATCGGCGGGCTCGGCCACCACGTCTTCCGGCGGCTGGGCGAGCTGCCGATCCCGTCGTTCGCGTTCGTGAACGGCGCGGCCATGGGCGGCGGCCTGGAGATCGCGCTGCACTGCACCTACCGGACGATCTCCTCGGGCGTGCCGGCGGTGGCGCTGCCCGAGTGCTTCCTCGGCCTGGTGCCGGGCTGGGGCGGCACGCAGCTCCTGCCCCGCCTGATCGGCCCGGAGCAGGCGCTCAAGCTCATCATCGAGAACCCCCTGTCGCAGAACCGCATGATCAAGGGCGCGCAGGCGTACAAGCTGGGTGTCGCCGACGCGATGTTCGAGCCGGCCGACTTCCTGGAGGAGTCGCTGCGCTGGGCCGCCAAGGTCGTCGCGGGCGAGGTGGCCGTCGAGCGGCCGTCCCGCGACGGCGACGACTGGGACAAGGCGGTGGCCGACGCCCGGTTCCTCGTGGACATGAAGCTGCGCGGCGCCTCCCCCGCCCCCTACCGGGCGCTCGACCTGGTGGCCCGGGCCCGGACGGCCTCGCGCGACGAGGGCTTCGCCGCCGAGGACGAGGCGCTGGCCGACCTGCTGATGGGTGACGAGCTGCGGGCCGGGCTGTACGCGTTCGACCTGGTGCAGCGGCGGGCCAAGCGCCCGGCGGGCGCGCCCGACAGGTCGCTGGCCCGCAAGGTGACCAAGGTCGGCGTGGTGGGCGCGGGGCTGATGGCCTCGCAGATGGCGCTGCTGTTCGCCCGCCGCCTGGAGGTGCCGGTCGTGCTGACCGACCTCGACCAGGCCCGGCTCGACAAGGGCGTCGGGTACGTGCACGCCGAGGTGGACAAGCTGCTCGGCAAGGGCCGGATCTCGGCCGACCAGGCGAACCGGCTCAAGGGCCTGGTGACGGGCTCGCTGACCAAGGACGCCTTCGCCGACGCCGACTTCGTCATCGAGGCCGTCTTCGAGGACATGGCGGTCAAGAAGAAGGTGTTCGCCGAGGTGGAGGCCGTCGTCCCCGACGGGTGCACGCTGGCCACCAACACCTCGTCGCTGTCGCTGACCGAGATGGGCGCCGACCTGGCGCACCCGGAGCGGCTGGTCGGCTTCCACTTCTTCAACCCGGTCGCCGTGATGCCGCTCCTGGAGATCGTCAAGGGCGCCGCGACGGACGACGCGACGCTGGCCACGGCCTTCGCCGTCGGCAAGTCGCTGAAGAAGTCGGCGGTGCTGGTCAAGGACGCCCCGGCGTTCGTGGTCAACCGGCTGCTGACCCGCTTCATGGGCGAGGTGATCGCCGCCGTGGACGAGGGCACACCGCTGGAGACCGCCGAGCACGCCCTCGACGACCTCGGCCTGCCGATGACGCCGTTCGCGCTGCTGCAGCTCGTCGGCCCGGCCGTCGGGCTGCACGTGGCCGAGACGTTGCACGAGGCGTTCCCCGACCGGTTCGGGGTCTCGGCCAACATGGCCAAGCTGGTGGCCTCCGGCAAGCCGGGCGTGTACGCGGCCGACTTCTCGCTCGACCCCGAGGCCGTGGCGCTCTTCGCGGGCGGCGACCGGCCGTCCACCGCCGAGGAGGTGCGCCGGCGCGTGCTGGAGGCGCTGGCCCAGGAGATCAGGATCATGCTGGACGAGGGCGTGGTCGCCGCCGCCCAGGACATCGACCTGTGCATGATCCTGGGCGCGGGCTGGCCGTTCCACCTGGGCGGCGTCACGCCGTACCTGGACCGGGCCGGCGTCGCCCGGCCGCGTTTCCTGGAGCCGGGTGTGGCCTCGCTGCCCGCCTGACACCGGTCGGGAGAAGGGGATCCGCGCGATGCGGGTCCCCTTTTCTGTGCCCTTTGCCGGACAGCCGATCACATGGCCGAACCCGGTACCGATCCATGACCGCGACCGACGAGGGCCCGGGTACCTAAACCGTGCGACACCGTGCACACCATGCACACCGTGCACATCAGCACACACACGCGGATACCGTGCACACCGGCCACACTGGCACGTCCGTGCACACCAGGCTCGCGCTGGCGATGGAGGACACACATGAGATCAATGACGGCAACGGCGTTGTGCGGGGCGTTCCTGGTGCTCGCCGCGGCGCCCGCGGTGGCCGACGACGACGTACGGTCGTCGGCCCTGACGATCACCATCACGACCGCCGGGCAGGCGCCCCGGACCTACCAGCTCACCTGCGACCCCGACGGGGGCGACCACCCCGCCGCGGCCGTGGCCTGCGCCCGGCTGCGCGCCGCCGGCGGCAAGCTCGGCGGGCTGCGCGGGCCGGCCACCTCCTGCGGGTGGGTCTACCAGCCGTACAAGGTGGGGGTCACGGGCACCTGGCAGGGCCGCAACGTCACCTACAACGGGACCTTCACCAACGCGTGCCGGGCCAAGGCGGCCGGAGCGGGCGTGTTCGCCTTCTGACGCGTCCCCCTGCGGGGTCCCACCGGGCGTGGCCACGGCCCGGTGTGACCCCGCACCCGGTGCTCACGCCTGCGGGGCCTGCCCGGCGTCCTGTCGCGCCATCCGGCTGTGGCGGTAGCCGTAGGCGAAGTAGAGCACGGCGCCGACGATCATCCAGATCACGAACCTCAGCCACGTCTCGACCGGCAGGTTGAGCATGAGGTAGAGGCAGGCCAGCACCGACAGGATCGGCAGCCACGGCACCAGCGGGGTGCGGAACGCGCGCGGCAGGTCGGGCCGGGTGCGGCGCAGAATGATCACACCGGCCGAGACGACCACGAACGCGAAGAGCGTGCCGATGTTGACCAGCTCGGCCAGCGCCCCCAGCGAGATGAAGCCGGACAGCAGCGCCGACACCACGCCGATGACGACGGTGAGCCGGGCCGGCGTGCCGAACTTCGGGTGCACCCTGGCCAGCTTGCGGGGCAGCAGCCCGTCGCGGCACATGGCGAACAGCACCCGGGTCTGCCCCATCATGAGGATCATGACGACGCTGGTGAGCCCGGCGATGGCGCCGAGGCTGATCAGGCCGGCCGCCCAATTTTGGCCGACGGCGGCGAAGGCGTCGGCGAGCGGCGCGGAGGTGCTCAGCTCGGTGTACTTCTGCATGCCGACCACGACCAGCGAGACCGCCACGTACAGGATCGTGCAGATGACCAGCGACCCGATGATGCCGCGCGGCATGTCGCGCTGCGGGTCGATGGTCTCCTCGGCGGCGGTGGCCACGATGTCGAAGCCGATGAAGGCGAAGAACACGATCGCCGCGGCGGAGAAGATGCCGATCACGCCGAACGACACGGGCGTGATGCCGAACAGCACCTGGATGAGCGGCGCCTTGAGTCCGGCGACCTGCTCCGTGGGCACCGGGGCGGGGATGAACGGCGTGTAGTTCTGCGCCTTGACGAAGAACAGCCCCGCCAGGATCACCAGCAGGATCACCGCGACCTTGATGGCCACGATCACCGTGTTGACCCGCGACGACAGCTTGATCCCGGCCACCAGCACCGCGGTGAGGATGAACACGATCACCATGGCCGGCACGTTCACCACGGGGTCGTCGCCGGCGATGGCGGCCGGCAGCGGCAGGCCGATCGACTCCAGCAGCGAGGCGAAGTAGCCGGACCAGCCGACCGCGACCACCGCGGCCGCCAGCGCCATCTCCAGCATCAGGTCCCAGCCGATGATCCACGCGGGGAACTCGCCGAGCGTGGCGAAGGAGAAGGTGTAGGCGGACCCGGCCACCGGGATCGTCGAGGCGAACTCCGCGTAGCACAGGGCCGCCAGACCGCACACGATGCCCGCCACGACGAACGAGAGGGCCACGGCCGGACCGGCCGTGAGCTTGGCCACCTGGCCGGTCAGCACGAAGATGCCGGTGCCGATGATCACCCCGATGCCGAAGATCGTCAGGTCGACGGCGGTCAGCCTCTTGCGCAGCCGGTGCTCCGGAGCCTCGGTGTCACGGATGGACTGCTCAACGGATTTGGTGCGAAGGATGTCCACGATCTGTGAGCCTTCCCCCACCGGAGGTGTCCATGCCACCTCCGGAGCACCCCTGCGGCGAGCGGGCTCAGCGGCGGGCGGGCGGCGTCTCGACCTGCTGGCTGCGCCTGGCGACCGCCTCGGTGATCTGGCGGGCGAGGTCCTGCCCGGTGAGCCCGATCCGGCCGAGGATGGCCGCCCGCTTGGCGTGGTCGAGGAACTCCTGCGGGATGCCGAAGGTGCGCACGGGCACGTCGACGTCGGCGTCGCGCAGCAGGCGGGCCACGGCGTCGCCGACCCCGCCGACGCGGCCGTTGTCCTCGACCACGGCGACCAGCCTGTGGGCGCGGGCCGCCAGGGCGAGCGCCTCGTCGAGCGGCTTGACCCAGCGCGGGTCGACGACGGTGGTCGTGATGCCCTGGGCGTCGAGCAGGGTCGCCGCCTCCAGACAGGACTGCGCCATCGGGCCGACGCCGACGAGCAGCACGTCGGGCTCGCCGGTTGCGGCGCGCAGCACGTCCATCTCGCCCAGCTTGCCGACCGCCTCGACGGACTCGGCGACGGGCCCCTTGGGGAAGCGGAGCACGGTGGGGCCGTCGGTGACGGCCACGGCCTCGCCGAGCAGCTCGGTCAGCCGCTCGCCGTCGCGCGGCACCGCGATGCGCAGGCCGGGCACCACCTGCAGGATCGACAGGTCCCACATGCCGTTGTGGCTGGCGCCGTCGTCGCCGGTGACGCCCGCCCGGTCGAGGACCACGGTGACCGGCAGCCGGTGCAGGGCCACGTCCATGAGGAGCTGGTCGAAGGCGCGGTTGAGGAACGTGGCGTAGACGGCGACGACCGGGTGCAGCCCGCCGAGCGCCAGGCCGGCGGCGCTGGTGAGCGCGTGCTGCTCGGCGATGCCGACGTCGTAGACCCGCTCGGGGAAGGCGTCGGCGAAGGCGGCCAGGCCGGTCGGGTGCAGCATGGCCGCGGTGATGGCGACGATGTCCTCGCGGTCCTTGCCGAGCCGGACGAGCTCCTCGCTGAACACGTCGGTCCAGATGCGGCCCTTGGGCTTCTCGGCGCCGGTGGCGCGGTCGAAGGCGCCGGGCGAGTGGAACTGGTCCTCGTCGTGGTTCTCGGCCGGAGAGTAGCCGCGGCCCTTCTGGGTGAGGGCGTGCACGATGACCGGGCCGCGGAAGTCGCGGGCGGTGCGCAGCGCCGCCTCCATGGCCTGCTCGTCGTGGCCGTCGACGGGGCCGATGTACTTGAGCCCGAGGTCCTCGAACATGATCTGCGGGGCCAGGATGTCCTTGACGCCCTTCTTGAAGCCGTGCAGCGCGTCGTAGACGACCGGGACGTTGCCGATCTTGTCCTTGACGTAGTCGAGGAAGTCCTCGTAGCGGCGGGTGACCCGCAGCTTCGACAGGTGGGAGGCGAGGCCGCCGATGGTCGGCGAGTAGGAGCGGCCGTTGTCGTTGACGACGATGACGACCGGCAGGTCCTTGACGCCCGCGATGTTGTTGAGCGCCTCCCAGGCCATGCCGCCGGTGAGCGCGCCGTCGCCGATGATCGCGACCGCGGTGCGCTCGCGTTCGCCGCGCAGCTTGAACGCCTTGGCCAGGCCGTCGGCGTAGGACAGCGCGGTGGAGGCGTGGGAGTTCTCGACGAAGTCGTGCTCGGACTCGGCCTGGCTCGGGTAGCCCGACAGGCCGCCCTCCTGCTTCAGCGCGCCGAAGCCGGCCAGCCGGCCGGTGAGCAGCTTGTGCACGTACGCCTGATGGCCGGTGTCCCAGATGACCGGGTCGCGCGGCGAGTCGAAGACGCGGTGGACGGCGATCGTCAGCTCGACCACGCCGAGGTTGGGCCCGAGGTGCCCGCCGAAGCGGGAGCAGCAGTCGACGAGCAGGTCGCGGATCTCGCTCGCCAGCTCCGGGAGTTGCTCGGCATCGAGCCGTTTGACGTCGTGCGGTCCCTCTACCGAGTCCAGCAACCCGCTCACGGACGCGTTCCCCTCTGCTGCTTTGCACCGACGGGGTGAAGTCTAGTTCGTGAGGGGCCGACTGACTCCATCGAGTCAAATCCGCTCACATTTGTCCGATCTTGACCTAGTCTTTCCCTCACTATGAACACTCTCCCCATGAGAAGACTGACGTCACTGGTGGCCGCGGGCGTGATCGTGACGCTGGCGGGCGCCGGCACGGCGACGTCAGCCCAGGCCCAGACCGTCACCCAGAAGGAGCAGGCCCAGCAGGCACAGCAGGTCGCGGCGCCGCCGCGCGGAAAGGCCGCGGCGACGGCCAACCCGCTGTACAAGACGGGACGGCTGGCGAGCTCCAACTGCTCGCCCGGCGACCTGCCGAGGGGCAGCACCGTCGCCTACAAGAGCTTCCTCACCCGGGTGACGAACTGTCTCAACCGGTCGTGGGCCTCGCAGTTCCGCAAGGCCGGGCTGAAGTTCAGCAAGCCCCGCCTGCGGATCATCACCCGCAAGGTGCGCACCCCCTGCGGCTCGTGGGGCGCCGGCGCCGACGGCGTCTACTGCTCCACCGACCGCACGATGTACATGCTGATCACGAAGACGCAGCTGCGCGCGCCGTTCGCGCTGGGCATCACCCGCCTGATGGCCCACGAGTACGGCCACCACGTGCAGGAGATCTCCGGCATCTGGAACTACTGGACCGTCGCCAGGTCGCAGACCGGCAACTCGGGCCGGCTGCTGCTGTCGCGCCGCTCAGAGCTGCAGGCCGAGTGCTTCTCGTCGGTCTTCATGAGCTCCGTCAAGGACACGCTGCCGATCAACCCGGCCGAGTGGGACCGCGTCGTCGACTGGTTCCACGACAACGGTCACAAGGCCTGGCGGCAGAACGACCACGGCAAGGGCCCCACGCAGGCCTTCTGGATGAAGCGCGGCTACGCCTCCGGTTCGCCCGGCGCCTGCAACACCTGGTCCGTCTCGCCGCGCTACGTCTCCTAGCGGCGCTTCCCTCCACCAGCCCTTCCACCCAGCGCGGTCGCGTCCTGCCGGGGCGCGGCCGCGCCTTCGCGCCGGGGCATACCTTGCGCAAAGTAAAGGACTGACCAACAAATCGCCACGAAGTGGTCTAGTATCCGCGATCGTGCGTATTCCCCTTGTCGCAGCTTCTGTCTGCGTGTCCGTGGGCCTGGCCCTCTCGGGTACGGCCAGCGCCGAGGCGGCCCGGCCCAGCGCGAACGCCACGGTCGCGGCACCACCCGCCGTCCTGACCAAGAACCGGATCTACCGGTCGGGCACGGCCTCCCCCCTCTCCTGTTCCGTTCCGGAGATCCGCGCGGGCAGCGCGGCCTCCATCAAGACGTTCCACCGGGCGCTGGCCCGGTGCGCGAACCGCTTCTGGGCCACCCGGTTCAAGGCGGCCGGCCTGCGCTACACCCCGCCGAAGCTGCACATCACCACGGGCAGCTCGTCGGTCTGCGGCAAGATCACCAGCAATGGCGCGCAGTACTGCAGCGCCCAGCGCACGGTCGCGATCCGGATCATGAAGCGCGACCTGCGGGAACCGTTCCGGATGAACATCGCCCACTCGGTCGCCCACGAGTGGGGCCACCACGTGCAGCAGCTCACCGGCATGCTGGACGAGCACAACCGGCAGTACTGGCGCGCCCGCGGCACGGCCCGCTCCATCGTCAGCCACCGCCTGGAGATGCAGGCCGAGTGCTTCGCCGGCGTCTTCTACAGCGCCACGCTCGACTCGATCGACCCGGGCATCGGCTGGGCCGACTGGATCGGCGCGGTGGGCGAGTCGCGCGAGAGCAAGGCGCACGGCAAGCCCCGCAACCTCGCCTACTGGCAGGACCGCGGCTACGACAGCGGCTCGGCCCGCGCCTGCAACACCTGGACGGCGCCCACCTCGCGGGTCCGCTAGGGCGGGCCGGCCGCGGAGGCGCCGGTCAGCCGCTGACGCGGGCCAGCGCCTCCAGCGGGTCGGCCAGCACGTGGGCGAAGGCCAGCTCGGCCGCCCCGACGAGCGTCGCGTCGTCGGCCAGCGCCGAGGTCCGCAACCGCAGCTTCTCGCGCTGCGGCGCCATGGCGTGCAGCGCGAGCCGGCTGCGCACCTGCGCCGCCGAGCCCAGGTAGACCTCTCTCAGCATGCCCCCGAAGATCACCATCTCGGGGTTGAAGATGTTGACCAGGTTGGCCACGCCGAGGCCCAGCCAGTCGCCGACCCGGCCGAGCGCCTCCTGGGCCACGATGTCGCCCCGGTCGGCCGCGTCGACCACGGCGCGCACGGCGTCGCGGCCGTGCTGGGCCGCGCCGTGCCGGCCGAGCCGGCCCGCCGCCTCCAGCAGCGCCCGCTCCCCCACCTCCGCCTCCAGGCAGCCGGACGAGCCGCAGCCGCAGGCCCGCCCGCCGGGGTTGACGACCATGTGGCCGACCTCGCCGCCGTAGCCGTCGTGGCCACCGAGCAGGTGACCGCCCGCGATGATGCCGCCGCCGATGCCGACGTCGCCGTGCAGGTAGATGAGGTCGCGCACGCCCAGGCCGACGCCGCGGCTGTGCTCGGCCAGGGCCGCGAGGTTGGCGTCGTTGCCGACGGTCACCGGCAGCCCGAGGCCGAGCCTGCGGCCCAGCTCCTCGCCGAACGGCACCTCGTCGGCCCGCAGGTTGGGCCCGAACCTGATCACGCCGTCGCTCTTGCGCACACCGCCGGACACGGCCGCGGCCGCGCCCACGCACACCGTGTCGTCGCGGGTCTTGCGCCGCATCTGCCGCGCGAAGCCGGCCAGGGCGCCGGCCAGCTCCTCCAACTGGAACGGGCCCCGCTGCCGCGCGGCCTCCCTGCGGTCGAGGATGGCGCCGCCCAGCCCGACCCGGGCCGCGGCGAGCCGGTCGGGGCCCACGTCGAAGGCGAAGACGTAGACGCGCGACGACTCCGGGCGCACGACGAGCGAGGGCCGGCCCGCGCGGCCGGTCTCGCGCGGCAGCTCCTCGCGCACCAGGCCGGCCGCGGTCAGGTCGGAGGTGAGCGCCATGATCGTGCTGCGGTTGAGCCCCATCCGCGTGGTGAGCTCGGCCCGCGAGATCGGCCCGCCCAGATGGACATGGCGGAGCAGGGCGCCGAGGTTGTGGCGCCTGATGTCCTCCTGGGACGGGCCGGCACGCATCTTCTGGGATTCCTTCGGGGGCGGGAGGTCGGTGCTCACCTTAGACCAGCGGCGGCCGCCCTCTTGCGCGCGAGGGCGTCCACGCCGGCCGCCAGCAGCAGCACGAACCCGGTGACCAGGTACTTGACGCTGGCGCCGTACTGCATCAGGGCCATGCCGTTGTCGATGACGGCGATGACGGCGCCGCCGAGCACGGCGTCGAGCACCCGGCCCTTGCCGCCGAACAGGCTGGTCCCGCCGATCACGGCCGCGCCCACCGCGTAGAGCAGCACGGAGCTGCCACCGGTGTTCGGGTCGACCGAGCTGGCCCGGGAGGCGGCGATGATGCCGCCGACCGCCGCCATCGACGAGCAGATCATGAACGCGCTGACCTTGATCCGGTCGACCGGGATGCCGGCCCGGCGGGCCGCCTCGGCGTTGCCGCCGACGGCGTACAGGTGCCGGCCGAACGCGGTGCGGCGCAGCACGAACGTCCACAGCACCAGCAGCGCGACGATGATCGGCACGACGATGGGCACGCCGCTGAGCGAGGCGAACGCCGGGTTGAGGCTGCGCTCCAGGTTGAGCAGGTAGACGGCCGCGCCGGCGATCGCGGCCAGCGCGGCGACGCGGGCGGCGATGAGCGACATCGGGTCGGACACCAGGCCGCGCGCGGCCCGCTTGCGCGACCGCACGATCTGCACGAGCGCGTAGATCGCCACGCATGCGGCGTACAGGCTCCAGCCGAGCGCGGGCGGCAGGTTCTTCTGCGCGACCGCCCGGATGACCGGGTCGCTGATGGAGATGTTGGTGCCCTCGTTCACCAGCACCAGGACGAGCCCCTGGAAGGCGAGGAACGCCGCGAGCGTCACCACGAACGACGGGATGCCGATCTTCGCCACCAGGCTGCCGAGCATGGAGCCGATGACGGTGCCGGTCACGATGGCCGCGAGCACGCCGACGTACCAGGGCATGCCCATGTTGGTCAGCACCACGGCGAGGACGGCCGCGCAGACGCCGCTGGTGAAGCCGGCCGACAGGTCGATCTCGCCGAGCAGCAGGACGAAGACCAGGCCCATCGCGATCACGGTGATCGCGGCGCCCTGGGTGAAGAGGTTGGCGAAGTTGATGGCGGTGACGAAGGACGGCCGGGCCACGGCGAAGGCCGTGCAGAGGACGAGCAGGCCGAGCACGGCCGGCAGCGCGCCCATGTCGCCGCGGCGGACCCGCTCGGTGTAGGCGCGGGCGGTGTTGCCGATCGACGGCTGCCGGGCGGCCTCGACGATGGCCTCGTCGGTCAGTTCAGTGGTCTTGCTCATGGGGTGACCCCGTTCTTCAGGCCGAGGTCCCCGCTTCGGCCGGCGGTGATCAGTTCGACGACCTGGGCGTGCGTCACGTCGGCGGTCTTGACCTGGGCGGCCATCCTGCCGAGGTAGAGCGCCGCGATCCGGTCGGAGACGGCGAAGACGTCGTTCATGTTGTGGGAGATGAGGACGACCGCGAGGCCGGTGTCGGCGAGCCTGCGCACGAGCTCCAGCACCTGCGCTGTCTGGGCGACGCCGAGCGCCGCGGTGGGCTCGTCGAGGATGACGACCTTGCTGTTCCACAGGACGGCCTTGGCGATGGCGACGGTCTGCCGCTGGCCGCCCGACAGGCTGGAGACCTGCTGCCTGATGGACTTGACCGTGCGCACGGACAGGCCGCTCAGCGTCTGCTGGGCGAGCTCCTCCATCGTGGCCTCGTCGAGGACCAGGCCGCTGCGGCGTTCCCTGCCGAGGAACATGTTCTGGACGATGTCGAGGTTGTCGCAGAGCGCCAGGTCCTGGTAGACGATCTCGATGCCGAGCTCGCCCGCGTCGCGCGGACCGTGCACCTGGACGGGTCTGCCGTCGAAGAGGATCTCTCCGGCGTCGATGGGGTGGATGCCGCCGATGCACTTGACGAGCGTCGACTTGCCGGCGCCGTTGTCGCCGACGAGCGCGGTCACCTCACCCGCGTGGGCTTGGAAGGTGACGTCGTGCAGGACCTGCACCGGGCCGAAGCTCTTGTCGATCCCGCGCACTTCGAGCAGGGGGGTCATGGGTCTCCCTCGGGGAGGGGTACGGCCGGGCCCGGCGGCGCCGGCCGTACCCTGTTCCGCTTGTTACTGGATTCCTGCTTCCGTGCACTTGGCGGCGAACTCACCGGTGCACAGTTCCTCCTTGGTGACGTACCCGTCGGCCACGACGTCCTTGACGTTCTCGATCGTGATGGCCTGGGGGTCCAGCAGCTCGGCCGGGACGTCCTGGCCCGTCTCCGGGTCCTTGACGCTGCCGCTCGCCTGGGGCTTCTCGCCCTTGGCCAGCGCCACGGCGAGCTTGGCCGCGGCGTCGGCCTCCTTCTTGACGGCCTTGTAGACCGTCATGCACTGGTCGCCCGCGAGGATGTTCTGCAGGCCCTGCACGGTGGCGTCCTGGCCGGTGACCGGCACCTTGCCGTTGAGGTTGTTCTTCTTCAGCACGGTGATGGCGGCGTTGCCGAGGCCGTCGTTGGCGGCCAGCACGCCGGCGATCTTCGGCTGGCTGGTCAGCATCTGCTCGAAGATCGTGCCGGCCTGGGTGTTGTCCCAGTCGGGCACGGCCTGGTCGGGGCCCTTGACGTACTCGCCGGAGTCGAACTTCGGCTTGAGCACGCCGTCGTAGCCCTGCTTGAACAGCGTGGCGTTGTTGTCCGTCGGCGAGCCGTTGAGGTAGGCCACGATCGGCTTGTCGGCCTTCTTGTCCGCCAGGCACGTGGCCAGCCCCTCGCCCTGCAGGGTGCCGACCTTGGTGTTGTCGAAGCTGACGTAGTAGGCGGCGTTGCCGCCCAGCGTGAGCCGGTCGTAGTCGATGGTGACCACGCCCTGCGACCTGGCCTTCTCGATGACGGTCTTGCCGGTGCCGCTGTCCAGGTTGACGATCATGAGCACGGTCGCGCCGTTGGTCATCATCTGGTCGGCGATGGTCTGGAAGGCGGTCTTGTCGTTCTGGGCGTTCTGGATGTCGTACTGCACCCCGGCGGCCTTGAACGCCTCTTCCAGGTACTTGCGGTCCGCCGTCTCCCAGCGGGCCGACGACTTGCTGTCGGGCAGGATGACGCCGACCTTGCCGGCCTTCTGCTGCGGTGAGCCTTGTGCCGTGGCGCCGGTCGTGGTCTGACCGCTGTCGCCCCCGCAGGCGGTGAGACCGAGGGCGAGCGCGGCGGCCGCGGCGGTCATGCTGAGGATCCCCTTGCGCATGTGCATGGGTCCTTTCTTCCGGAGGGGCCCGGATGAATGTTGTTTGCGGCAACGTATTCCGCGGTGGCCTGCTTGGGAAGACCCTGTCAGGGGGTAGTTTGTTGTTCCAGGTAACAATCGGGAAACACAAGGTCAACGCCCGCGACTTCCCCCGCCACGTGCGGTTCATGTCCCCGCCAGCCTGCAAGCGCTTTCCCGACCCGCCCGCCTCACACCGCGAGGCTCTGCGCGATGAGGACCACGGCGGAGATTCCCGCCACGGCCAGGACGGCGGCCCGCACCCGCCCGCCGTCCAGATAGCGGCGCACCGGACCCGACACCACGAACCCGAGCACCATCGGCACGACGAGGACCGCCCCCGTGGTCAGGGCGCGGGCGGGCAGGTGATCGACGAGCGCGAGGATCACCAGCGCCTGCGCGGCGCTGACGGAGAAGAACATCGCGAGCGTGGCCCGGATCTCGGGCCCCTTGGCGCCCTGGTAGACCAGCGCGATCGGCGGTCCGCCGATGCCCGTCGCGGTGCCGGTGATCCCCGAGACGAACCCGGCGGCGGCCACCGTCGCCCCGGTGCGCGGCACGCTCAACGCCCGCGCGGTCAGAGCCACGGCCACGAGCACCATGACGCCCACGAAGACACCCAGCGTGTAGACGGAAACGTAGACAACGATGACAGCACCGATGGCACTACCCGGCAGTCGCCCGAGCAACGCGAACCCCACACCGCGCCAATCGACCCTGCGCCACTCGGCGGCGAGCGTGAACAGCGGCATCGTCAGGTTCACGACCTGGATGGCGCCGGGCATGATGCCGGGGTCGAGCAGCGCCAGCACGGGCGCGGCCACCAGCCCCAGGCCGAAGCCCACACTCCCCTGCACCACGGCCCCGGCGAACACCGCGACCCCACCGACGACCAGCACCAGCAACTCGTTCGACATGCGGGAGAGTCAACCATCTTTACGGACAGTTGCCGTTCGTGCATCGAGCGTAGTCGTTTGGCTGTAGGGTTTCGATAGACGCCGACGTAGCCTCTGGAGTATGAGCGTGAAGCCCAAAGCAGCAACGACGATACGCGTCAGCGTCGCCACGAGAGACCGCATCGCCCGCATCGCCCGACAGGAGGGCCGGAGCATGACCGAGGTGCTCGACGAAGCGATCCACGACTACGAACGCAAGCACTTCTGGGAGGAGCTCAACGAGCAGATCGAGCGCACCCAGCGAGAGGACCCCCAGGCCTGGGCCGACTATCTCGCCGAACGCGAGCTGGTCATGGGCCCGCGATCCCGGTCACGCCGGATCGCCCCCGAATGGGAGGGGCTGATCACGTTCCCCGAGGAGAAAGATGAAGGCCACCCGAGGTGAGATCTGGCTCGCCGATCTCGGCGATCCGACCGGCCGGGAGCAGGGCTTTTCGCGCCCCGTGCTCATCCTCAGCAACGATCGACTCAATCGCTCGAAGCTGGGGCTCGTTTTCGCGATCCCCCTGACGACGCGAGAACGTGGCTACCTCACCCACGTCAGGGTCTCCGCCAGCGGGACGGGGCTGGCGAAGACGAGTTGGGCGATGGTGGAGCAGATCCGGGCCATGTCACCCGAACGGTTCGAGTTCTACGTCGGCCACGCGCCGGATGAGGTGGTCGACGAGGCCATCAGCGTGCTCAAGCAGATGATCTGACCACGGCCGTGCCACCCGGCGAAGTGATAGTTCGCCGGGTGGCATCCTTCATCGTGCCAGAGCCGCCCTCGTCGGCGCTGCCGGGAGGCGAGATCCGCCCCCTTTTATCGGCGACCCCGACGGCCGCACGGTCAGGACTTGGCGAGCAGGGAACGCAGCACGTACTGCATGATGCCGCCGTGCCGGTAGTAGTCGGCCTCGCCCGGCGTGTCGATGCGGACCACCGCGTCGAACTCCACGTCGCCGGCCTTGACGTGCACCGTGCGCGGAATGCCGCCCTTGTTGAGCTCCTCCACCCCGGTGATGTCGAACGTCTCCTCGCCGGTCAGCCCCAGCGACTCGGCGCTCACGCCCTCGGGGTACTGCAGCGGCAGCACGCCCATGCCGATCAGGTTGGAGCGGTGGATGCGCTCGTACGACTCGGCGATGACGGCGCGCACGCCGAGCAGCGCGGTGCCCTTGGCCGCCCAGTCGCGCGACGAGCCCGAGCCGTACTCCTTGCCCGCCAGCACCACCAGCGGCGTGCCCGCGGCGGCGTAGTTGACCGAGGCGTCGTAGATGAACGACACCGGGGCGTCGGGCTGGGTGAAGTCGCGGGTGTAGCCGCCCTCGGTGCCCGGCGCGATCTGGTTGCGCAGGCGGATGTTGGCGAACGTGCCGCGGATCATCACCTCGTGGTTGCCGCGCCGCGAGCCGTAGGAGTTGAAGTCCTTGACCTCGACCCCGTTGGCCTGGAGGTACTGGGCGGCGGGCGTGCCGGTCTTGATGGAGCCGGCCGGCGAGATGTGGTCGGTGGTGACCGAGTCGCCGACCTTGACCAGGACCTTGGCGCCGGTGATGTCGGAGACGGGCTCCGGCTGCGACGGCATGCCCTCGAAGTAGGGCGCCTTGCGCACGTAGGTCGAGTCGGGGTCCCACTCGAAGGTGTTGCCCGTCGGGATCGGCAGCGACCGCCAGAGGTCGTCGCCCTTGAACACGTCGGCGTAGTCGCGCTCGAACATGTCGCGGCCGATGGAGGAGTGGACCACGGCCGAGACCTCTTCGGGCGCCGGCCAGATGTCGCGCAGGAACACCGGCTGCCCGTCGGAACCGGTGCCGAGCGGCTCGTTGTCGAGGTCGACGTCCATCGTGCCGGCCAGCGCGTACGCCACGACGAGCGGCGGGGAGGCCAGGTAGTTCATCTTGACGTCGGGGTTGATGCGGCCCTCGAAGTTGCGGTTGCCGGACAGCACCGCGGTGACCGCGAGGTCGCCCGCCTGGACCGCCTCGGAGATCTCCTCCGGCAGCGGGCCGGAGTTGCCGATGCAGGTGGTGCAGCCGTAGCCGACGAGGTTGAAGCCGATCTTGTCGAGGTAGGGCTGGAGCCCCGAGCGCTCGAAGTAGCCCGTGACGACCTGCGAGCCGGGCGCGAGCGAGGTCTTGACCCACGGCTTGCGGGTCAGGCCCTTCTCGACGGCGTTGCGGGCCAGCAGGGCCGCACCGAGCATGACGTACGGGTTGGAGGTGTTGGTGCACGAGGTGATCGCGGCGATGGCGACGATGCCGTGGTCGATCTCGAACGAGGTGCCGTCGGCCAGCGTGACCGGCATCTTCTTGTGCGGCCGGGAGCCGTTGAGAACGGCGGCGTGCGGCTCGTCGCCGTTGCCGCCGTGGCTGATCGCCGGGGAGTCGGAGGCGGGGAACGACTCGGCGGACGCCTCGTCGATCGGACCCTCCACGGTCGGCGCGTAGTCCTTCACGGCGGCGCGCCAGGCCTTCTTGGCGTCGGAGAGCGCGATGCGGTCCTGCGGGCGCTTGGGGCCGGCGATCGACGGGACGATCGTGCCCAGGTCGAGCTCGATGTACTCGGAGAACACGGGCTCGGGCGCCGACGGGTCGAGCCACAGGCCCTGGGCCTTGGCGTATGCCTCGACCAGCGCGATCTGCTCCTCGGAGCGGCCGGTCAGGCGCAGGTAGTCGACGGTCTGGCCGTCGATCGGGAAGATCGCGCAGGTGGAGCCGAACTCGGGGCTCATGTTGCCGATCGTGGCCCGGTCGGCGAGCGGCACGCTGGAGACGCCCTCGCCGTAGAACTCCACGAACTTGCCCACCACGCCGTGCTTGCGCAGGATCTCGGTGATGGTGAGCACCAGGTCGGTGGCGGTGGCGCCCGCGGGGAGCTTGCCGCTGAGCTTGAAGCCGACCACGCGCGGGATCAGCATGGAGATCGGCTGGCCGAGCATCGCGGCCTCGGCCTCGATGCCGCCGACGCCCCAGCCGAGGACGCCGATGCCGTTCTCCATCGTGGTGTGGGAGTCGGTGCCGACGCAGGTGTCGGGGTAGGCCTTGCCGTCCCGGGTCATGACGACGCGGGCCAGGTGCTCGATGTTGACCTGGTGCACGATGCCGGTGCCCGGCGGGACGACCTTGAACTCGTCGAAGGCCGTCTGGCCCCAGCGCAGGAACTGGTAGCGCTCGCGGTTGCGCTCGTACTCGCGCTCGACGTTGCGCTGGAACGCGTCGGGGTGGCCGAAGTAGTCGACGATGACCGAGTGGTCGATGACCATCTCGGCGGGGGCCAGCGGGTTGATGCGGGCCGGGTCGCCGCCCAGGTCGCGTACGGCCTCGCGCATCGTGGCCAGGTCGACCACGCAGGGCACACCGGTGAAGTCCTGCATGATCACGCGGGCCGGCGTGAACTGGATCTCCACGCTCGGCTGCGCACTCGGGTCCCAGCCGCCCAGCGCCCGGATGTGGTCGGCCGTGATGTTGGCGCCGTCCTCGGTGCGGAGGAGGTTTTCCAGCAGGATCTTCAGGCTGTACGGGAGGCGGGCAGCACCCTCGACGGCATCCAGCCGGAAGATCTCATATGACGCGTCGCCGACGCGCAGCGTGTCACGGCTGCCGAAGCTGTTCGCGGACACGGTGATTCGCCTCCTCCATAGACAGTTGCTCAATGGGAATCCTCCCGCACCCCGGGATCGACCAGGACGTTAGGTGACCCTAAGTCGAGAGCGCGGCAGATGTCTCGATATCAAGATATCGACAGAACTATCTCGACATCAAGTTAACCGGGTGACGCCTCAGACGGGGACCAGACGGAGGAAGAGCAACCCGATGATGGCGACCGACAGCACGGGGGCGAGAATCTTCTGCTCGAACTTCTTGCCGGTCTTGATGCCGATCTTCCACGGCAGCAGGAACTTCACCGACATGGGCCACAGCACCGGACACCCCTTCTCCGTCATGCAGTCGCCCACGACGTGCACGAACGAGCCGATCCCCACGGCCAGCCCGAGCCAGGCGTAGCCGACGCCGAGCGAGAGGAACACCGCGTACAGGCCCGCGGTCAGGCCGATGTTGACCAGCGCCGAGCCGGCCTTGTTGCCCGGGATGCCGATGCCGATCGCGCGCAGCGCGAGGCCGATGAGCAGGACGACCATGATGTCGCGGCCGATGGGATAGGAGGACGCCAGCCAGTGCGCGCCGAATCCGATCGCCACCGCGAAGGCTAAGGAGTGGGTGGCGCCGCGGTGCCCGCCGCTCATCCAGTTGACCGCCTTGCTCAGCACCCACGTCACGGGGCCGAAGGTCTGCGCGATCGTGGCGCTGGGATGGTCGAGGTCGGGCAGCATCGCCGCCCCGGCACAGATGAGCGCCCCGGCGATGAGCTCCGCCGGAGAGAGCGCGTTGACCATGATCCCGGTCTCGATGAACCGGTTGGACTCCATCACCATCGGCAGGGCCGCGAGCCCCGGCGCCAGCCCCAGCCAGGCGATGGCACCCGTCATCGCGTGCGTGTGACCCATCATGATCCGGACTGTACGGCATGGCGCGGACACCCGGGCGCCACGTACGGGTGGCCTGCGGACAACACCGCGTGCGGGCGGGACGCCCTGTGGACACGGGACTGGCCGCAAACGCAGACGAGGTCGTCTCCAGCGGCGACAGCACCCCCCAGCCCTGCCGACGCGGAACGACCTCGTCTGATGGGAACAACGGCCACACCGCCGATCCTGTTCCCGTATTTCTCAAGTTTTTCGTGATCTGGCTCACTCAGACGCAGGTATTGCTGACGACATGTTGGCGATATATCTTTGAAGCATCGAGAACAGTCGAAAACTGGAGGAACCCCCATGACAGCGACACATGCGATGAGCGGCCCCTGGCCCGACCCGCGCCAGTTCAGGCGTTCCGCCGTCGAGGCGCTCAAGGCGGTGGCCGGGGCCTGGGAGGACGCCGGACGGCGCCACCACCCGCACGACCATCACCCGCACGACCACGGCCCGCACGACCACAGGCACCGCGGCAGGCGGCCGTTCCCGCCCGAGTTCGGGCGCGGCGGCCCGTTCGGTCCGGGCGGCCCGTTCGGTCCGGGGGGCCCGTTCGGCCACGGCGGGCCGTTCGGCCACCGCGGCTGGGGCGGCCGGAGCCGCAAGGCCAAGCGGGGCGACGTGCGCGCCGCGATCCTGGCGCTGCTGTCCGAGCAGCCGCGTAACGGCTACCAGATCATCCAGGAGATCGCCGAGCGCAGCGAGGGCGGCTGGAAGCCCAGTCCCGGCGCCGTCTACCCGGCGTTGCAGCAGCTCACCGACGAGGGGCTGGTCGTCTCCGAGGAGAACGAGGGCCGCAAGACCTTCCGCCTCACCGAGACCGGCCGCGCCTACATCGACGCCCACGGCGACGAGGTGCGCGCCCCGTGGGACGAGATGCGGCCCGACATCGACGACAACACCGCCGATCTGTGGGACCTGGCCCGGCAGTCGGCGTTCGCGATGATGCAGGTTCTGCAGACCGGGAGCGACGCACAGATCCGCGAAGCGCGTAAGACTCTGGTGGAGACCCGGCGCAAGCTCTACCAGATCCTGGCCGACGGCGACCCGGGCGAGGAGTGACCCGATGACCGGCGCCACGACGGGCAACCGGTCCGCAGAGGAGGAGTCACACATGGACCCGGACCACCACGGCATCGGCGAGGAGCGACGGACGGGCCCGGCCGGGCACCGTGACCGAGACCCGCGCCCGGACCCCGGCGAGTTGCGCATCGGCGACGCCGAGCGTGAGCAGACGATGGCCGACCTGCGCGAGCACTTCGCGCTGGGCCGCCTCGACCACGCCGAACTGGACGAGCGGCTCGACCGGACACTGGCGGCGCGCACGGCGCGCGACCTCGCCGAGGTGACGGCCGACCTGCCGGGCCCCGGCTACCGGCCCGGCCATCACGAGCCGGTCGCGCCGGGCCCCGGCGACTGGCGTGCCGCGGTGAACGCGCACCGGCACCAGATGGAGGCCATGCGCCGGCATCATCCGCGCCGGGGCCCGCACGGTCACGGCCCGCACCCGCACGGTCCCCACCGGCACGGCGGGCCATGGCTGCCGATCCTGTTCGGGATGATGTTCGTCGGAATGGTGGCCGGCGGGTGGGGCGTCGTCAAGGTGCTGTTCGTGATCTGGCTCGGCGCCATGGTCTTCAGCATGCTGCGCCGGCGGTTCCACCACCGCGGGTGATCTGGCCGGGCCGGGGTAGGCGGGTGGGATGACACGCAACGCAGGCCGTTTCGCCCGCACCCTGCTCGCGACGGGAACGGCCGTGGCGGCGGGCGCCGCGATCGGCGCCCGGTCCACCGACAGCCGTTCCCCGTGGTACCGGAAGCTGCGCAAACCGCCGTGGCAGCCGCCCCCGCAGGCCTTCGGGCTGGTCTGGACACCGCTGTACGCCCTGCTCGCCTACGCCGGAGCCCGCGCCCTCACCACCGCCTCCACCCCGACCCGACCGGCCCCGGCGGGAGCGGGGACGGAGACTTCCGGGACGGAGACTTCCGGGACGGAGACTTCCGGGACGGAGACTTCCGGGACGGAGACTTCCGGGACGGAGACTTCCGGGGCGGAGGTTTCGGGAGCGGGGGCGGACGTGGGGGTCGGGCGGGCGGGGCTGGCGTGGGCGTTCGCCGTGAACCTGGCGCTCAACACCGCCTGGACGCCGCTGTTCTTCGCCGCCCGCTCCCCGAGGCTGGCCATGCTGGACATCCTGGCGCTGAACGCCTCCAACCTCGTGCTGCTGCGCCGCTTCCTGCGCGCCGACCGCCGCGCGGGGCTGGCGCTGGTGCCGTACGTCGCCTGGACCGCCTTCGCGACGGCCCTGAACGGCGCGATCGTCGCCCGTAACCCGGACGCCTGACGCCACCCCGGCGATCAGGAGGCGCTGCGGACCTCCGCGGGAGCCTCCTCGCCGAGGATGCGCGCGATCCAGGAGCGGTAGTGGGTGACGTCGGTCCAGATTCCCACCCCCGGACCTCCGGACGGGTTGGTGGAGCAGCCGGCGGCGCCGTCCATGCGGTCGTCCACGTCGTCGCCGTCGCGCGAGGTGGCCCCGATCAGCTCCCACCGGTCGCCGACCCGGCGGATCTGCGGCCCTCCGGAGTCGCCGTTGCAGGCGCTGGCCGCCCGCCCGTCGCGCTCGCCGGCGCACAGCTCGGCGACGCCGTCGAGGGTGACGCACCGGTCGTCGGCCACGCGTACGGTGTCGAGCTCGCGCAGCACGCGCGGGCCGCCCGCGCAGGCCGGGTCCTCCCTGTCCTCACAGGTCATGCCCCATCCGAGGACGCGGCTCGGCTCGCCCACGTCTCCCGCGTCGCCGGCGATCGGGATGGGCGTCAGGTCCACCCGCCGGTCGAGCCGCACCAGCGCGATGTCGGCCTCGACTCCCCTGCGCTCCCGGCGGGAGCCGAAGTCGGGGTGGACGACGACACGCTTCACGCCGGCGGGCACGCCGCCCTCGTCACGGTCGAGGGAGCCCACGCGCACGCGTGTCCCGCCGGGCTTCAGGAGCCCTTTGCAGTGGGCGGCGGTGACGACCCAGTCGACGGCGACGAGGGCGCCGCCGCAGTGGTGGTCGGGCTCCTGGGGCAGCCGGAACGACACCATGAAGGGGTAGGTCTCCGTCGCGGTTCTCCCGCCGATGATGGCGGGCCGGTCGGAGCCGGTCGTGAGGGAGGCCGCGACGGCCGTGGTGCCCGCGACGGGCGTGGTCCCCGCGGTGGGAGGGGTGGCAGCGGTGGCGATGGTGGCCGCAGGGGGCGGGGAGGCCGCGGCGGGGGTGGTGGCGGTGGTCAGCGCGAGCCCCGTGGCCATGAGGGTGGCCGCGAGCGCCGCCGAGCGCCTGGCGGTTGCCTGGAACACGCGTGTCCTCTCGTTCGAGGGGGCGGGTGGGAGTCACTGCTCGCTGCGGATCCATCAGGGGCCCGGCCGGGCCCGCGGGGAGACGAGGTGCCGCGACCGGTCGCAGGCGCCAGGGGCGCCCGGCGTCCGGCCACTGGCGTCAGGCTACCCGTGTTTCGGCATGTCAGACGCCTGCGGGCGGTATCGGCGACCCTCGTGGGGCGCACGCCTTCGCGGCCGGAGCGGCGCGGGGCCGGGAGCCGCACCCGGCCGCGAAGGGTCTGCGGGCCCACGGGCCGCCGCCGCACGCGGGTCTCATCCGAGAGCCCGGTCGAGGTGGAAGGCGGAGCTGATCAGCGCCAGGTGGGTGAAGGCCTGCGGGAAGTTGCCCTGCTGCTCGCCGCTCTGGCTGATCTCCTCGGCGTACAGGCCGAGGTGGTTGGCGTAGGTGAGCATCTTCTCGAACGCCAGCCGCGCCTCCTCCACGCGCCCGGCGCGCACCAGCGCCTCGACGTACCAGAACGAGCAGATGGAGAACGTGCCCTCCTCCCCGCGCAGGCCGTCCGGGCTGGCCTGCGGGTCGTACCGGTAGACCAGCGAGTCGGACACCAGGTTGGCGGTGAGCGCGTCGAGGGTGGACAGCCACTTGGGATCGGTCGGCGAGATGAACTTGACCAGCGGCATCATGAGGACCGCGGCATCGAGCACGTCGCCGTCCTGGTGCTGGACGAAGGCTCCCCGGGCGGTCGACCAGCCGCGGCGCATGAGCTGCCGGTAGATCGCGTCACGGGTGTCCCGCCAGCGCTGGATGTCGGCGGGCAGGCCGCGGCGGCGGGATATCCGCATGGCCCGCTCGATCGCCACCCAGCACATCAGCCGCGAGTACAGGAAGTTCTTGCGCCCGCCGCGGGTCTCCCAGACGCCCTCGTCGGGCTGGTCCCAGTGCGCGCACACCCAGTCCACGAGGGCGCAGACGTCGTCCCAGTTGTCGCTGGAGATCGGCTGCCCCCACTTGTCGTAGAGGTAGATCGAGTCGATGAGGGCGCCGTAGATGTCGAGCTGGAGCTGCTCCGCGGCGGCGTTGCCCACCCGCACCGGGGCCGAGCCCTGGTGGCCCTCCAGGTGGCCGAGGACGCGTTCGGGCAGGTCGGTGCGGCCGTCGATGCCGTACATGATCTGCAGCGGGCCGGACGGGCCGTCGGCGCGGCGGCAGACGCGCCTGGCCAGGAAGTCCATGAACGCCTCCGCCTCGCCGGTGAACCCGAGCCGGAGCAGCGCGTACACGCAGAAGGCGGCGTCGCGTACCCACAGGTAGCGGTAGTCCCAGTTGCGCTCGCCGCCGATCTGCTCGGGCAGGCTCGTGGTGGGCGCGGCGACGATCGCGCCGGTCGGCGCGTAGGTGAGCAGCTTGAGCGTCAGCGCCGACCGGTGCACCATCTCCCGCCACCGGCCCCGGTAGCGGGAGGCGGACAGCCAGCGCCGCCAGAACCGCACCGTGGCGGCGAACTCCTCTTCCGCCTCCGCGTGCGGGCAGCCGCGCGGCTCCACCCGGGTGTCGACCCGGTCCAGCGCGAACACCTCGGACTCGCCCTCCTTGAGCGTGAACGCGGCCGTGGCGTCCAGGTCGTCGCAGTCGACGGGCACCGTGGCGGTCAGCGCGAGGCTCAGATCTGCGGCCGAGAAGACCACCGCGCCGCCGCGTTCGCACACGTCGTGCGGTTGTTCCCCGTAGCCGAAGCGGGGGGCCACCCGCGCCCGGAACGGGATCGTGCCGCGCACGCAGACGACCCGCCGGATCAGCCGGTGCCGGTCGGCCTCGCCTCCGTCGCTCCTTTCGCCGTCGCTCACCGGCATGAAGTCCTGGATCTCGCCCACGCCGTCCTCGGTGAAGAACCGCGTGATCAGCACGTTGGTGTCGGGGAAGTAGAACTGCTTGGTCTTGGCGGGCACGGCGGCGGTCAGCTCGAACGCCCCGCCCCGGTCCGCGTCGAGGATCGCGGCGAAGACGCTGGGCGAGTCGAAGGACGGACAGCAGTACCAGTCGATGGTGCCGTCGGTGCCGACCAGGGCCACCGTCCGCAGGTCACCGATCAGGCCGTGCTCGGCGATCGGCAGATAGCGGGACGGCGCTCTGCCCGGGTCCCCAGGGTGGAATGTTCCGGCCATCGCGACAGCCTTTCTCCGGACGTGCAGCCCTCCTCTGCCCATGGTGCTACGCCGATCCCCTCGACAGGGCGAAGGACGGGTCGGAGTATGTGGTCGGCGCCATCGCCCGGGAGAGGGACAGCCGCGCGAGAGGTACGCGACGACCGCAGGGCGGGCGCTGTTCCTGGTGGGATTCCACCTCGACCTGCTCGCGTCCTGAAGGACCCCGCGGACGCGGCCGGAGGTGTAAGGAGACTGTTGACCAAGATTGACCGGTAGTGGATAACGGAGTTCCGGTACGCCGCCGCACTGATCCGGAGACTCCGATGACGGGCCTCTCTCCTCCCGCGCTCGTCGGCCGCGACGCGCAGCTCAGAGCACTCCTCGGCGCGATCACCCGCCCGCCCGCGGTGGCGCTGGTGCAGGGCGAGGCGGGCATCGGCAAGACGCGCCTGGTCCGGGCGGCCGTCGAGCTCCTGCCCGACGGGGAGCGCACCGTGCTGCTCGGTCACTGCCACCAGCTCAGGGAGCCGTTCCCGTACGGGCCGGTGTTCGACGCGCTGCGCCACGTCGCCGCCGCCCTGCCCGCGCGGTCGGCGCTGAACCCGGTGACGGGGGCGTTGCGCGGCTATCTGCCGGAGCTGGCCGGCGACCTGCCTCCGGCGCCGCTTCCGCCGCCGGTGGACGACCCGCGCGCCGAACGGCACCGGCTGTTCCGCGCCGTCCACGCGCTACTGGCGGCCGCCGGGCCGGTCGTGCTGGTGGTGGAGGACCTGCACTGGGCCGATGACGGAACGCGGGACCTGCTGCGGTTCCTCACCGACCAGCCGCCCGCCGGACTGGCGCTGGTGGTGACGTTCCGGCGGGAGGACCTGCCGGTGCCGGGGCTGCCGTTCGGGCACGCGTACCGGCATCCGCCGGGCGTCAACAGCGAGGTCGTGGCGCTGGCCCCGCTGGACGTGGAGGGCGTCAGGCTCATGGCGGGCGGCCTGCTCGGCCGTCCCGGACTGTCCGCCGCCTTCGCGGCGCGGCTGCACGAGCGGACCGCCGGGGTCCCGTTCGTGGTGGAGGAGGTCGTCCGCTCGCTGCTCGACGACGGCGGCGGGGAGGAGCCGAAGGCCCTGGACAGCATCGCGGTGCCGCTGCTGCTGCGCGAGGCGATGGCGGAGCGGCTCGCCGAGCTGTCCCCCGTGGCGCTGCGCGTCGTCCACGCCGCCGCCGTGCTCAAGCTTCCGGCGGACGAGCCGCTGATCTCCGCCGTCCTGGGGGACGCCGCCTCGGGAGACGACGGCCCGGGAGTCGGCGTCCTTGGGGACAGCGGCCTGGGGGACGGCGGCCCAGGAGGCGGCCCAGGCGGCGGCGACGTGGGAGGCGGCGGCCTGGGAGTCAGGGCGGGGCTGTGCGAGGCGCTCAAGGCGGGCGTGCTGCTCGAACACCCCGACGGCCAGCACGGTTTCCGGCACGCGCTCGCCCAGCAGGCCGTCTACGACGCCATCCCCGGCCCGGACCGGCGGCTGATCCACCGGCGGGCCGTGACGGCGCTGGCCACGCTCGACCAGCCGCCGCTCGTCCAGATCGCCTACCACGCGCGGCGCGCGGGCGACTTCGGCGCCTGGCGGCGGTACGGCGCCGCCGCCGCCGACCAGGCCGCCGCGCTCGGCGACGTGCCGCTCGCCGTCGAACTGCTGGAGAGCATGCTCGCCGACCCCAAGCTGCCGCGCGACGCCCGCGGTCCGCTGGCCCTGCGGCTCAGCAGGCTGGCCGCGGTCGGGCTGTCCCACCGGCGCGTCGTCCGGCTGCTGCGTCACCTCCTGGCCGACGACTTCCTGTCGCGGGAGGTGCGCGGCGAGGCCCGGCTCAACCTGGGCGTGCTGCTGTCCAACCAGGCGGGCGCCATCGCCGCCGGGCGGCAGGAGGTGCTCGCCGCGCTGCCCGACCTCGCTGACCGGCCCGGCATGGCCGCCAGGGGGCTGGCACTGCTGGCCATGCCGGCGTGGGGCACCGAGCCGATCGCCACCCACCGGCAGTGGATGGACCGGTCCGAGAGCCTGGTGGTCGCCGACGGCGACCCGGAGCTGACGGCGACGGTGCACGCCAACAAGGTCGCCTTCGCCATGCTGATCGGCTCTCCGGACGCGTTCGCGCTGGCGGACACCCTCCCGGTGGGCCACCCGTCGGCGGGGGTGCGGCGGCAGGTCGCCCGTGCCTACTCCAACCTGTGCGACGCGGCGATCCCGCTCGGCCACTACGCCGCGGCCAGGCGGTACGCCGCGCTGGGCCGCCGGGTCGCCGAGGAGAGCGGCGCCCTGTACCCGGTCTACCTGGTGGAGATGTCGTCCATCAGGCTCGACTGGCTGACCGGGCGCTGGTCCGGGCTGCGGGAGCGGGCGGTCGCGGCCGTCGAGATGATGCCGGAGACGCCCCTGCTCGGGGTGGACGCGCAGCTCGTCCTCGGCATGCTGGCGCTGGCCTGCGGCGAGTGGGACGAGGCCGGCCGCCACCTGGAGGACGCCGGGGTACGGGAGCCGGACTCCGCCTTCCTGCCGGTCGCCGCGGCCGCCTCCGGCGGGCTGGTCGAGCTGCTCCTCGTCCGCGACCGGGTGGACGCGGCGCTGGCCGAGGCCCGCGCGGCGGTGGCCCGGCTGCGCCGCAAGGGCGTGTGGGTGTGGGGCGACCAGCTCGTCCCGCCCGCCGTGACCGCGCTGCTGCGGGCCGGGCGCCACGACGAGGCGGGCGAGCTGGTGGCCGAGTTCGCCGCCGGCATCGAGGGCCGCAGCGCGCCGTCGGCCGTGGCCGCGCTGGAGGTGGTGCGCGGCGCGCTGGCGCACGCCGGCGGCCGGTTCGAGGAGGCGGTGGCGTGCCAGGCCCGCGCGCGGTCGGCGTACGAGGCGATGGGCCGGCCCCACGGCGCGGCGCGGGCGGCGGAGGCGGAGGCGGGCGCCCGGCTGGAGCTGGGCGGCGGGGAACGGGCCGCGGAGATCGTCGCCGACGCGGCCGAGCGGTACGCGACGCTCGGCGCCACCCATGACGCGGCGCGCTGCCGTCACCTGCTCCGGGAGATCGGCGCCGGCTGCCCGCCGCGCCGGGGGCGCAGGCCCGCCGGCGGCGGGCTGTCGCCCAGGGAGCGCGAGGTGGCCAGGCTGGTCGCGCAGGGCCGGACCAACAGGGAGATCGCCGAGGTGCTTTTCCTGTCGCGCCGCACGGTCGACACGCACGTGGCGAAGGTGCTGCACAAGCTCGGCGTGCGCACCCGCAACGACGTCGCCTGGCCGCTGTGACGGGAAAGGCCCCGGCCGGGGCCGGGGCCTTTCGCTGATCGGAAGGGTCAGACGGTGACGCTCCAGGTGTCCAGGTAGCCGGTGTCACCGCTGTAGACGTCGCTGACTTCGAGCACCCAGGTGCCCGCCGCCTGCTGGCTCAGCGGGACGGTGTACGTCCTGGTGCCGTACGACGTGCAGCTCGTGCCGCCGTACCGGTCGACCGCGTACCACTGGCCGTTCGGCCCGCGCAGCCAGATGTCGAGGTCCTCGGCGCAGGTGTGGTTGATGGTGACGGAGAGCCTGACCGGGGAGGTCGCGGCGCCCGTCGCCGTGGACGTGATCGGGCTCTGCACGGTGGTGTAGTCCCGGATCTGGTAGTCGGTGCCGTTGGTGAACGTCCTGCCGCCCGAGGTGCCCTGGACGGTCAGCGCGTACGTGGCGGACCGCGTCGCCGTCTCGCCGGTGCCCGTCACCGTGACGGTGTAGGAGCCGGCGGGAGTGGTGGGCGCGGTCGAGATCGTCAGGGTGGACGAGCCGCCCGACGTCACCGAGGCGGGGTTGAAGGAGGCGGAGGCGCCTGTGGGCAGGCCCGTCGCCGACAGGTTCACCGACTGCGCGGTGCCCGCCGTGGTGGTGGTGCCGATCGTGGTGGTGGCCGGCGAGCCCGCCTGGACGGTGCCCGAGGCCGGGTTGGCCGAGATCGAGAAGTCACGGCTCGGCGTGCCACCGCCGACGGCCTGCTTCCAGATGGCGTGGGCGGCGGCGTCGGCGGCCCGGTCCAGGATGGTGTCGTTGATGTTGCTGATGGTGTCGCACGCGGCGTGGTAGCAGGAGTCGTACGCCCGTCCGGACGTGCCGCCCCACTTGGCCGCCTGGGCCGTGCTCTTGGTGTAGCTCGCGCCGGCGGCGACGCCCGAGGTGGCGATGCCCGCGTTGCGGAAGGAGGCGTCGTCGGAGCGGTTGGCGCCTTCGGTGTTCTCCTCCGGCTGCAGGTTCAGGCCGTCGTAGAACTCCTTGAGCGGCTGCGCGACGGCGGTGGTGATGTTGTTGATGAAGTAGCCGCCGTTGGGCGAGCCGACCATGTCGTAGTTGTAGTACGCCTTGATCCTCGACCGGTCGGTGGCGGAGAGGGAGTTGACGTAGTACTCGGAGCCGTTCAGGCCCTGCTCCTCGTCCGTCCACCAGCCGAACCGCACGTGCTTGGCCATGGTGGGCCGCTCGGCGGCCAGCGTCAGCGCGACCTCCAGCAGCGCGCCGGAGCCGGAGGCGTTGTCGTTGATGCCGGGGCCGGCGGACACGCCGTCGAGGTGCGCACCGGCCATGATGACCTGGTTGGCGTCACCGCCGGGCCAGTCCGCGATCAGGTTCGGACCCGAACCGCTGGTGCAGCCGGAGGCGCAGCTCTGCCGGACCACGGTGTAGCCGGCGTCGCGCAGCTTCTGCTCCACGTACGAGACGGACGCGGTGTAGCCGCTGCCGGTGGACCTGCGGTTGCCCCCGTTGGCGGTGGCGATCGTCTGGAACTGCGACAGGTGCGCCTTGACGTTGGCGAGGCTGATGTCCGGCGGCTCGTCGCCGCCGGGCCCGCCGGAGCCGACCTGCAGGCTGTAGATCGCGGTGTGCGGGGACGACCCGGTGCCCGTGACGGTGACCTGGTAGGTGCCCTGGGCCGCGGACGAGCCGACCGACAGGGTGAGCGTGGCGGAGTTGCCGGAGGTGACCGACGACGGGTTGAAGCTCGCCGTGACGCCGCTCGGCAGGCCGGAGGCGGTCAGGGTGACCGTCTGCGGGCTGCCGGACGTGGTCTGGGTGTTGACCGTGGTGGTCACCTGCTGCCCGGGCTGGGCGGTGCCCGACGCCGGGTTGAGCGACAGGGAGAAGTCGTTGCCGGGGGTGCCGCAGGCGGGCTCGCCGGACTGCGCCGCCACGCTGATCGCGCTGAAGGCCGCCTTGGTGGTGTTGCACTCGACGCTGTTGGCGCCGAACAGCTCGACGGCCGCGGCCACGGAGGCGGACCGGACGTTGGCGTACCGCCAGCTCGACGTCTTGCGGTTGAGGGCGCCCATGAAGATCTTGGCGGCCTTCTCGACGCCGATGCCGGTCACCGAGGAGGGGCCGCCGGAGCAGATGGGGCTGTTCGGCTTGCCGCCGCCGGGGCTGCTGCCCTCGGCCAGCAGGTAGAACCAGTGGTTCAGCGGGCCGGCCGCGGCGTGCACCTCGGTGCCGGGGATGGAGGTGGACCAGCAGTTGGGGTCGCCGAGGGCGCCGGGGTTGTACATGTTGCGGATCGGGCCGTCGCCGACGAGGTCGACCTCCTCGCCGACGAGGTAGTCGGGCGGGTCGCTCGGGTGGTTGGCGAAGTGCTCGGTGACCGCGCCGAAGATGTCGCCGGTGGCCTCGTTGATGCCGCCGTTCTCGTTGCCGGAGCCGGCGCCGCCGGGCGTGGTCTGGAAGATGGCGTGGCCGTACTCGTGGGCGACCACGTCGATGGGGGTGGCCTGGCGGGTGTTGGCCTGGTTGTGGCCGAAGTTGGTGTAGCTGCCGTTCCAGAAGGCGTTGACCTGGTTCAGTCCGACGCGGGCGGGGAAGCCGCCGCCCTGGCCGTTGATGCCGTCACGGCCGAGCCAGTCGCGCAGCATGTCCCACTCGCGCTGCACGGAGTACATCGCGTCGACGCAGGCCGCCTCCAGGTTGGTGCCCTGGCCGTTGCCCCAGGAGTCGTCGGGGCCGGTGTAGGCGGAGCCGTTCTGCCCGCCGCACCTGATGCCGGGCCGCGTCGGGTCGGTCATCGAGTACGAGCTGCCGGAGCCGCTCGTGTTGATCGTGACCTGCCCGTAGTAGTGGCCGTTGCCGGTGCCCTCGCGGACCAGGTCGTAGGAGTCGGCGACCTCGCCGGTGCGGGCGTCCACGAACACGTGCTGGATGCTCGGCTTGCCGTCGGCCACGCCGCCGACGACCGCCTCCCAGGTCAGTTTCGGCTTGCCGCCCCAGGCCAGCACCACCAGGCGCGGGTCACCGGTCTCGTCCACGCGTGAGAGCCGGGTCTTGGCCACCCGGGTGGCCCGCGCGGCGCTGATCTTGGGGGTGGTGGCCACGTCGCTCGGGCTCGGCCCGGACTCGGCGACGGTGTCGCGGACGCGCCCGGCGGAGTCGGTGACGACGACGGCGTCGCCGCCGACCATCGGCAGCCCCTTGTACGTGCGCTCGTAGGAGACGAAGAACATGTCGCCGGCGCCGCGGACCACGTTCAGCCGGCGGTATGCCTCGTCGGGCCCCTTGGCCAGGTTGTCGAGACTGCTGGCGACCGCCTGGTCGGCGACGGCGGCGGCCTGCGACTCCGGGTCGGCCGCGGCGGCGGCGCGCGCCTGCCCGCCGGCTCCCTGGGCTCCGGGCGGCGCCGCGTGCGCGGGTAAGGCGGATAACACCATGGCCGCGGCCGTGGCTACTCCCACGGTCGCGGCGGCCAGTGGCTTGCGTTTCAAGGCTGGGCTCCTTTCGGCTTTCCCGGCCGGGCGCCCGGGTGGGCGCGCGCCGACCGTGCCGCAGGGATCGCCTGGGAGCACGGCCTGCCGGGAACGGGGGGTGGTGCAGGGCGCGCGCTCGTCTTCCGTGGTGGGGGTGTACGCCCTGCTGCCGCCAGACGGTAGGCGCTGCCGGCACAGCCGAATATCCGTAGACCTATCGGTAGGCATACCGATAAATCAGGACTCGCCCTTTCGGTGCAGCTCAGTCCGCGTCTTCACGACGAGCTCCAGACGACGGAGCCGTCTTGGTCGAGTCGCGGATGACCGATCAGGCCGCCGTACTCGAACCGGCGCCTCCCCACCCAGCCCCACGGGCGCCGTCCGACGGCCGGCACCGAGATCATCCCCTGATCACCCGGCGCGTAGCAATGGCGTCAATTCTCGGGCTCCACTCGTATGAAACCCGTCAAGAACGGCAAAACACCCGAAATTCCGGGATTTGCTGGCCCTGGCGCCGCCGGCTCCGGCGGGCGAAACACCCATCATCCAGTCGAGGAGTGAGGATGACCGACGTCATCTTCGTCGGCCTGACGATCGCGGTCTTCGTGATCCTCGGGCTGGTTGTGAAGGCGGTGGAACGGCTGTGAGCGCCGTCAACGCCGCAGGTCTGGTCGTGGTCGTCGGCCTGCTGGTCTTCGTGGTCGCGGCCCTGCTGTTCCCGGAGCGCTTCTGATGTCCTCGACTCTGGCGGGGATCCTGTTCATCGCGTCCCTGCTGCTCGCCCTCGTGCTGTGCCATCGGCCGCTGGGCGACTACATGTACCGCGTCTACACCGGCACCAAGCACTCCCGGGTCGAGCGGATGATCTACCGGCTGATCGGTGTGCGACCCGACAGCGAGCAGCGCTGGGGCGTCTACGCGCGTGGCGTGCTGGCGTTCTCGCTGGTGTCGGTCCTGTTCCTGTACGGCCTGCAGCGGCTGCAGAACCACCTGTTCCTGTCCCTGGGCATGGAGCCGGTGGAGCCGGCACTGGCCTGGAACACCGCGGTCAGCTTCGTCACCAACACCAACTGGCAGGCCTATTCCGGCGAGTCCACGATGGGCCACGTGGTGCAGACCGCGGGCCTGGCGGTGCAGAACTTCGTCTCCGCGGCGGCCGGCATGGCGGTGGCGGTCGCGCTGGTGCGCGGGTTCGCCCGGAGGCAGAGCGAGACGCTGGGCAACTTCTGGGTGGACCTGGTCCGCGGCACGATCCGCATCCTGCTGCCGATCGCCTTCGTCGCGGCGCTGGTACTGGTGGCGGGGGGCGCGATCCAGACGTTCGCCGATCACAGCACGTGGGCGACGCTGACCGGCGGGGAGCAGACGTTCACCCCGGCCGCGGCCGCCTCGCAGGAGGCGATCAAGGACCTGGGCACCAACGGCGGCGGCATCTTCAACGTCAACTCGGCCCACCCGTTCGAGAACCCGACGACGTGGACCAACTGGCTGACGATCTTCCTGCTGCTGGTGATCTCGTTCTCGCTGCCGCGCGCCTTCGGCCGGATGGTCGGCGACAACCGGCAGGGCTACGCCATCGTCGCGGTGATGGCGAGCATCTTCCTGATCAGCGTGACGCTGACCAACTGGGCCGAACTGAGCGCGGGCGGCACGGTGCCGCAGGCCGTCGGGGCGGCGATGGAGGGGCGCGAGGCGCGCTTCGGGGTGTCGAACTCGGCCATGTTCGCCTCCTCCACCACCCTGACCAGTACCGGCTCGGTCGACTCCTTCCACGACTCCTACACGGCGCTCGGCGGCGGCATGCTGATCTTCAACATGCTGCTCGGCGAGGTCGCTCCCGGCGGAGTCGGCGCGGGTCTGTACGGCATGCTGATCCTCGCCGTGATCACCGTGTTCGTGGCCGGGCTGATGGTCGGCCGCACCCCCGAATACCTGGGCAAGAAGATCGGCGCCCGCGAGATCAAGCTCGCCTCGCTCTACTTCCTCATCACCCCGGCACTGGTGCTGGTCGGCACGGCGGTGGCGATGGCCACCGAGACCGGCCGCTCGGCGATGCTGAACAGCGGCCCGCACGGCCTGTCGGAGATCCTGTACGCCTACACCTCGGCCTCCAACAACAACGGCTCCGCCTTCGCCGGAGTCAGCGTGAACACCCCGTTCCACAACACCACCCTCGGACTGTGCATGGCCCTCGGCCGGTTCCTGCCCATCGTGCTGGTGCTGGCGCTGGCCGGCTCGCTGGCCCGGCAGGCACCCGTCCCGGCGTCGGCCGGCACGCTGCCCACCCACCGGCCGCAGTTCGTCGGCATGGTCGTCGGCGTGACGATCATCCTGGTCGCCCTCACCTTCCTGCCCGCGCTGGCGCTCGGGCCGCTCGCAGAAGGAATTCGCTAGCCATGGCCACGCAGACAGTGCAGGCGCCGGGCCGTACCCCCGCACCCCAGGGTGGAAAGGTCGGCGGCGGGCTGCTCGACCCCAAGCAGATGATCCGATCGCTGCCGGACGCGCTGAAGAAGCTCAACCCGGCCACCATGTGGCGCAACCCGGTGATGTTCATCGTCGAGATCGGCGCGGTCTTCACCACCGTCCTGGCGATCGGCGATCCCTCCTGGTTCGCCTGGGCGATCGTGGTGTGGCTGTGGCTGACCGTCGTCTTCGCCAACCTGGCCGAGGCCGTGGCCGAGGGGCGCGGCAAGGCGCAGGCCGCCACGTTGCGGGCGGCCAAGCGCGACACCACCGCCCGCCGGCTCAAGAGCCGTGCCTCGGCCGAGTGGGACGTGGTCGGCGCGCCCGAACTCAGGCAGGGCGACTTCGTGGTCGTCGAGGCCGGGGAGATCATCCCCGGTGACGGCGATGTGGTGGAGGGCATCGCGTCGGTGGACGAGTCGGCCATCACCGGCGAGTCCGCGCCGGTGATCCGCGAGTCCGGCGGCGATCGGTCCGCGGTGACCGGCGGCACGAAGGTGCTGTCCGACCGGATCATCGTGCAGATCACGCAGAAGCCCGGCGAGAGTTTCGTCGACCGCATGATCGCGCTGGTGGAGGGTGCGAACCGGCAGAAGACACCGAACGAGATCGCGCTCAACATCCTGCTCGCCGCGCTGACGATCATCTTCCTGGTGGCCACCGCGACGATGCAGCCACTGGCGATCTTCGCCAAGTCCGTCAACCCGGGCGTGCCCGACTCCCTGGCGCTGACCGCCGACGGCGTGTCGGGGATCGTGCTGGTGTCGCTGATCGTCTGCCTGATCCCGACCACGATCGGCGCGTTGCTGTCGGCCATCGGCATCGCCGGCATGGACCGCCTGGTGCAGCGCAACGTCCTGGCCATGTCCGGCCGCGCGGTCGAGGCCGCCGGCGACGTGTCCACGCTGCTGCTGGACAAGACCGGCACGATCACCCTGGGCAACCGGCAGGCCGGCGAGTTCGTCCCCGTGCCCGGCGTGAGCGAGCGGGAACTGGCGGAAGCGGCCCAGTTGTCCAGCCTGGCCGACGAGACCCCCGAGGGCCGCTCCATCGTGGTGTTCGCCAAGCAGCGGTACGGGCTGCGCGAGCGCGAGATCCACGGCGCCGAGTGGGTCCAGTTCACCGCGCAGACCCGCATGTCGGGGGTGAACCTGGACGGCCGCGAGGTCCGCAAGGGCGCCGCCACCGCGGTCATGAAGTGGGTCCGTGACAACGGCGGCCACCCGACCGACGGCGTCGGCGACATCGTGGACGGCATCTCCGGCTCCGGTGGCACCCCGCTGGTGGTGGCCGAGAGGGGCCGGGTCCTGGGGGTGATCCACCTCAAGGACGTGGTCAAGGAAGGCATGCGAGAACGGTTCGACGAGATGCGCCGGATGGGCATCCGCACCGTCATGATCACCGGTGACAACCCGCTGACCGCCAAGGCGATCGCGGACGAGGCCGGGGTGGACGACTTCCTGGCCGAGGCCACGCCCGAGGACAAGCTGGCGCTGATCAAGAGGGAGCAGGAGGGCGGCCGCCTGGTCGCGATGACCGGCGACGGCACCAACGACGCCCCCGCCCTGGCCCAGTCCGACGTCGGCGTCGCCATGAACACCGGCACCAGCGCCGCCAAGGAGGCCGGGAACATGGTCGACCTGGACTCCAACCCGACCAAGCTCATCGAGATCGTCGAGATCGGCAAGCAACTGCTCATCACGCGGGGCGCGCTGACGACGTTCTCGATCGCCAACGACATCGCCAAGTACTTCGCGATCATCCCGGCGATGTTCGCGGCGGTCTACCCGGGCCTGGACGCGCTCAACATCATGCGCCTGGCCAGCCCGCAGTCGGCGATCCTGGCGGCGGTCATCTTCAACGCCCTCGTGATCATCGCCCTGATCCCGCTGGCGCTGCGCGGGGTGCGCTACCGGCCCTCCAGCGCCTCCAAACTGCTGTCGCGCAACCTCTACGTCTACGGCCTGGGCGGCATCGTGGTGCCGTTCGCCGGCATCAAGGTCATCGATCTTCTGATCCAGTTCCTTCCGGGGATGTCATAAATGAACCGCATGCCCAGTTGGGTCCGCCAGCACGTCGCCGCGCTTCGCGCGCTGCTCGTGCTCACGGTGGTCACCGGCATCGTCTACCCTCTGGCCGCCACCGGCGTGGCCCAGGCACTGTTCAACGGGAACGCCAACGGCTCGCTCGTCGAGAAGGACGGCAAGACCGTGGGCAGCGCGCTGATCGGCCAGTCCTTCACCGACGCGGACGGCAACCCGATCAGGACGTACTTCCAGTCCCGCCCGTCGGCCGCCGGTGACGGCTACGATCCCACCTCGACCAGCGCCGGCAATCTGGGCCCCGAGGACGTCGTGGACGTTCTGCCGGTGCCCGGCGCGAAGGACGAGGAGGGCAATCCGGACGAGGGCAAGCAGTCGCTGCTCACCCAGGTGTGCGCTCGCTCCAAGGCGGTCGGCGAGTTGGAGGGCGTCAGCGGGGCCCGTCCGTACTGCACCCCGGACGGGGTGGGCGCGGTGCTGAAGGTGTTCTCCGACCGCGCCGTCAGCGTCAACCAGGCCTGCCCCGCCACCCCCTTCACCCCCGCCTACCAGGGCCTGAAGGTGGAGTGCGCCAGGCCGGGCGAGGACTACGCGGCCGGGAAGACCGTGCCGGTCAGAGGGAACACGGGAACGCCGGCCGTGCCCTCCGACGCGGTCACGGCGAGCGCTTCCGGCCTCGACCCGCACATCTCGGTGGCCTACGCCGAGTTGCAGGCGTCTCGCGTGGCCAAGGAACGCGGTCTCGACCAGGCCAGGGTGGAGCGGCTCATCAAGGAGCACACCGTCGGCCGGGCGCTCGGCTTCATGGGCGAGCCGGCGGTGAACGTGCTCGAACTCAACCTCGGACTCGACCGCTCGTGAAAAGGGGCCGCCTGCGGGTCTACCTCGGGGCGGCCCCCGGGGTGGGCAAGACGTACGCGATGCTCGGCGAGGGCCGCCGGGCCTGTGAGCGCGGCCGGGACGTGGTCGTGGGGTTCGTCGAGACCCACGGCCGCGCCCGCACCGCCGCCCTGCTGGAGGGCCTGGAGGTGGTCCCCCGCAGGACGCTGGTCTACCGCGGGGCCACCTTCACCGAACTGGACGTGGACGCCGTCATCGCCCGCGCGCCGAAGGTGGCGCTGATCGACGAGCTGGCCCACACCAACGTGCCCGGCTCGAAGAACGTCAAGCGCTGGCAGGACATCGACGAGATCCTGGAAGCGGGCATCGACGTCGTCTCCACGGTGAACATCCAGCACCTGGAGTCGGTCAACGACGTGGTGCGGCAGATCACCGGCATCCCGCAGCGCGAGACCGTGCCCGACGAGGTGGTGCGGCAGGCGAACCAGATCGAGCTGGTCGACATGTCCCCCGAGGCGCTGCGCCGCCGCCTGGCGCACGGCAACGTCTACGCCCCCGAGAAGGTGGACGCCGCGCTGTCCAACTACTTCCGCGTCGGCAACCTGACCGCGCTGCGCGAGCTCGCCCTGCTCTGGGTCGCGGGCAAGGTGGACGAGCAGCTCGACCGCTACCGCGCCGACCACGGCATCGAAGGCACCTGGGAGACGCGCGAGCGCGTGGTGGTGGCGCTGACCGGCGGCCCGGAGGGAGACACGCTGGTACGCCGGGCCGCCCGCATCGCCGCCCGCACGAAGGGCGCCGACCTGCTGGCCGTCCACGTCACGAGCGCCGACGGGCTGGACGGGGGCGACCCGGCCAACCTGGCCCGCCAGCGCACCCTGATCGAAAGCATGGGTGGCACCTACCACCAGGTCGTCGGCGACGACATCCCGCGGGCGCTGCTCGACTTCGCCGGCGGCGTCAACGCCACCCAGCTCGTCCTGGGAGCGTCGAGAAGGGGGCGTTTCGCCCAGATCTTCTCCCGCGGCGTCGGAGTCGAGACCACGGCCCTGTCCGGCCCCATCGACGTCCACCTGGTCACCCACGAGGAGGCCAAGAAGGGCCGTCGCCACCCCGAGCGCTCCCGGGCCGCGCTCACCAGGAAGCGCAGGCTGGCCGGATGGGCGGTCGCGGCGGCGGGCCTGCCGCTGCTGACCGCCGCGCTCGCCCCGCTCGCCGGCGTGCTCTCGCTGCCCACCGAGATCCTGCTGTTCCTGAGCCTGGTCATCGGGGTCGCGCTGATCGGCGGGACCTGGCCGGCGATCAGCGCGGCGATCGGCGGATTTCTCCTGCTCAACTGGTTCTTCACCCCTCCCCTGTACACCTGGACCATCGAGGACCCGGAGAACCTTCTCGCCCTGGTGGTGTTCGTCCTGATGGCGACCGCGGTCAGCGCGATCGTCGACCTGGCCGCCCGGCGTACCAGGGAGACGGCCCGCGCCCGCGCCGACGCCGCGACGCTGTCCACCCTGGCCGGGCACGTGCTGCGCGGCGAGGCCGCGCTGTCCTCCCTGCTCGGGCGGCTGCGCGAGACGTTCGCCCTGGACTCGGTCACCCTGCTCGAACGCGTCGGCGAGCCCACGCCGGACGATCAATCCGAAGCCGGCGCCTGGCGCATCGTCGCCACCTCCGGCTCCGCGCCCTGCACCACCCCCGCCGCGGCCGACACCGACGTGACCATCAGTGACCAACTGGTGCTCGCCGCGCGGGGAAGGCTGCTGGATGCCAGCGACCGGCGGGTGCTGGAGGCGTTCGCCGCCGAGGCCGCCGTCGCGCTGCGCCAGGAACGCCTGCAGCGGGAGGCGGAACAGGCCAAGCCGCTGGCCGAGGCCGACCGGATGCGCACCGCGCTGCTGGCGGCCGTCAGCCATGACCTGCGCACCCCGCTGTCGGCGGCCAAGGCCGCCGTCGAGAGCCTGCGCAGCCACGACGTCGACTGGACTCCGGAAGACCGCGAGGAGCTGCTGGCCACCGCCGACGAATCCCTGGCCAGGCTGGACCGGCTGGTGGAGAACCTGCTCGACATGAGCCGCCTGCAGGCGGGCGCGCTCGGGCTCTCCCTCCAGCCCCTCGCCCCGGAAGAGGTCGTCCCCCACGCCATCGACGACCTCGGGCCGCTGCGCGACCGGGTCGAGGGCGACATCCCCGTCGACCTGCCCGAGATCGTCGCCGACCCGGCCCTGCTCGAACGGGTGCTGGTCAACCTGATGAGCAACGCCGTCCGCTACAGCCCGCCCGCGCAGAAGGTTCTCGTCACCGCCAGCTGGCACGACGACCAGGTCGAGATCCGCGTCATCGACCGCGGCCCCGGCATCCCGCCCGAGGCGTACGAGCGGGTCTTCCTGCCGTTTCAGCGGCTCGGTGACCGCGACAACGGCACCGGCGTCGGCCTCGGCCTCGCGCTGTCACGCGGGCTCACCGAGGCCATGGGCGGCGCCCTCATTCCCGAAGAGACACCAGGAGGCGGACTCACGATGATCATCAGAATGCCGATCCACTCCGGGCGGTGACACCATGACCAAGATCCTCGTCGTCGACGACGAGCCGCAGATCCTGCGCGCGCTGCGCATCAATCTGGCCGCTCGCCACTACCAGGTCGCGGTCGCCGCCGACGGCGGCTCCGCCCTGCGTGAAGCCGCCGAATGGCATCCCGATCTCGTCGTCCTCGACCTCGGGCTGCCCGACATCGACGGCATCGACGTCATCCACGGCCTGCGCGGCTGGACCAAGGTCCCCATCGTCGTCCTGTCGGGCCGGGCCGGCAGCGCCGACAAGATCGAAGCCCTGGACGCGGGAGCCGACGACTATGTCACCAAGCCGTTCGGCATCGACGAGTTCCTCGCCCGCATCCGCGCCGTCGCCCGCCGAGCCGCCGTCCAGGAGGCCGAACTGGCCAGCATCAAGATCGGCGACCACACCGTGGACCTGACCCGTAAGGCCATCTCGGGGGGCGTACGGCTCACCCCCACCGAATGGCACATCCTGGAAGTCCTGCTCCGCAATCCCGGAAAGCTCATCCCCCAGCGCTACCTGCTGACCGAGGTGTGGGGCAGCAGCTACGTCAAGGAGACCAACTACCTGCGCCAGTACATGGCCCAGCTCCGCAAGAAACTCGAACGCGACCCCGCCCACCCGGTCCACCTGATCACCGAACCCGGCATGGGCTACCGCTTCACCTCTTGACGTCCATGCACCGGCTCGGCACCGGCCTCTCGGGCCGCCGTGGCCGGTGGCCTCGGACATCAGGCCCGGGTCGAGGCCGCTGAACAGCGACGTCGGAGGAGGGGTCGATCAGGGGCGGCGCACCTTGGCGTAGTGGCGGGCGGCACGGGCGCGGTTGCCGCAGCCGGCCGAGCACCATTCGCGCCGGGGCGACTCGCGGACGAAGTGCAGGACGCAGCCGGGCCCCTGGCAGGCGCGCAGCCTGTGCCGCGCGGGGCCGGCGAACAGGTCGACCGCCTCTTCGGCGACGGCCGCCAGGGCCGCGGCGACGGGACGGCCCGTGCCACGCACCACCGCGTGCGGCTCCGGGTCGAGGAGCAGCTCGCGCCACCGGGGCGAGCGCCTCGCGTGGCGGTTCAGCGTCTCGGCGGCCCGGGGGTCCAGCGCGGCATCGCCGGATTCGGGGGCGGCGGCGGAGGCCAGGGCGCGGATGGCGTCGCGGAGCTCCCTGGCGTCGGCCAGGTCCTCGCCGGTCACCTCGCACAGCTCGGCGTCCGTCAGCGGGACCGCCAGGCGCGGGCGGACGTCCCGCAGCCAGGCGGCCAGGTGCTCGATCGTGCGCAGGCCGTCGCGCCGGTGGCCGCGCACCGCGTGGACGGTGTTGGCCAGCTCGATGGGCGGCGGCTCTCCGAGCAGCGGGGCGCCCCCGCCGATGAAGTCGGCCACATTCACGTTCTAACGCTACCCAACGGTTGACGACGTGAGAAATCTCCGCCACTATTCTAATGGTAGGCAGTGTAATCAACCGTTAGAAACTGCTGGAGGTCCCGCATGAGCACGCCCACCCTGCAGACCGGCCACGTCGGCCTCAACGTCACCGACCTGGCCCGTTCCATCGCCTTCTACCGGCAGGTCTTCGACTTCGAGGTGGTCCGCGAGCAGACCACCGGCGACCGCCGGTACGCCCTCCTCGGTCGCGAGGGCACGCTGATGGTCACGCTGTGGCAGCAGAGCGGCGGTGCGTTCGCGACCGACCGGCCGGGCCTGCACCACCTGTCGTTCCAGGTGCCCGACGTCGAGGCGGTGCACCGGGCCGAGAAGGTGCTGCGCGAGCTCGGCGCGACCCTCGTCTACGACGGTGTCGTGCCCCACGGCGAGGGCGCTTCGTCCGGCGGGGTGTTCTTCACCGACCCCGACGGGATCCGCCTGGAGATCTACGCCCCGAGCGGTGCCGGCGCCGCTCCGGCGCCCACGCAGGGCGCACCGACCTGCGGATTCTTCTAGGAACACGATGATGCACGAGGGAGAGCTGACGGTGCAGCGGCGGGCCGGGTTCACCGGCTCCGGCTGGGGGTCGGCCGGGGTGCGGGCCGCCGTGCCCGCCGTGGCCGCGGAGTTCCTCGCCCGGCAGCGGCTGCTGGTGATCGCCGCCGCGGACGGCGACGGGGCGCTGTGGGCGAGCCCGCTGACCGGGCCGCCGGGGTTCGCCGCCGCGCCGGACGAGCGCACCGTCGTGGTGGACCGGCTGCCCGCCGCAGGCGACCCGCTTGCCGGCCTGTTCGACGAGGAGCACGACGTCGGGATGCTGGCGCTGGAGCCGGGCAGCCGCAGGCGGATGCGGGTCAACGGCCGCGCCCGCCGGGACGGCTCCGGCCTCCGGGTCCGTACGGAACAGGTGTACGCGAACTGCCCGAAGTACATCCAGACCCGTACGCCCGACGGCGACGGCACACCGGAGGGGCCCAGGACGGTCGCCAGGAGCGGCGAGGTCGCCGAGGACCAGCTCCACTGGATCGCGGGGGCCGACACGTTCTTCGTCGCCACCCGCGCGCCGGGCAAGGGCGCCGACGCCTCGCACCGGGGCGGCGCCCCCGGCTTCGTCCGGGTGACCGGCGCCCGGCGGCTGACCTGGCCCGACTACGCCGGCAACGCCATGTTCATGACCCTGGGCAACCTGGAGCTCGACCCCCGCTGCGGGCTGCTGTTCCTCGACTGGGAGGGCGGCAGGGCACTGCACCTGACCGGCCGCGCCCGCATCGACTGGGACCCGGAGCGGGCCGCGGCCGTCCCGGGCGCGCAGCGACTGGTCGACTTCGACGTCGAGCGGGTCGTCGAGGTCGCCGGAGCCCTCCCGCAGCGCTGGACGTTCGGCGGGTACTCCCGGTTCAACCCGCCCGTCACCACCTGAAGGGACCCGCCATGCGCGTCCACGTCGACATGACCCTGTGCCAGACCCACGCCCAGTGCGTGTTCGCCGCGCCGGACGTCTTCGCCCTCGACGGCGACGACGTCCTGACCTACGAGGCCGCGCCGGACGACGCCCTGACCGGCGAGGTCGAGCTGGCCGCCCGGGCCTGTCCGGTGCAGGCCATCACCCTGCACCACGACTGAGCCCCGCACCACCAGTGGAGATCGGAAGGAAACCCATGACCCGACCGCCCGTCCCGCCGTTCACCGCCGAGACGGCCCGTGCCAAGGTGCGGGCCGCCGAGGACGCGTGGAACACCCGAGACCCGCACCGCGTGGCGCTCGCCTACACCCCCGACTCCGTCTGGCGCAACCGTGACGAGTTCGTCACGGGCCGGGAGGAGATCGCCGCCTTCCTCACCCGCAAATGGGAGAGGGAGCTCGACTACGCCCTGCGCAAGGAGCTGTGGGCGTTCACCGACGACCACATCGCCGTCCGCTTCCAGTACGAGTGGCGCGACGCGGACGGGCGGTGGTGGCGCAGCTACGGCAACGAGCTGTGGGAGTTCGACGCGCAGGGCCTGATGCGGCGGCGGGAGGCGAGCATCAACGACGTCGCCATCACCGCGGCCGAGCGGCGGATCTTCGGCCCGCGCCGGCCGGGCGAGGACGACACGCCGATCCCGCTCGCCTGAGGCCCGCCCGGTGCACCCGCCCGGGGAGGATGACGGGGGCCGCCGGGTCAGCCCATCTCCTCCAGCCGCCGCCCCTTGGTCTCGCGGACCCAGCGCCAGACGAACAGGAACGACAGCACCGCGAAACCCGCGTACATGGCGTAGGTGAGCGGCAAGTTCCACTCCGACAGCGCGGGGAACGTCACCGTGATCACCCAGTTGGCGATCCACTGCGCCGACGCGGCGACGCCGAGGGCGGCGGCGCGGATCCGGTTCGGGAACATCTCACCCAGCAGCACCCAGACCACCACGCCCCAGGACAGGGCGAAGAAGAGCACGAACGAGTTGGCGGCCACCAGCGCGATCGGGCCCTGCGGGCTGGGCAGCGAGACGGAGCCGTCCACCGTCCGGGCGGTGCTGAACGCCCAGGCGGCGGTGGCCAGCGAGATCGCCATGCCCGCCGAGCCGATGAGCAGCAGCGGCTTGCGTCCGATCCGGTCCACCAGCGCGATCGCGATGAACGTGCCGATGATGTTGATGACGGAGCTGGAGAAGCTGATCAGCAGCGAGTTGGCCTGCGTGATGCCGACCGACTGCCACAGCACCGACGAGTAGTAGAAGATCACGTTGATGCCGACGAACTGCTGGAACACCGACAGGACGATGCCCACCCAGACGATCGGCAGCAGGCCCAGGGCGGAGCCGCGCAGGTCGCGCAGCGTCGGCTTGTCCTCGGTCCTGAGCACCTTGTGGATCTCCGCGAGCCGGGCGTCCAGATCCACGTGGTCGCCCTCGACCTCGGCGAGCACCTTGCGCGCCTGCTTGTCCCGGCCGGCCATGATCAGGTAGCGGGGCGACTCGGGGATGTTCGCGGCGAACAGCCAGTAGAGCAGCGCGGGCACGACGCAGGCGCCCAGCATCCACTGCCAGGCCTCCAGCCCCCACAGCGGGTTGTTGACGTTGCCGCCCGCCAGCCGCGCGATCACGTAGTTGACCAGTTGGGAGACCGCGATGCCGAGCACGATGGCGAGCTGCTGGAACGACCCCAGCCGCCCGCGGTAGGCCGCCGGCGCCACCTCGGCGATGTAGGCGGGCCCGAGCACGGACGCCATGCCGATCGCGATACCGGCCAGCACACGCCACCCGGCGAGGTCCCAGACGGTGAACGGCAGCATCTGCCCGATCGAGCTGACGGCGAACATCGCGGCCGCCACCTGCATCGTCCTGGTCCGCCCCCAACGGTCGGCCAGACGGCCCCCCATGTAGGCGCCGATGGCCGAGCCGAGGAGCGCGATGGCGACCACGATGCCGATCTCCACGGGCCCCACGGCGAAGTGTTTCTGGATGCCGACGACGGCTCCGTTGATCACCGAGCTGTCGTACCCGAACAGGAACCCACCGATGGCGGCCGCCGCCGTGATGAAGACGACGTGGCCGAGGTGCTCCTGATGCGTGTCGCGAGTAGCCATGTCCGCCCCTTCCCAGGTGACGGCCCCTACCCGGCGAAACAGGGTTTATGGCACCGGGCCGTTCCGGCCGATCACAGCCAGCCCATGCGCTGGGCGGTGCGGATGGCCTCCAGCCGGTTCTGGGCACCGAGCTTGGTCATGGCGCTGGACAGGTAGTTGCGCACCGTCCCCTCCGTCAGATGCAGCTCGGCGGCGATGCGCGAGATGGCGGCGCCGTCGCTGGCCAGCCGCAGCGCGTCGCGCTCGCGTTCGGTGAGCGGGCTGTCTCCCGCGGCCATGGCGGCGGCGGCCAGCTCGGCGTCGAGGTAACGGCCGCCCGTCCGCACCTTGCGGATGGCCATGGCCAGCTCCTCGGCGGAGGCGTCCTTGCCGAGGAAGCCGCTGACCCCGGCGGCCATGGCGCGGCGCAGGTAGCCGGGACGGCCCAGGCTGGTCAGAATCACGATCTTGCACAGGGAGCTGATCTGCTCGGCCGCGCTCAGCCCGTCCATGCCGGGCATCTCGATGTCGAGCACCGCCACGTCCGGCCGGTGCTCGGCGACGGCGGCCAGCACCTCGTCGCCCCGGCCGACCTGGGCGACGACCTCGATGCCGTCCTCCAGGTCGAGCAGGGCGGCCAGGGCGCCGCGGATGAGGTGCTCGTCGTCGGCCAGCAGCACGCGCGTCGTCATGCCGGCACCGCCGCCCGGAGCAGGAAGGTTCCCTCGGGCGTGGGCGCGGCCGACAGCGAGCCGCCCGCGGCGCCGACGCGCTGGGACAGCCCGCCGAGCCCGTTCGGGTTGGGGTCTCCGGCCGGGCCGGTCACTCCGTCGTTGGACATCTCCAGCACTCCGTCCTTGATCGTGATCCTGCAGTGCTCGGCCTTGCTGTGCTTGAGCACGTTCGTGGCCCCCTCGCGGACGACGGTGGCCAGCAGGGTGCGGGTCTCCGGCGCCAGCGGCGCCGTGTCGGCGTCCACGGCGCAGCGCACGCCGGCCGCCTCCAGCACCGCCCGCACGCTGGAGAGCACCTCGTCGAGGTCCAGGGCCCGGTAGCTCTGCACGGTGGTCCGCACCTCGCGCAGCGCCTGCCGGGTCAGGTCGCGCACCTCGAACATCTCGGCGGCGGCCGCGGCGGGGTCGTCGCGCAGCCTCTCCTGCGCGTGCGCGGTCCTGGCGGAGATTCCGGCCAGGCTCTCGCCGAGCAGGTCGTTCAGGTCGCGGGCGAAGCGCAGCCGCTCCTCGGAGACGGCGAGCAACGCCTTGGCCTCCTGCCCTTCGTGCGCCTCCCTGGCCACCCGCCACAGCCCCAGGTCGGCCAGCACGGCGGCGACCACGACCCCGGTCAGCGCGCTCTGGATGACGACGAGCGGCCAGGACAGGGCATCGACCAGCGTCACGAACGCGTTGAGCCCGACGACCGTCGCGACGGAGGTCAGGACCACGCTGCGCCGGCGCACGAACGGCGCCAGCATGCCGGGCCAGAGCGCGGCCGCGTACACGATCGGCATGGCGGCCAGCAGCAGCGCGATCACCCCGGCGACCCCGAGGAGGATCGTGGGTCGCGAGCCGCCCCGGACCGCGACCCGGAACCCCCGCCCCGCCAGCACGACGAGCACGGCCAGCAGGACGGCGGCGAAGATCGCCGAGGCGGCCGGCAGGCCATGCCGGTCCCACATGAGATACAGGTCCAACCAGCCGAACAGGGCGATCCCGTGCACGATGTCGGTGGAGTAGACGATCAGCCAGCGGACCTTGTCGAGCTTGGTCGCCTTCCGGGCGAACCGCCCGAGACCGCGGGGTGCGGGCCCGCTCATGCGGGCACCGCCGCCCGGAGCACGAACTCGCCGTCCGGCATCCCCGTCGCGGTCAGCGAGCCGCCGGCGGTGGTCATCCGCTCGGCCAGCCCGCGCAGGCCGCTGCCCGGCCCGGCCGCCGGCCCCCGGACGCCGTCGTTGCGCATCTCCAGCACCCCGCCGTCGATCGTGATCGCGCACCGGGTGGCCGCGCTGTGCTTGAGCACGTTCGTGCCGCCCTCGCGCACCACCCAGGCGAGCAGCACGCGGGCGGCCGGCGACAGGTCACCGGCCCTGGCCTCGATCGTGCAGCGGGTGCCCGCCGCCTCGAGCGCGGCGCGCACCCCGGCGAGCTCCGCCTCCAGGTCGAGCGCCTGGTAGCCGTCCACGGCCTGCCGCACCTCGGCCAGCGAATCGGCGACGAGCCGGCGCACGTCGGCCATCTCGCGCGCCGCCCGCCCGGCGTCCTTGGTGGCGAGCTTGGCGGCCAGCTCGCTCTTGAGCGTGATGACCGACAGGCTGTGGCCGAGCAGGTCGTGCAGGTCGCGGGCGAAGCGCAGGCGCTCCTCGGAGACGGCCAGCCGTGCCTTGGCCTCCTTGCTGTCGTGCGCGTCCCTGATCGTCCACCACAGCCAGCGCCACAGCCACATGGCCACGGCCGTCACGGCCGCGGTGACCGCCTCGGTGACCAGCACGCCCGGCCACGGCCGGCCGCTGATCAGGATCACGTACGAGCTGGTCAGGCCGACCACCACGACGCTCAGGGCGAGCGCCCCCCACACGGGCAGGTAGAGGACGGCGGCCGACAGCCACAGGAACGCCACCATCGCCCAGGAGCCCTCGATGGTGATGCCGTCCGGCGGCGCCGGCACGAGCGCCACGGCCGCGGCCGCGGCGAGCCCGGCGACGGCGAGCTGCACCGTGGGGCGCGGCCGGGCGTCGAACGCGTGGCGCAGCAGGAACGGAAAGAGCCCGAAGAGCGTCAGCAGGCACGCCTCGGCGGCCACGGCGCGCGGGACCGAGATCCTGCCCTGGGCGGTCCGTAACACGATGTAGGCGGTGATGCCCAACATGTACAGGCCGACCAGGCCGTCCATCCAGTAGAGGAGGACCTTTCTCGCTGTATCCGGCCGGGCCGTCACCGCCCCTCCCCCTCACCGCACATCATCGCTTTCGTGCGAGATCCTATAGTTCAGGCGGGGATACGCCAGAGGATGCGGGCCACGGCGGGGTTCTGCGGGGTGCCGCGCAGGGAGAGCCAGGCGAGGCCGTGGCGGTCGGCGAACGCAGCGAGCCTGCGGGCGTCGGCCTCGCTCAGGCCGTGGGGGCCGGTGAGCACGGGGGTCAGCGCGAGGCGGCGCGCCGCCTCGCGGGCGTCGGCCAGGCCCTGGGCGTCGGCGATCTGGTCGCGCGCCGCCCGGACGGCGGACGCCACCCGGCGCAACCGGCCCCCGGACGCCCCGGTCTCCGGCCGCCGGTCCCACGAGGCGGCCACCTCGTGCACGGGGGAGGACGAGCTCCGCTCGCGCGGCTCGACGGGAGCCAGGAGGTTGACGGTGGTGACGTCCACGCCGAGCCGGTGGGTGAGCCGGAGCAGTTCGACGTCGTGCGCGCTCAGGCCGTCCGGGTGCAGCGGCAGCGTGAAGCCGACCCGCAGCGGCAGGTCGTCCTGCAGCGCGCGGACGGCCAGCGCCCGGCGTTCGGCGGCGGCGTGGTCGGCGCCGTCACTCACCTCGAAGTCGAGGAACGCGGCGCCGGTCACGGTGACGAGCCGGCGGTAGGCGGCGGTGAGGTCGCCGGTGGTCGCACAGGCGCCGGCCAGCCCGCGGCCCGCGGGCCCGCCGAGCACCAGCCCCGCCTCTCCCCCTTCGGCGCGCAGCTCCGCGAAGCGCCCGCGCAGGTCGCCGAACGCGACGGCCGCGCCACCGGCGGCCTCCGGTCCCTCGGCGGCCGCCGTCCCCTTGGGGGCTGCCGGGCCGCCCGGGATCGACGGGCCGCTCGTGGCCGCCGGGCCGGCCCAGCGGGGCGCGCAGCCGACGGGGGCGGCGATCACGTGGCCGACGGCGTACCGGCGCAGGCCCGTCCGGCGGGCGTGGGCGGCGAGATCGAGCGCCGGCCCGCGGGCGGCGTCCGCGAAGGCGACGAACCCCACCCCCGGGGCGCCCTCCCCCTCGTCCGAGCCCGCCGCGGCCCCCACCCCTGGGGAGGGAGACCGCCCACCGCCCGCGGCGGAGGGACCGGGCGGCCGGGCGGCGTCCGCGGCCGCGCCGGACCCAGCCGCGGGCGGCGAGCCGGGACCCGTGTCGGGCTCCGCCCGGCCGGGAAGCAGCGCGATCACCGCCCCGGTCGTGCCGGACAGCGCCAGCGCAGCGAGGAACGCGAGAGGGCGTGGGAGCATGCCCGGCTCCCGTTGGCGCCGCGAATCCGACATTGCCCACCCCGAGTCGTCACCTGGTCACACAGAGCGCTGGCGGCAGACGTTAGCAAGGGCCGGGGGCGGCGCGGGGGGCATTCTCCGGATGCCGTCCGTTCTGTGCCGATAATGGCGTCATGAAGTTGCGGATCTTCACCGAGCCCCAGCAGGGCGCCACCTACGACGATTTGCTCACCGTCGCCCGGGCCGCCGAACGGCTCGGCTTCGACGCGTTCTTCCGTTCGGACCACTACCAGCGCATCGGCGCGGGCGACCCGGGACCGGGCTCCACCGACGCCTGGATCACCCTCGCCGGGCTGGCCAGGGAGACCTCCACGATCCGGCTCGGCACGCTGGTGACGCCGGCCACGTTCCGGCTGCCCGGTCCGCTGGCGATCAGCGTCGCGCAGGTGGACCGGATGAGCGGCGGCCGGGTGGAGCTGGGGCTGGGCACGGGCTGGTTCGACGCCGAGCACACGGCGTACGGCATCCCGTTCCCGCCGGTGAGCGAGCGCTTCGGGCGGTTCGAGGAGCAGCTCGAGATCATCAAGGGCCTCTGGACGGCGGAGGGACCGTACTCGTTCGAGGGGCGCTACTACCGGCTCGCCGACTCCCCCGCGCTGCCGAAACCGGCGCAGCGGCCCCGCCCGCCGATCATCATCGGCGGGTTCGGCGCCAAGCGCACGCCGCGGCTGGCCGCGGCCTACGCCGACGAGTACAACGTGCCGTTCCGGACGCTGCCCGACACGGGCGCGGCCTTCGAGCGGGTACGGCGGGCCGCGGCGGACGCCGGGCGGACGATCATCCTGTCGGCGGCCCAGACCGTGTGCGTGGGCCGTGACCAGGCCGAGCTGGAGCGGCGGGCGGCCGCCATCGGCACCGGCCTGGACGGGCTGCGCGAGAGCGGGCTCGCGGGCACGCCCGGCGAGGTGGTCGAGAGGATCGGCGAGCTGGCGAAGCTGGGGGCCGAGCGGGTCTACCTCCAGGTGATGGATCTGTCCGACCTGGAGCATCTGGAGCTGATCGCGGCGGAGGTGCTGCCTCACGTGTAGCTTCTCGCGGCATATCCGATAGCGCCGACTTGCCCGCTCCGGCAGACTTGCCCCGTGCTGTTGACGATCTCGACCACCGCGCGCCCGGCCACGGACCTCGGCTTCCTCCTGCACAAGCATCCCGACCGGGTGCAGGAGTTCGGCCAGTCCTTCGGCACGGCCACGGTGTTCTATCCCGAGGCGGGCGAGGAGCGCTGCACGGCGGCGCTGCTGCTCGACGTGGACCCGGTGTCGCTGGCCCGCTCGCGCGGCAAGGGCTCGCCCGACTTCAGCCTGTCGCAGTACGTCAACGACCGGCCGTACGCGGCGTCGTCGTTGCTCGCCGTGGCGCTGGCCGACGTGTTCCGCACCGCCCGGGCCGGGCGGTGCCGGATCCGGCCGGAGCTGGCCGAACGGCCGCTGCCGCTGGAGGTCCGGCTGCCCGTGCTGCCCTGTCGCGGCGGACCCGAGCTGGCCGGACGCCTGTTCGAGCCGCTCGGCTGGGAGGTGTCCGCGCAGGCCGTGCCCCTGGACGAGGGCTTCCCCGAGTGGGGCGACTCGCGCTACGTGCGGCTGGAGCTGCGCGGCGCCGTGCGGCTGGCCGACGCGCTCAACCACCTGTACGTGCTGCTGCCCGTGCTCGACCACGGCAAGCACTACTGGATCGCGCCCGACGAGGTGGACAAGCTGATCCGAGCCGGCGAGGGATGGTTACGCGACCACCCCGAGCGCGGGCTGATCACGCGGCGCTACCTGGGACGGCACCGGGCGCTGGCCCGTACGGCGCTGGCCCGGCTGGCGGAGCTCGGTGACGACACCGAGGAGCGGTTGGAGCCCGCTGTGGCGGAGGAGCCGACCCCCGCCGAGGAGACGTCCCCCACCGAGGCAACATCCCCCGCCGAGGAGACGGCCGCGGCCGAACCGGCCGGGGAGGCCGCCGTGCCGCGGGAGGAGTCGCCGGCCAGGCCCGCGAGCCCGCTCAGCGTCAAGCGGCGCGAGGCCGTCCTGGCGACGCTGGAGGAGCTGGGCGCGTCCAGCGTCATCGACCTGGGCTGCGGCCAGGGCGAGCTGACCGGCGAGCTGCTGGCCAGGCCGCGTTTCGCCCGCGTCGGCGCGATGGACGTGTCGTCCATGGCGCTGACCATCGCCGCGCGCAAGCTCAAGCTGGACCGGATGCCGGAGCGCAAGCGCGCCAGGCTGCACCTGTTCCAGGGCTCGCTCACCTACACCGACAAGCGGCTGTCCGGCTACGACGCGGCCGTGCTCATGGAGGTCGTCGAGCACGTCGACCCGCCGCGCCTGGAGGCGCTGGAGCGGGTGGTGTTCGGGCACGCCCGGCCGCCGCACGTGCTGGTGACCACGCCGAACGCCGAGTACAACGTGCGCTACGAGTTCCTGACCGGGATGCGCCACCCGGACCACCGTTTCGAGTGGACCCGCGCCGAGTTCGCGCGCTGGGCCACGGACGTGGCCGCCCGGTACGGCTACCGCTTCGCCGTCAAACCCGTGGGCGACGACGACCCGGAGCTCGGCCCGCCCACCCAGATGGGAGTCTTCACCCGTGATCAGGGTTCCTGAGCTGTCCCTCGTGGTGCTCGTCGGCGTCTCGGGCAGCGGGAAGTCGACGTTCGCCGCCCGGCACTTCAAGCCGACGCAGATCATCTCGTCCGACTACTGCCGCGGCCTGGTCTCCGACGACGAGACCGACCAGTCGGCCACGCCCGCGGCGTTCGACCTGCTGCACCACATCGTCGGGGTCCGCCTGTCGCGCGGCCTGCTGACCGTCGTGGACGCCACGAACGTGCAGTACCCCGCCCGCAAGGCGCTGATCGACCTGGCCAGGAGCCACGACGTGCTGGCCGATGCGATCGTGCTCGACGTGCCGGAGGAGGTGGCGATCGAGCGCAACGCCACCCGGCCCGACCGCGACTTCGGCGCGGGCGTGGTGGTCCGGCAGCGCAAGGAACTGCGCCGGTCGCTGTCGAAGATCTCCAAGGACGGCTTCCGCCGGGTGCACGTGCTGCGCGGCCTCGACGAGATCGACGCCGCCGTCGTCGGGTTCGAGCGGGCGTGGACCGACAAGCGGGAGCTGAGCGGCCCGTTCGACATCATCGGCGACGTGCACGGCTGCCGTGCCGAGTTGGAGTCGCTGCTGGAGCGGCTCGGCTGGCAGGGCGTGCGGCACCCCGAGGGGCGCACGGCGGTGTTCGTCGGCGACCTGGTGGACCGGGGCCCGGACACGCCGGGCGTGCTGCGCCTGGTCATGGACATGGTCGAGGCCGGCACCGCGATCTGCGTGGCGGGCAACCACGAGCAGAAGCTGGTCCGCGCGCTGAACGGCCGCAAGGTCAAGGTGGCGCACGGCCTGCAGGAGTCGCTCGACCAGCTCGCGGCCGAGCCGCCGGAGTTCACCGCGCGGGCGCGGGCGTTCATGGACGGGCTGATCAGCCACTACCAGCTCGACGGCGGCCGGCTCGTCGTCGCGCACGCGGGGCTGAAGGAGGCGTTCCACGGCCGCGCCTCCGGCCGGGTCCGCGCGTTCGCCCTGTACGGCGAGACGACCGGCGAGACCGACGAGTACGGCCTGCCGGTGCGCTACCCGTGGGCCGACGACTACCGGGGCCGTGCCATGGTCGTCTACGGCCACACCCCCACGGTCCGTCCCGAATGGGTCAACAACACCATCTGCCTCGACACCGGCTGCGTCTTCGGCGGCCACCTGACGGCGCTGCGCTACCCCGAGCGCGAGCTGGTCCAGGTGCAGGCCGAGAAGGTCTGGTACGAGCCGGCCAAACCCCTCGGCGGCGGTCCCGGCTCCGGCCGCGAGCCGGGCATGCTGGACATCGACGACGTGCGGGGCACCCGGCACGTGGAGACGCGGTTCGGCACCCGGGTCAAGGTCGTGGAGGAGAACGCCGCCGCCGCGCTGGAGGTGATGACCCGGTTCGCGGTGGACCCGCGCTGGCTGGTCTACCTGCCGCCGACGATGGCGCCGCCGGAGACGTCTGCGCTCGACGGTTACCTGGAGCACCCGCACGAGGCGTTCGAGGAGTTCGCCGCCGCCGGGGTGAGCGAGGTCGTGTGCGAGGAGAAGCACATGGGCTCGCGGGCCGTGGCCGTGCTGGCCCGTACCCCGGAGGTGGCGCGGGAGCGGTTCGGCGTCGCCGACGGCAGCACGGGCAGCGTCTACACGCGCACGGGGCGGCCGTTCTTCGACGACACGGCGCCGTTGGTGGACCGGCTGCGGGAGGCGTGCGAGCCGCTGTGGGCCGAGCTGGGGTCGGACTGGGTGGTGCTCGACTGCGAGCTGCTGCCCTGGTCGGCCAAGGCCGGTGAGCTGATCCGCAGCCAGTACGCCTCGGTGGGCGCCGCGGCGCGGACGGCGCTGCCGGAGGCCGTGTCGGCGCTGGAGACGGCGGCCGGGCGCGGCCTGGATGTGGGCGGACTGCTCGACCGCACCCGGCGCCGTTCCGCGAACGCTGCCCTGTTCCGCGACGCTTACGCGCGCTACTGCTGGCCGGTGGACGGGCTGGAGGGGGTGCGGCTGGCGCCGTTCCAGATCCTGGCCTGCGAGGGCCGCACCACGGCGCTGGAGCCGCACGCCTGGCACCTGTCGGCGCTCTCGCGGCTCGACTCGCCGCTGATCACGCCGACGCGGCACGTGTTCGTGTCGCTGGACTCCGCCCGGTCGCGGGCGGAGGCGGTGGACTGGTGGGAGTCGCTGACGGCCGCCGGGGGCGAGGGCATGGTGGTCAAGCCGGCCGGGTACGTGCCGGGCCGGGTCCAGCCGGGCGTCAAGGTGCGCGGGCGGGAGTACCTGCGCATCATCTACGGGCCCGACTACACCGAGTCGCTGGACGTGCTGCGCCGGCGTTTCCTGGGCAAGAAGCGGTCGATGGCGCTGCGGGAGTACGCGCTGGGTCTGGAGGCGCTGTCCCGCCTCACCGACGGGGAGCCGGGCTGGCGGGTGCACGAGCCGGTATTCGCCGTCCTCGCCCTGGAGTCGGAGCCGGTGGACCCGCGGCTCTAGGCGCCGGACGGCCCGCTCCAGGCGCCGGACGGTCCCGGGCCGCCGCCGCTCCAGGCGCCGGACGGTCCCGGGCACCGGGCGCAGGGGCCGTCAGGGCGCGCACCAGCGCCTGACGGCTTCGACGATCTCGGCGGCCTGGCCGGCGGTGACGTCGGTGAAGCGCTCCTGGGCGTCGCTGACGAGCTGGCCGTCCGGCCTGCCCCGGCGGATGTCGTCGCAGGTGGCACGGGCGCGGATCAGCGAGCGGTCCTTCTCGGCCGCCAGCCAGGGGGCGATCAGGCCGAGCCGGGCCAGGAACTCCACCCGCTGCCCGGGCGCGGGCGGCTCCGCCCGGGCTTCGCCGTGGGTCAGCGAGCCGGGGACACCGCCGACGGACTCGCCGACGGAGCCGCTGACGGAGCCGCCGCTCGACGACAGCACGTCGCCGGGGACTCGGCCGGCCACCCCGGCGGCCCCCGCGACGGCGGCCGCGATGCCCGCCGTGACGAGCGCCGCCGTCATCAGGCCCCGCCGGCGCGGCGGGACCTCCGGCGGACCGGGCTCGGCGGTGCGGGGCCGGTACCGGTGAAGACGCATGATCAGCACCGTACGCCCCATCCGTACCCCGCCACCCGGCATTTCCCGAACCGGACACCCGGAAACGGCACCCCGGCCCGCCCCCTATGGCGCGCCGCGCTGCACCAGGGCCTGGCCGCCGCCGCTCGTCTCCGCGCTGGCCGGGTCGTTCCTCGTGCTGGCGAGCGACCTGGCCGCCCGGCGGCTGATCCCGGACGTGGAACTGCCGGTCGGCGTGGTCACCGGGGTGCTCGGGGCGCCACTGCTGCTGTGGCTGCTGGCCCGCTCCCGGCCGCCACGCTGAGCGGGACGGCGGCCCGTCCGGCTAGCCGCGGACCAGCAGGGCCACGCACTCCACGTGGTGGGTCATCGGGAAGGCGTCGAACGCGCGCAGGCCGTCGAGCCGGTAGCCGCGCTCGGCCAGCCACGCCAGGTCGCGGGCCAGCGTCGCCGGGTCGCACGAGACGTACACGATGCGCGGCGCCTCCAGCCCGGCGATCCGCTCGACCACCTCGCGGCCGAGCCCCGACCGCGGCGGGTCGACGACCACCAGGTCGGCGCGTTCGATCTCGAACCGGTCGAGCGCCTCCTCCACCCGGCCGCGCTCTACCCTGGCCTGCGGCAGGTCGCGCAGGTTGGCGCGGGCGTCGCGGACGGCGGCGGCGTCGGACTCCAGGCCGAACACCGCGCCCTCCGGGCCGACCATCTCGGCCAGCCCGGCGGCGAACAGGCCGACGCCGCAGTAGAGGTCGAGCGCCCACTCCCCCGGCTCCGGCGCCGCGTAGGCCAGCACGGCGTCGAGGAGGGTCTCGGCGGCGCCGGGGTGCACCTGCCAGAAGCCGCTGCCCGACACCCGGAACTCCCGCTCGCCGGCCCGCTCGCGCAGCACTCCGGAGCCGTGCCGCGCCACCGTGCGGCCCTTGCCCTGGTCGAGCAGGATCGAGGCGGGGGCGTCGAGGTCGGGCACGGCGACGGTGCGGTGCGAGCGCGGCCTGACGACCACGGCCCGGTCGCCGCCGACGGAGGCGATCACCTCGACGCCGGCCGCGCCCCGCCACGTGCGCCGCTCCGCGCCGACGGCCTCCACCTCGGGGTGGGCGATGAGGCAGGCGTCGACCACCTGGATGTCGTGCGAGCGGTGCTTGCGGAAGCCCAGCTCGCCGCCGGGGCGGGCGGCGAACTGCACCCGGGTGCGCCAGCCGAGCCCGCCGGGCGCGCCCGGCACCTCCTCGACCACGACCTTCGCCTCGATGCCGGCCAGCCGCTGGAGCTGCTCGGCCACCACGTCGGCCTTCAGCGCCCGCTGCGCCTCCAGGCTCGCGTGCTGCCAATCGCAGCCGCCGCAGCGGCCCGGGCCCGCGTAGGGGCACGGCGGTGTCACCCGGTCGGGCGACGGGTCGAGGACGCGCACCGCGTCGGCGCGCAGGAACCGGGCCGTCTCCTCGGTGACCTCGGCGACGACCCGCTCGCCCGGCAGCGCGTGCCGGACGAACACCACCCGCCCTTCATGGCGGGCGACGCACCAACCACCGTGCGCGACCGGACCGACCGTCAGCTCCAGAGATTCCCTGTCCCTACTGTCCACACGGACACCCTATGCCGTGGCCGGACTCGCCCCGGTCGGCCGTGCCCGGACAGGAGTCAGCGGGCGCTGATCTCCTCGTCCTCGGCACGGCGCCGCGACGGCCGGCGCACCGACCCCGGCGCGGACGGCTCGGGACGCCCCGTCAGCCGGTCGGAGGAGTGGAGCTGCCACGGCACGCTCGTCACCATGACCCCGGGCTTGAACAGCAGCCGCGCCTTCAGCCGCAGCGCGCTCTGGTTGTGCAGCAGGTGCTCCCACCAGTGGCCGACGACGTACTCGGGGATGAACACCGTCACGACGTCGCGGGGCGAGCGGCGCCGCAGGTGCTTGACGTAGTCGAGGATCGGCTGGGTGATCTCCCGGTACGGCGAGTCGAGCATCTTCAGCGGCACCGGGATGCCGTGGCGCTCCCACTCCTCCTGGAGCCGGCGGGCCTCCGCCCCGTCCACCCCGACGGTGACGGCCTCCAGCGTGGACGGCCTGGTGGCCCGGGCGTAGGCGAGCGCCCGCATCGTCGGCTTGTGGATCTTGGAGATGAGGACGATGGCGTGGTTGCGGGCCGGCAGCACGGTGGCGTCGTAGTCACCGGTGATCTCCAGTTCGGACGCCACCTTGTCGTAATGGCTGCGGATGCTCCGCATCAGGATGAACAGCACCGGCATGGCCAGCACCACGATCCACGCGCCGATCAGGAACTTCGTCACCAGCACCACCATCAGTACCAGCCCGGTGAACGCGGCGCCGAAGCCGTTGATGAGCCGGGAGCGGACCATCCGCCTACGGGCCTGTCGGTCGGTTTCCGTCCGCAGCAGCCTGGTCCAGTGGATCACCATGCCGATCTGGCTCAGCGTGAACGACACGAACACCCCGACGATGTACAGGTGGACGAGCGCGCTGGGGTTGGCGTTGAAGACGAAGATCAGCAGGCAGGCGAACCCGGCCAGCAACACGATCCCGTTGGAGAAGGCCAGCCGGTCGCCGCGGGTGTGCAGTTGGCGGGGCAGGTAGCGGTCCTGCGCGAGGATCGAGCCCAGGACCGGGAAGCCGTTGAACGCGGTGTTGGCGGCCAGGAAGAGGATCAGCGCGGTGATGGCGCTGATGAACAGGAACCCGGCCGAGTCGTGGCCGAACACCGCGGAGGCGACCTGCGGGAGGATCGCCTCGTTGGTGAATCCGGCGGGCGCGGGCCGCCCGTCGATGAGGAGCTGCCTGGCCGGGTCCTCCGCCGCCTTGACTCCCGACATGAGCGCCAGCGCGATGACGCCGACGAACATCGAGACCGCGACAAGACCCATCATCGCCAGGGTCGTCGCCGCGTTCTTGCTCTTGGGCTTGCGAAAGGCGGGCACGCCGTTGCTGATGGCCTCGACCCCCGTGAGCGCAGCGCATCCGTTGGAGAAGGCTCGCAGCAGCATGAACGCCAGAGCGAGACCGGCTAGAGCGGACCCCTCGTGCTCGGCCCGCAGCTCGTAACCCGCGCTCGGCGCTACCAGCTCGTCACCGAAAACGCCGACTCTGGTGAGCCCCCACGCGATCATGCCGAGGACTCCGACGACGAACGCGTAGGTCGGGACGGCGAAGATGGTGCCCGATTCGCGGATGCCGCGCAGGTTCAGCACGGTCAGCAGGACGACCATGGTGACGGCCACCCCGACTTTGTGCTCGGCCACGAAGGGGATGGCCGAGCCGATGTTGTCGACACCGGAGGACACCGACACGGCGACGGTCAGCACGTAGTCGACGAGAAGCGCGCTCGCCACCGTCAGACCGGCGTTCGGGCCCAGGTTGGTCATCGCGACCTCGTAGTCGCCGCCGCCGCTCGGATAGGCGTGCACCGTCTGCCGGTATGAGGCCACGACGGTGAACATGAGCACGACGATGGCCACGGCGATCCAGGGCGCGTACGCGTACGCCGCCACCCCGGCCACCGACAGGGCGACGAGAATCTCCAGGGGTGCGTACGCCACCGAGGACAGCGGGTCACTCGCGAACACCGGCAGGGCGATGCGTTTGGGCAGCAGTTGCTCGTGGAGCTGCCCGCTGCGCAGCGCCCGCCCCACGAGGAGGCGTTTGAGAAGATCCGTCATCTTCGCCACAGAACGAGAGCGTAGTCCTTGGTTCCGTGGTTGCAGTCGAGCACTCCCCTATCAGGCCATACTGGTGTCGAGCAACCGGCCGACCGCGAGATGCGGGGGAGTATGCATATAGTGATCATGGGATGTGGCCGGGTCGGATCGACCCTGGCGCACATCCTGGAGGACAACGGCCACTCGGTCGCGATCATCGACCGCGACCCACAGGCGTTCCGGCGCCTGCGTGCCGGGTTCCGCGGCCGGAGGGTGACGGGCATCGGCTTCGACCGCGGGGTGCTCACCGACGCGGGCATCGAGACCGCGACCGCCTACGTCGCGGTGTCCAGCGGCGACAACTCCAACATCATCTCCGCACGGGTGGCGCGGGAGACGTTCGGCGTCGACAACGTCGTCGCCCGCATCTACGACCCGCGCCGCGCCGAGGTCTACCAGCGGCTGGGCATCCCCACTGTGGCGACCGTGCGCTGGACGGCCGACCAGATCCTGCGCCGCGTCATGCCCGAGGGGGCCGAGCCGCTCTGGCGCGACCCGACCGGGGCCGTCGTGCTGGCCGAGGTGCCCGTGCACCCCGCCTGGATCGGCATCCGCGCCGCGGACCTGGAGCCGCGCGCCCGGTGCCGGGCCGCGTTCATCAACCGCATGGGCGAGGCGCTGGTCATCGCCGACGACACCGTGCTGCAGGAGGGCGACATCCTGCACGTCATCGCCGCCGAGAACGACATGGACCGGATCAACAAGGTGCTCGCCGCCGCACCGGGGAAGGACGACTGATGCGCGTCGCGATCGCCGGGGCCGGCGCGGTCGGCCGGTCCATCGCCGCGGAGCTCCTGGAGAACGGCCACGAGGTCCTGCTCGTCGACATCGACCCCAGGGCCATCAAGATCGACAGTGTGCCACGCGCCGAGTGGCTGCTCGCCGACGCCTGCGAGATCGCCTCGCTCGACGAGGCGGGCCTCAACAACTGCCACGTCGTCGTCGCCTCCACCGGTGACGACAAGGTCAACCTCGTCGTGTCGCTGCTGGCCAAGACCGAGTACGGGGTGCCGCGCGTGGTGGCCCGGATCAACCACCCCAACAACGAGTGGCTGTTCAACGAGTCGTGGGGCGTGGACGTGGCCGTCTCCACCCCGCGCCTGCTGAGCGCCCTGGTGGAGGAGGCGGTCAGCGTCGGCGACCTGGTGCGGCTGATGACGTTCCGCCAGGGGCAGGCCAACCTCGTGGAGCTGACCCTCGCCGACGACGCCCCGGTGGTGGGCCAGCGGGCCGGCTCGGTGCCGTGGCCGGTCGACTCGGCGCTGGTGGCCATCCTGCGCGAGGGCCGCGTCCTGGTGCCCTCCGACGACGACCCGCTGGAGGCCGGCGACGAGCTGCTGTTCGTGGCCAGCCAGGAGGTCGAGCAGGAGCTCGCCCACCTGCTGTCCCAGCACTGACGCCCCGGGCGGCCGGCTCGCGCGTTCCGCTCGCGGGCGCGCGAGCACGCGGCGCGCGAGCACGCGGCCGCCGTCGGCTGGGCGCCGGCGGCTCAGGCGGGCGCGACGGGCTTGATCGGGGTGCGGCCCCTGCCGAGCATCCATACCATCGCGCCCAGCGCCGCCACCTGCAACGGCCAGCCCATCGCGATCTTGGCGAGGCCCAGCGCGGCCACGGCCTGGTCGCCGCCGCCGAACAGGTAGACGGGGAGCTGCACCGCCACCCGCACCACGCACGGCAGCATGAGCAGCCACGTCAGCCGGGTGCACAGCCGCACGACGCCGGGGTCCTTGTGCCAGCCGGTCGGGTCGCCCGTCACCGAGCCGATGAGGAACCCGACGACGGGCCAGCGGGTCACGATGGAGACGAGCATGGCGACCGCGTAGGCGCCGTTCCACAGGATGCCGGGCAGGAAGTAGTCCTTGGCGTCACCCGTGCGGCTGGCGAAGAACGCGCCGATGGCGATGCCGATCAGGCTGTTGATCACGAACTGCGGGGTGGAGCGCTGCACCAGCCGCGCCACCAGCAGCACCACCGACAGCGCGATGCTGATGATGAGCGACAGCCTCAGGTCCTCGGTGGTGATCCAGGACAGCGTGAACGCCGCCGTGGGCACCGCCGCCTCGATGATGCCGCGTACCCCGCCGAACGCCCTGGCGAGCTGGGAGCGTACGGCCGCCTCCACGGTGTCGTGGGCGACCTCGTCCGCCTCGGTACTCACTGATCAACTCCCTGGGCGCAGCTCGTAGCGTGGATTGAACATCACCTTGCGCCCATCCTGCATGCTGACCAGACCCTCGGCCTTGACGATGCGGCCCGGCTCGATACCCGCGATCTTGCGGCGGCCGAGCCAGACCAGGTCGATGACGTCCGAGCCGTCATACAGCTCGGCCTCAAGCGCGGGGGACCCTCCCCGCGGGCGCAATGTCACCGTACGCAGCGTACCGGCTACGCAGAAGCGACGCCGTCCGCCACACGAGGCGATCGGCGTCGCGCCGGTCTGCTCGGCCTCCGCCCGCAGTTCCTGGGCCTCGATCTCGGTCTGGGGGGAGGCCAGCCGGCTGAAGAACCCGCGCAATCCCCCGCGTCTGGGGGGCCCTGCCGTAGTCATGATGAATCAGCTTATGCGATGAGAGCCGGATGCGAACCGTCAGCGAGTCTCGCTGATCTCCGGCCCTCGTCTGAACGGGTTGAGCCCCGGCCGTTCCTCGGCCTCGACGCCGGGCTCGGTGGGCCTGCGCAGCACGATCGGCTCCTCGCGGGCCATCGGCTCGGCACCGCGCACGACCACGACGTCGCGCAGGAAGTCGAGGAACGGCTCGGCCGCGGCATCGTCGTCGGCCGCCTTGCCGTGGATGATGGCCAGCAGGCACCAGCGCGGGCCGTCCACCCCGATGTAGCGGGCCGGGCGGGTGACACCCTCGCCGGCGATCTCGCCGGCCAGCTCCGCGCCGAACGGCCCCTGCTGCTCGCGCAACGCGCTCACCTGCTGCATGACCTTGGTCTTGACCTCGTCCCACAGGCCCAGCGTCTTGGGCGCGGCGAGCGCCTGGAGCTGCAGCGTGCTGTCGCCGTGGATGACGACGACGCCGATGTGCTGGTCTCCCACCGAGGCCAGCCGGACGTCGAAGTCGGGGTTGTGCGGCAGCCGCAGGCCGCCGAGGTCGATCCTGTCACTGTCGGGGTGGGGTTCTTCGGCGTCCCACGGGCCGGACTCGCGCATGGGCGCGGCCGGCTCGGCGGGCACGTTCCGCTCGGGCTGCTCGCGACGACGACGTCGGAACACGTGTCTCACTCTCCCCTGCCTGGGCGTCCTGCCGGACGCTCAACGTCCTGTCGAACCGAATCCGCCGGCGCCCCGGGCCGAGCCGGGCAGCAGCTCCACCTCGCGGAACACCGCCCGCTCCACCCGCTGGACGACCAGCTGCGCCACCCGGTCCCCCCGCCTGACGCGGAAGGGCTCCTTGGTGTCGGTGTTGATGATCGTCACCTTGATCTCGCCCCGGTAGCCGGCGTCGACGGTGCCGGGCGCGTTGACGAGGGTGACGCCGTGCCTGGCGGCCAGCCCCGAGCGCGGGTGCACGAACGCGGCGTAGCCGTCGGGCAGCGCGATCGCCAGACCGGTGCCGACGACCGCCCGCTCGCCGGGCAGCAGCTCGACGTCCTCGGCCGCGTACAGGTCGGCGCCCGCGTCGCCAGGGTGGGCGTAGCCGGGCGCGGGCAGGCCGGGGTCGAGCCGCTGGATGACGATCTCCAGCGCGCCCGGCCGGTCGCCCGTCGCCCCGGGGTCGGTGCCGGTCAAGGATTCACCTCGAAATCGTGGTGTTCGGCGGCGATGGCCGCCGCGTCGCCGTGCCGGGCGAAGTGCTCCATGTCCACCTGGACGAAGAGCGCGGCCGCCCGGACGGCGACCGGACCGTCGGGGGCGCCGATGCGCCCCTCAGCCTCAAGGTACGCCTTGCGGCCGGCGATCCCGTTGCACCAGGCGCGCAGATGGAGTGTCGTGCCGACGGGGACGGGGCGGACGTAGTCGGTCTCCAGCCGCGCGGTGACGTACGGGCGCTGGAACAGCCAGACGGACATGCCGATGATCTCGTCCATCGCGGCGGCCAGCACTCCGCCGTGGGCGAGCATCGGCGCCCCCTGATGGGCCTCCCCCACGGTGAACTCCGCCTCGACGGTCGCGCCGTCGGGCGTGACGGCCGCGAGGTGCAGGCCGGTGGGGTGGTCGGCGCCGCAGCCGAAGCAGCGGCTGTAGTGGGATCCGAGCGCGGAGCCCGGGGGTGGTGCGTCAAAGTGCGCCGCGGGCTGGTCGGCCTCCGGCGGCGGGGTCGTCACGGGTGAACGGGTCACGAATGACGAGGTTACTGCCTGGCCGGGCGGTGGCGGACGGTCAGGCGGGTTCGGCCCCGCGCGAGGTGCCGGGCGGGCGGGCGGTCCCTCCGAGGGCCGAGGCGCGGGGCCGCACGGGCGTCTCGGAACCCTGGCTCTCGGGCGTCGCGGCACCCTCGGCGCCCGGGGTCTCCAGCCGCGTGGCGTCATCGTCGCCGGACGGCTCCGCCGGGCCCGGTGGCTCCGGGCCGCCCGGTGGGGCCGATGGTCCGGCCGGTGGCAAGGCCATCGGCTCGTCGTGGCGTAGCTCCGGCAACGCCCGGTAGATCACGGCCGCGACCGGCACCGCCACGGCCGCCCCGGCGATGCCGCCGAGGATGCCGCCGACCGCCAGCACGATGATGATCGCCAGCGGGTGGAAGTTGAGCGCCCGGCCGACGATCAGCGGCTGGAGCACGTGGTTCTCCAGTTGCTGCTCCACCACCAGGATGCCGACGAAGATCAGCGCGTACACGATGCCCTTGGCGCCCAGCGTGACGAGCGTGGCGATCGTGCCGGCGAAGAAGATGCCGACGATCGGGATGAAGCTGGCCAGGAAGATGAGCACGGCCAGCGGCGCCCACAGCGGCACCCCCATGCCGGCGAGCACGATGCCCATGATGAGCCCGTGGACGGCCGCGACGGCCACCGTGCCCTGCACGTAGTGGGAGAGCGTGGTCCACGCGGCGCGGCCGGCCCGGTCGACGCGCGGCGACATCGAGCCGAACCCCTTGAGGAACCACCCCCAGATCCGCTCGCCGTCCTTGAGCAGGAAGAACGTGACGAAGAGCATCAGCACGAGCGAGGCGAGCACCTCGACGGCGACCGCGCCGGCCGTCAGGACGGTGCCGGTGATGGCCGTGCGCTGGGTGTTGACCATCGTCGCGACCTCGTCGACGTACTGGGTGATCTGCGCCTGCTGCAGGTGCAGCGGGCCGGTGATCAGCCAGGTCTGGACGTCGCGGGCGGTCGCCTGCACCTGCTCGACGAGGTTGGGGAACTCCTCGGTGGCGCGCGCGCCGATCAGCCAGCCGGTGCCGACGAGCACGGTCAGCGCGACCAGCATGGTGATCCAGGTGGCGTAGATGGGCCGCATCCCGGCCTGGCGCAGGCTGTTGGTCAGCGGGAACAGCAGCGCGGTCAGCAGCAGGGCGATCGCCACGGGCAGCGCGACGAAGCTGAGGCGGCCGATGCCCTGGGCGAAGAAGTAGACCACCACACCGACGAGGATGAGGCAGGCGCACCAGGCGGCCATCGTGGCCAGCACGGGTGGCACGAGCTTGGTGGGGCGGTCCTTCAGCACACCCCCAGACTGGCACGTCCGGCGCGGAGATGCGCGCGGTTAAATGATCGGGTCTGGCGCGGCACCCGCTCCCGGACGGCGGGCGCCGCGCCGCCCGGCGCTACCGGCTCTCCTCCAGGGTGACCTCGACGGTCAGCTCCGGGCCGTCGCGCAGGACGAACTCCTCCACGGTGCCCGCCCCGCACAGGTCGTCCTGGGCGAGCCGCACGAGCCCGGCCTCGGGGCCCGACACGGTGAGGCGGGAGACCTCGGCGCGCATCGACAGCTTGGCCGCCGACTTGGCCTTGCGGACCTGGCGCAGCACCTCGGAGGCGACGCTCAGCACGGCCGGGTCACCGGTGCCCCGCTCGGCGGCGGGCCAGGCTGCGCGGTGCACGCTGCCCTCGCGCCACCACGACCAGACCTCCTCGGTGACGAACGGCAGGAACGGCGCGAACAGCCGCAACTGCACGTCGAGTGCCCGGCGCAGCGCCACGTGGGCGGAGGCCGCCCGCGGGCCGGACTCGTAGGCGCGGGCCTTGACCAGCTCCAGGTAGTCGTCGCAGAACGACCAGAAGAACCGCTCGGCCGCCTCCAGCGCCCGGGTGTAGTCGTAGCCCTCGAACGCCCGCGTCGCCTCCTCCACCACGTCGGCCAGCGCGGCCAGCATGGACAGGTCGAGCGGCTCGGTGACCTCGGCCTCGGCCGCGGGGAAGCCGAGCACGAACTTCGACGCGTTGAGGATCTTGATCGCGAGCCGGCGCCCGACCTTGATCTGCCCGGTGTCGAAGGCCGTGTCGGTGCCGGGCCGCCCGCTGGCCGCCCAGTAGCGGACCGCGTCGGAGCCGTACTCCTCCAGCAGCCCGAGCGGCGTCGTCACGTTGCCCTTGGACTTGGACATCTTCTTGCGGTCGGGGTCGAGGATCCACCCCGAGATGGCCACGTCGTTCCACGGCAGCGTGCCGAACTCCTGGTGCGCCCGGACCACGGTGGAGAACAGCCAGGTGCGGATGATCTCGTGGGCCTGCGGCCGCAGGTCCATCGGGAAGACCCGGGCGAACAGGTCGGGGTCGCGCTCCCAGCCGCCGGCGATCTCCGGGGAGAGCGACGAGGTGGCCCAGGTGTCCATGACGTCGGGGTCGCCGACGAAGCCGCCCGGCTTGCCGCGCAGGTCCTCGGTGTAGCCGTGGGGGACCTGCGAGGAGGGGTCGATCGGCAGCTCCTCCTCGCGGGGCAGCAGCGGGCGGGTGTAGTCGGGCTCGCCGGAGTCGTCCAGCGGATACCAGACCGGGAACGGCACGCCGAAGAACCGCTGCCGGGAGATGAGCCAGTCGCCGGCCAGCCCCTGCACCCAGTTGTCGTAGCGGACCCGCATGTGCGGCGGGTGCCAGCGCAGCTCGGCGCCCCGGGCCAGCAGTTGCTCGCGCAGCCCGGCGTCGCGGCCGCCGTTGCGGATGTACCACTGCCGGGTGGTGACGATCTCGAGCGGCCGGTCGCCCTTCTCGTAGAACTTCACCGTCCGCTGCACGGGCCGCGGGTCGCCGTCGAGGTCGCCGGACTCGCGCAGCAGCTCCACGATCCGCTCGCGGGCGCTGTGCACGGTCTTGCCGGCCAGTTCCTTGTACGGCCCGGGCTCGACGCCCTCGGGCGGCTCGGGCAGCAGCCTGCCGTCACGGCCGACGACGGGGCGGGTCGGCAGGGCCAGCTCGCGCCACCAGGTGACGTCGGTGAGGTCGCCGAACGTGCAGATCATCGCGATGCCGGACCCCTTGTCGGGCTCGGCCAGGTGGTGGGCCAGCACGGGCACCTCGACGCCGAAGATCGGCGTCAGCACGGAGGTGCCGAACAGCGGCTTGTAGCGCTCGTCGTCAGGGTGGGCGACGAGGGCCACGCAGGCCGGGATCAGCTCCGGCCGGGTGGTCTCGATCCAGACCGGCCCCTTCTCGCCGTAGAAGGAGATGCGGTGGAAGGCGCCCGGCCACTCGCGGTCCTCCAGCTCGGCCTGGGCGACGGCGGTGCGGAAGGTGACGTCCCACAGGGTCGGCGCCTCGGCGAGGTAGGCCTCACCGCGCGTCAGGTTGCGCAGGAACGCCCGCTGGGAGGCCGCCCGCGCGTGCCCGTCGATGGTCGCGTACGTCATGGTCCAGTCGACCGACAGCCCGAGGCGCCGCCACAACTCCTCGAACGCCTTCTCGTCGTCGAGGGTCAGCCGCTCGCACAGCTCGATGAAGTTGCCGCGCGAGATCGGCACCTGCCGCTTGGGATCAGGCTTGGCGGGAGGTGTGAAGTCGCGGTCGTAGGGCACCGAGGGGTCACAGCGGACACCGAAGTGGTTCTGCACGCGGCGCTCGGTCGGCAGGCCGTTGTCGTCCCAGCCCATGGGGTAGAAGACCTCGCGCCCGCGCATCCGCTGGAAACGGGCGACGGTGTCGGTGTGCGTGTAGGAGAAGACGTGACCAACGTGGAGAGAGCCGGAGACGGTCGGAGGAGGCGTGTCGATCGAGTAGACCTGATCACGCGTCCTGGACCGGTCGAAGCGGTAGGTGCCCTCGTCCTCCCAGCGCGCCGCCCATACCTGCTCCAAGCCGTCGAGAGTCGGTTTCTCCGGCATGAGCGCATGTTCTGGTCGCTGCTGAGTCATGCCTCCTTATGGTACGGCTTCCAAGGTCGCACAAGCGGTAGAGACTAGTGTTCGTTACATACGGGAAGGAGAGGCCGCATGGCAGAGGAGAGGCCCGATGTCGCCTGGCGGGTGGTCGGCGGACTGGTCGGTCTGGCGACCGCGTGGGCGGCGCGCAAGATCCTCGGGTTCGTCTGGGTGAAGACGACGGGCAAGGAGCCGCCGGTCGACCCGGACTCCCCCGAGGTCGGCATGGGTGAGGCGATCGGCTACGCGGTCGTGATGGGCGTGGGCATGTCCGTGGCGCAGATCGTGGTCAATCGGACTGCCAAGAAGCGGTACGACTCGTGGCGGGCTCTGAAGCAGGTGACTCCAGGGCGTTGAGGAACTCGCTGGCCCAGCGGTCCACGTCGTAGGTGGCCACCCGGCGCCGCATCGTGCGCATGCGCCGGGCCAGCTCGTGCGGCGTGGACCGCATGGCCGCCATCATCTGGCGCTTGACGTCCTCCACGTCGTAGGGGTTGACGAGGTAGGCCTGCCGCAGCTCGTCGGCCGCCCCGGCGAACTCACTGAGCACCAGCGCCCCGGACAGGTCGTGGTGGCACGACACGTACTCCTTGGCCACCAGGTTCATCCCGTCGCGCAGCGGGGTGACGACCATGACGTCGGCGGCCAGGTAGAGGGCGGCCAGCTCCTCACGGCCGTACGACTGGTGGAAGTACTGCACCGGCTGCAGGCCGAGCGTCGAGTGCTCGCCGTTGATCCGGCCCACCTGGAGCTCGATGTCGTCGCGCAGCCGCCGGTACTCCTCCACCCGCTCGCGGCTGGGCGTGGCGATCTGCACGAACACCGCCTCTCCCGGCGCGAGCGTCCCCTCCTCCAGCAGCTCGCGGAAGGCCTCCAGCCGCTGGCCGATGCCCTTGGTGTAGTCGAGCCGGTCCACGCCGAGCAGCACGTGCTCGGGGTCGCCCAGCTCGGCCCTGATCTCCTTGGCGCGCTGGATGATGTGCGGCTCGCGGACGAGGGTGTCGAGCTCGCCGAAGTCGACGGAGATGGGGAACGCGGCGGTGGTGACGACCCGGTCGTCGAGGAAGAGCTCGTTCCCCTTGTACGGCAGGCCGAGCAGCCTGCGGCACAGCCGCCGGAAGTTGGAGGCGCCACCGGGCAACTGGAAGCCGACCAGGTCGGCGCCGAGCAGGCCCTCGACCAGCTCCTTGCGCCATGGCAGCCGCCAGAACAGCTCCACCGGCGGGAACGGGATGTGCAGGAAGAACCCGATGCGCAGGTCGGGCCGGAGCTTGCGCAGCATGGCGGGCACGAGCTGCAGCTGGTAGTCCTGCACCCACACCACCGCGCCCTCGTCGGCGGCCTCGGCCGCGGCGACGGCGAAGCGCTCGTTGACGGCGCGGTAGGCGTCCCACATCTCGCGCTCGAAGATCGCGGGCGCGACCACGTCGTGGTACAGGGGCCAGAGCGTGGCGTTGGAGAAGCCCTCGTAGTAGAGCTCGACCTCGCGGGCCGACAGCGGCACCGGGATGAGGTTCATCCCGTCCTGTTCCAGCGGCTCCAGCGTCTCGTCGGGCGCGCCGTGCCACCCGAGCCAGGCGCCGTGGCGGCGCTGCATCACCGGTGCGATGGCGGTGACCAGCCCGCCGGGGCTCCTGCGCCATGAGGCCGTTCCGTCGGGCTCGATCGACCGGTCGACCGGCAACCGGTTGGCGACGATCAGAAACGAGCTACGGCCATTCACCCAAGTCCTCCTAGGCTCTGCTGTCCGGAAGCCGCGCTGTGCGGCTCACGGCGTCCGCCGCCGGCCTGCGGTCCGCGCGGGACCGGTCACGGCGATCGAGCGGCTGGTGGGGCCCAAGGAGCGGCCGGCCACGACCGAGGTTCGGCCGGGCCACCGGTGCCAGTCTTCGCCGCGAGCTCGCAGACGGCGAGCGGCGCCTTAGACACCGTGCCCAGGACCTGCATAAACAAACGCGATTAACACATTTCGCCCAAATGTTCCAGATGGTGGTCGGACCGAAATCCCGCCGCGATCCGCGGCGCACCGGATGCCCGGCACCGGCCGGCACGCGCGCACCCCCCGCCCCAGCGGTCCCGCAGCCACCGCGACCGGACCCTTGACAGAAGGCCGCACCGAATGTTTTGTTTACCGAACATTCGGTCAGTAGAGAGGGGCTGACGTGGAGAGCGCGCGGCGCATGCTGGACGCCGACACCGCCTCCGCCGCCCTCGGCATCGAGCTGGTCGACCTCGCCGAGGGCCGGGCGGTGTGCCGCATGACGGTGACCGACCAGATGATCAACGGGCACGGGCTGTGCCACGGCGGCTACGTCTTCCTGCTGGCCGACACCACCTTCGCGTGCGCGTGCAACACCTACGGCCCGGTCACGGTCGCCGCCGGCGCGGAGATCACGTTCGTCGCCCCGGCCCGCGCCGGCGACGAGCTGGTGGCCGAGGCCGCCGAGCGCACCCGGTACGGCCGCAGCGGCATCTACGACGTCACGGTGAGCAGGACCGGCGGTCAGGTGGTCGCGGAGTTCCGCGGCCGCAGCAGGGAGATGAGATCAGATGCGCCTCGGTGACCCGCCCTCCCCCGGAGGCCTCGACCCGATCGAGCGGGTCTCCCGCGACGAGCTGGCCGCCCTCCAGCTCCGCCGCCTGCGCTGGACGCTGCGCCACGCCTACGACAACGTCCCCCTCCACCGCCGCAGGTTCGACGAGCACGGCGTCCACCCCGAGGACTGCAAGGAACTGGGCGACCTGGCCGCCTTCCCGTTCACCACGAAGGACGACCTGCGCGAGGGCTACCCGTTCGGCATGTTCGCGGTGCCGCGCGAGCAGGTGGTGCGGGTGCACGCCTCCAGCGGGACGACCGGCAGGCCCACCGTGGTCGGCTACACGCGCGGCGACGTCGACACCTGGGCCGGGCTGATGGCGCGCTCGCTGCGCGCCGCGGGCGGGCGGCCGGGCGACATCGTGCACGTGGCCTACGGCTACGGCCTGTTCACCGGCGGGCTGGGCGCCCACTACGGGGCCGAACGGCTGGGCTGCACGGTGGTGCCGGTCTCCGGCGGCATGACTCCGCGCCAGGTGCGGCTGATCGCCGACTTCCGGCCCGACGTCATCATGGTCACGCCGTCGTACATGCTGGCGCTGCTGGACGAGTTCGAGGCGCAGGGCCTCGACCCGCGGGCGTGCTCGCTGCGGATCGGCGTCTTCGGCGCCGAGCCGTGGACGGAGGAGATGCGCCGCGAGATCGAGGACCGCTTCGACCTGCACGCCGTGGACGTGTACGGCCTGTCGGAGGTGATGGGGCCGGGCGTGGCGCAGGAGTGCGTGGAGTCCAAGGACGGCCTGCACGTGTGGGAGGACCACTTCTACCCGGAGGTCGTCGACCCGTTCACCGGCGCGCCCGCCGAGGAGGGCGAGCTCGTCCTCACCACGCTCACCAAGCAGGCCATGCCGGTCATCCGCTACCGCACCCGCGACCTGACCCGGCTGCTGCCGGGCACCGCGCGGCCCGCGTTCCGCCGCATGCGGAAGGTCACCGGCCGTACCGACGACATGATCATCCTGCGTGGGGTGAACGTCTTCCCGACCCAGATCGAGGAGATCGTGCTGCGCACGCCCGGCCTGTCACCGCACTTCCAGGTGCACCTGACCAGGCCGGGGCGGCTCGACGTGCTGACGGTCAAGGTGGAGGCGCGGCCGGGCTTCGAGGCGCGCGCGGGCCGGGAGGAGGCCGCCGCGGCGCTGCGCCGGGCGGTCAAGGACACGGTCGGCGTGAGCGTGGAGGCCGAGGTGGTGGACCCGGAGACGCTGGAGCGCTCGGTGGGCAAGCTCAAGCGCGTCGTCGACCGGCGGACCGGCGGCTAGGCGAGACGCGCGGCAGCGGCTCGCGCACCTCGAAGGAACGGGGTCAGCGGCCGAGCCGCTTGCGTTCGGGGGGCGGCGGCAGCTTGCCGCGCAGGTCGGTGCGGATGGCCTCGCCGAGCTTCTTGGTCGCGATCCGGTTGAGCGCGCCGCCGGCGACGGCGCCGGTGAGGAACGGGCCCAGCGTGGTCAGGTGCCGGCCGAGGGTCCGCATGAGGCGGTTGCGCAGCGCGGTCTTGGTCGCGGCGCCGAGCGCCAGCGTCACGGACGAGGGGGCCAGCGGGTCGATGCCGCGCTGCCTGGCCCAGGCGGCGGTGAACGCGGCGGCGCGCTGCGTGCCGGTGCCCTCGATGCGCACGCCGTACACCTCGTGCAGCTCGGCGAGCAGCTTGACCTCGATGGCGGCGACCACGAGGGTCTCGGCCACGAGCTGGGCGGGGGCCGACAGCAGCAGGGGCGGGGCGGCGAACTCGGCCGCGGCGAGCGCTCCGCCGATGGCGCCGACCGTCATGGTGGCCTTCTGGGCGGTGCGGACGAGGTCGTCGGCGAGCAGCTCGCCGGTCAGTCCGTGGTGGTGCTCGGAAATGGTCTGGAGATCGCGGATGGGGATGCGGGGCGCGATGTTGAGAAAGACGTCGGCCAGCCACCGGCCTCGCCCGGTGCCCTCGGCCTGCTTCGAGCGCTGACGCAGGGCGCGGGTCAGACGGCCGAGCAGCTTGCGCCGCTCGGCCGGCTCCAGGTCACCGGGCTCGGTGAGCCTGCCGACGAGTTCGCCGACGTCGGAGTCGGCGGCCTCGGTCCGCGGTTGCTGGTCCCTGTCAGGTTCGGCGTCCGGTTCGGCCACGCGAAGCCTCCGTCCTATGGTCGCGACAGCTCAGTGCCCGGCCGGCATCGATTCATGCCGGCGACGCCCCGAGCTCCTTCGCTCCGGTCAGGCCGCGCACTCCCGGCAGACCTGCTGACCGTTCTTCTCGGAGGCCAGCTGACTGCGGTGGTGCACGAGGAAGCAACGCGAGCAGGTGAACTCGTCAGCCTGGCGCGGGATGACCCGCAGGCTGAGCTCCTCGTTGGACAGGTCCGCGCCCGGCAGCTCCAGCGACTCGGCCAGGTCGGTCTCGTCGATGTCGATGCTGCCGGACGACTTGTCGGTGCGGCGTGCCTGCAGCTCCTGCAGGCTGTCCTCGCCGAGGTCGTCGTCTGTCTTACGCGGGCTGTCGTAGTCGGTAGCCATAGTGCTACTCCATCCCCCTCATCTATATGTCTTCGCGCTCATCGCGCGTCTTCTAACGTCCGAGAGGTACGTCTTGTGCCCGCTCGGTGGGGAAGATTGTGCATCGGTACCCCCGGAGAACGGCAAACGAAACCTCCCAACACGTCAGGGCCTGCTGCCAGTGGCGATGGTTAGCCAAATATGGCGAAACCCACAGCCCGGGCGTCACGCACCACCGTGTTTCGACGGCACATCCAACCACATGTGCGGCAAGAACGAGACGCCCCCACCGGACCAACACGCCGGATCAGCGACTCGGCAACCGAATGGTCACCACCAGCCCGCCGCCGTCCCGTGGCACCGCGGTCACGTTGCCCCCGTGTGCCTGCACCACGGCCCGGACGATGGACAGCCCCAGACCCGCTCCCTTGGCCGAATCCACGCGGTCCGCGTGGAGCCTCCTGAACGGCTCGAACAGACTGTTCACCTCGTACGCCGGGACGTGCTGCCCAGTGTTGGCCACCTGAACAACCAGAGCACCGTCCACCATTCCCGTCCGGAGCCAGACTTTTCCGTTTTCGGGAATGTTGTACTTCACGGCGTTCTCAAGGAGGTTACTGACGGACCGCTCCAGGAGCACCGGATCACCGACGGTAGGCGCGCTGACCAGATCGGTGGTGAGGGTTACCCCGTGCTCCGCGGCGAATGGCGCGACCTGTTCGACGGCCGTCCGGGCGACGTCCTTCACGTCGAGCGGCTTGCGCACGGCCAGCTCGCGTTCGCTCCTGGCGAGCAGCAGGAGTCCTTCGATGAGCTTCTCGTTGCGGGCGTTGACCTCCAGCAGGGTACGGCCCAGCGCTTTGAGGTCCTCGGACGCCTCCGGGTCGGACAGCGCGATCTCCAGAACCGTCCGGTTGATGGTGAGCGGGGTGCGCAGCTCGTGCGAGGCGTTGGCGACGAAGCGGCGCTGGGTGTCGAAGGCGACGTTGAGCCGGGTGAGCATGTCGTCGAAGGTGTCGGCCAGCTCCTTCAGCTCGTCGTCGGGGCCCTGCAGGTCGATGCGCTGGTGGGCGAGGTTGCTGTCGGAGAGCTTGCGCGCGGTGGTGTTCATCTTGGCGACGGGCCGCAGGGCGCGGTCGGCGACGAAATAGCCGAGGATGACGGCCAGGATGCCGACGCCGACGAGGGCGAGGATGGAGCTGCGGACCAGGGTCTCGCGCGCCGACCGCACCGCGTACTGCTGCGCCGCCTTCCACTGGAGCTGCGCCTGCAGCTCGTCGCGGGGGTCGAGGCCGAGATCGGTCAGGTCGAGCGGCAGCCACGCCTCGTCGATCGCGCTGCCGACGATCAGGTAGATCGAGAACAGCAGCACGCCGGCCGCGACGAGGAACAACCCGCTGTAGGTGAGCGTGAGCCGCCAGCGGATGCTGACCTTGGCGGGCAGCTCCCGCACGCGTTCGCGTGCCGTCCGCTGGAGGGGGTTGTGGGTGGGCGGCGGGGGGCCGTCCCAGGCGGGAGGGCCGCTGGGCGGCGGGGCCTGCACCCGCGTCGCCTTGCGCTCCGAATGGGGGCTGATCATGGGGTGCGTGGGCACCGCTTCGCGCCCGTCCTGCCGTTCACTCACCGAACCTCCTCCGCCGGCCCCCCCGACGAAGGCGCCGCCTCGGAGGGACGGGATCACAGCTTGTATCCCACTCCGGGCACCGTCTCGATCACCTGAGGGTCGCCCAGCTTCTTGCGCAACGTCATCATCGTCACCCGCACCACGTTGGTGAACGGGTCGATGTTCTCGTCCCATGCCTTGTCCAGCAGGTCCTCCTGGCTGACGACCGCGCCCTCGGCGCGCATCAGCTCCTCAAGGACCGCGAACTCCTTCTTCGTGAGGTTGATCTCCCGCCCGTCACGCTCGACCAGCCGCTTGCCCGGGTCGAGCCGGATGCCGCCGCGCTCCAGCACCGGCGGCAGCGCCGGGGCCGAGCGGCGGCCGAGCGCCCGCACCCGGGCGACCAGTTCGACGAAGACGAACGGCTTGGCGAGGTAGTCGTCGGCGCCGAGGCCGAGCCCCTCCACCTTGTCGTCCACGTCGCCCGAGGCCGTCAACATGAGGATGCGGGAGGCGGTGCGCTGGGCCACCAGCCGGCGGCACACCTCGTCGCCGTGCACGACCGGCAGGTCGCGGTCCAGCACGATCACGTCGTAGTCGATGTAGGAGGTGCGCTCCAGCGCGCCGCCGCCGTCGTAGGCCACGTCCACCGCCATCGCCTCGCGCCGCAGCCCGGTCGCGATCGCGTCGGCGAGCACCCGCTCGTCCTCAACCACCAGCACCCGCACGCCCGATGCACCTCTTTCCGATTCCGCGTTCATTCTGCCCAGCACGTCGATAAGCGCACGGTAAGGCATGTGACGGCGCTCCGGAGCCACCGACGGCCGTCTCATGGCGAATCGGTGGTTTGGGACGGCGACAGGGTTGGGTATGCCTGCTGGACACCCTTGACCGCGTGCGTGGCACCGGTGGGGTCACTTCGCCCCAGAGGTTTCTGTAACCCCCGCAGAAAGTAGGTGAGATGGGCGAGTTCACGACCACGATCGAACACCGCCTCGACCAGGCTTACCAGGGCCTGCGCGAGGCCCGCAGCACCGGCGACGACTACCTCGCCGACACCCTCACCGCCGAGATCGAGGATCTGCGCCGCCTGGCGGACGATCACGGCGTTCCGCTGACCGGCTGACAGACGGCGGCCGGGGCCCTGGGAGGAGGGGGGCCCCGGCCATCGTCATGTCCGGGCGTCATGTCCGGGCGTCATGTCCGGGCGTCATGTCCGGGCGTGATCAGTTCGGACGGAACGGGGTCACGCGTCGCGTTCCGGGTCGAGCGGGACGAGCAGGTCGTGCAGCTCCTCGAACAGGCCGGGCGCCGCGCACAGCACGAGCCCGGAGCCGGCCGGCTCGCCGTTCAGGCCGCCCATCCGGGCCCCCGCCTCGCTCGCCACCAGCCCGGCCGCCGCGTGGTCCCACCGGTTGACGCCCCGCTCGTAGTAGGCGTCCACCCGGCCGGCGGCCACCGAGCACAGGTCCACCGCGCACGAGCCGCCGCGCCGGATGTCGCGCACCCGCGGCAGCACGGCCGCCACCACCTCGCCCTGCACGGCGCGCCGCCCGGCGGCGTAGCCGAACCCGGTCGCCACGAGCGCCCGCCCCAGCGGGACGCCGGTGTTGCAGCGCAGCGTCTCGACGCCGAGCCCCGCCGTCTTCAGGTGGGCGCCCGCGCCGAGCGCCGCGGTGAACACCTCGCCGCGCGGCACGACGTTGACCACGCCCGCGACGATCCGTCCGGCCACCTCGACGGCGATGGAGACCGCCCACTCGGGCAGGCCGTACAGGAAGTTGACGGTGCCGTCGATCGGATCGACGATCCAGCGCACGGCGGAGTCGCCGCCCGCCTCCCCCTCCTCCTCCCCGAGGATCCGGTCGCCGGGCCTGGCCTGCTGGATGCGGGCGCGGATGAGCTGCTCGGACGCCTTGTCCAGGGCGGTGACCACGTCGGTGGGGCTGGACTTGGTCTCGATGTCGCCGGACGCGGTGGACATCGAGGGCCGCTTGGCGAGCAGCATGTCGCCCGCCTCGCGCGCGATGTCCTCGGCCAGCCGCAGGAAGCCGGCCGCGTCGGTGGATTCGGTGCGGTGCGCCATCATGCCACCGAGTCCGGGCGCTTCCACTCCTGGCCCAGCACGTGCTGGGCCAGGAAGGCGAGGACCGTCTCGTACCAGGCGACGACGTTGCCCGGCTTGAGGATCCAGTGGTTCTCGTCGGGGAAGTAGAGGAACTTCGCCTCGGCGCCGGTGCGCTGCAGGTCCCACCACAGGCGCAGCCCCTCGCCGATGGGCACCCGGTAGTCCTTGTCGCCGTGGATGACGAGCATCGGCGTGCGGATCCGGTCGAGGGAGTGGTGGGGGGAGAGCTTGGCGTAGCGCTCGGAGCCCGGCTCGCCGAACTCCCGCTGCCAGTACATGGCGACGTCGGTGGTGCCGGCGAACTGGTCGAGGTGCCACAGGGAGGCGTGGGTGACGACGGCCTTGTAGCGATCGCTGTGCCCGGCGACCCAGTTGGCCATGTAGCCGCCGTACGAGCCGCCCATCGCGCCCAGCCGCTCGCCGTCGACGTCGTCCCTGGCCACGGCCACGTCCACGATGGCGTCGAGGTCGGCCATGGTCCGCGGGCCCCAGTCGCCCCAGCCGCGGTCGATCATGTCCTGGCCGTACCCGGTGGACAGGCACGGGTCGGGCATGAGGACGGCGTAGCCGCGCTGGGCCATGATCCACGACTGCCATCGCCACTGCCAGTCGTTCCAGGAGGCGACGGGGCCGCCGTGGATCCACAGCAGCAGCGGCGCCGGGTGCTCGGCCGAGGCGCCCTCGGGCAGGACGAGCCAGCCCCGGACGGTGGCGCCGTCGTCGGTGGTGGCGGAGATCTCGGTGAGCGCGCCGGGCACCTCGGGGCGCGGCGCGGGCGAGGACAGGTCGGCGATCTCGCCGGTGGCCGTGTCGACGCGGGCCGGGCCCGGTGCCCGATCGACGGCGCTGCGCAGCGCGTACACGAAGCGCCCGTCGGGCGACGGGTTGAGCCCGAGGTAGGCCGAGTCGTCGGTGGTGAGCCGGGTGACCTGGCCGTCGAGCGCGACCCGGAAGACGGGGCGGCGCCCCTGGTGGTCGGCGGCCAGGTAGACGGCCGAGGAGTCGGGCGCCCAGGCGAGGTCCATCGGGAACAGGTCGGGCGCGTGGGCTGCGCCTTCACCGGTGGCCAGGTCGCCGATCCACAGCTCGGAGCGGGCCGAGACGTCGAGGTCGGTGTGCCGGTCGCGGACGCAGGCCACGCGGCCGCCGTCGGGCGAGACCGCGAGCGGACCGGTGAAGTCGTTGCGGTCGTCGGTGAACAGCACGCGCCGCTCGCCGCTCGCGACGTCGATGGCGACGAGCTCGGTGCGGAACTGCCCGAGCGGCAGGTGCACCCGCCAGGTGGCGACCACGGTGGAGCCGTCGGGGGTCAGCTCGAACGACACGTCGCGCAGGCCCTCGCCGGGGTCGGGCGTCAGGTCGCGGACGTCCTCCAGCCGGTCGGCGCCGAGCCGGGCGGCGAACAGCCGGGTGCGGCCGGGGCCGAGGTCATGGTCCCAGTAGCGCACGGGGGCGCTCTCGTGCAGGATCGCGCTGATCCCGGCGTCCTTGCGGGCCTTGCGGCGCTGCTCCTCGGCCTCGGCCTCGCCGTCGAGCACATCGGAGGCGAACACGACCACGTCGCCGGCCGTGCGGACCGCGGAGACGCCGCCGGGGCGGCAGGCCACCTGGCGCGCCTCGCCGCCGGCGCGCGGCAGCAGCCACAGGGCGGGCACCTCGTCGGTGGCGTCCTTGACCGTGGGGTCGGGGCGGGCGGAGGTGAAGAGCAGGTCGCCCGCCGCGGTGAACTCGGCGGCGCTCTCGCCCTTGGCGGACCGGGTCAGCCGGTGGGGCTCGCCGTCGAGGGGGATCGCCCAGAGCGCGGTGCCGTACGACCTGCCGTCGGGGTTGAGTGACTGCACAGCGGAGACCAGCCGGGACCCGTCGGGAGCGAGCTTCAGCGAGAGAACCCGGGGGACGGCCACATAGTCGCGTATGTCGTTGAATGCGCTCACCCGATCGAACCTACCTCGCGGCGTGGACCGTCACCGTCCCGGCATAGGGTTGTCACGTGGGGAATTACGACGCGCTCCTGGTCCTTTCGTTCGGCGGTCCGGAGGGTCCGGGCGACGTGATGCCGTTCCTGGAGAACGTGGTGCGCGGGCGCGGCGTGCCGCGCGAGCGGCTGCTGGAGGTGGCCGAGCACTACCAGGGCTTCGGCGGGATCAGCCCGATCAACCAGCAGAACCGCGACCTGGTCGAGGCGCTGCGCCCGGTGGCGGGCGTGCCGGTCTACTGGGGCAACCGCAACTGGCGCCCGTTCGGCGAGGACACCGTGCGGCGCATGCGCGACGACGGCGTGCGCAGGGCGGCGGTCTTCGCCACCTCGGCGTTCGCCGGCTACTCCGGTTGCCGCCAGTACTACGAGGACATCGCCAGGATCTCCGTCGAGGGCGGCCCCGAGCTGGTCAAGATGCGCCACTTCGGCGACCATCCGGGGTTCGTCGAGGCGATGGCCGACCACACCCGGCAGGCGCTCGCCAGGCTGGGCCGCGACGACGCCCGCCTGGTGTTCACCGCGCACAGCATCCCGGTCGGCATGGCGCGCAGCGCCGGGCCCGAGGGCGGCCTGTACGAGGCGCAGCTGCGCCGCTCGGCCGAGCTGGTCAACGAGGCGCTCGGCCGCGGCGAGCCCTGGGACCTGGTGTGGCAGTCGCGCAGCGGCCCGCCGCAGGTGCCGTGGCTGGAGCCCGACGTGTGCGACCACCTGAGCAAGCTCGACGCGCCGGCGGTGGTGCTGGTGCCGATCGGGTTCGTCTCCGACCACATGGAGGTCGTCTACGACCTCGACACCGAGGCCCGGCAGGTCGCGGCCGAGCGGGGGCTGCCGATGGAGCGGGCGGCGACGGCGGGCACGCACCCGGCGTTCGTGCGGATGGTGCGCGAGCTCATGGACGAGCCGGAGCCGGTGCCGTGCCCGCTGACCTGCTGCCCCGCCCCCGTCCGGCCCGCCGCCCGCCAGGCTCGGGAGTCTCAGGCATAGGTGCGGGCGTACGCCTCGGCGATGCCCATGACCTTGTTCACGTAGTCCCACGAGTGGTTGTAGAACCAGATCGCCTTGCGCAGCTTCTCGCCGCCCTTGCCGGCGCCGTTGGCGCACAGGTAGTTGGCGGCTCCGGGCACCGCGTCGTACGGGCTCCAGATGTCGGCCTTGCCGTCACCGTCGCCGTCCACGCCGTACGCCTTCCAGGTGGCGGGCATGAACTGCATCGGTCCGAGCGCGCCCGCGCTGGAGGGCCCGTTGTTGCGGCCGTGCGAGCTCTCCACCTGGCCGATCGCGGCGAGCACGGTCCACGACAGGCCGGGGCAGCGGGTGGCCGACTGCTTGTAGAGGTCGAGGTAGCTGGTGGGCCGGTTGGCGGCGACGGGGTTGTGCGGCTGCCGGTCCTGTTGCCGGCTGGTCCGGGGCTTGGGGGCCGCGGCGGTGAGCGAGAGCACCTGGGCGCCCGAGCCGAGCAGCCGCCGCACGCTCGCGGGGCTGATGTCCGGCCTGGTGCCGTGGAGCAGCACCGCGACCCCCTTCGCCAGGCCGAGCCTGCCGCCCAGTTCGGCGCTGACCAGCCCGTCGATGCCCTTGAGCCCGAGCGGCGCCGAGGCGGCCAGGCGCAGCCTCGGGCCGCCATCGATCTGGTAGTCGGCGCCCAGCACCAGGCCGAGCCGCCGCGCGGCCGCCGACTCGGCGACGAACTCGCCCCTGGCCAGCGCGCTCCACACGGCCGGCTGGTCGGCGACCGCCTTGGGCGTCCAGGAGCGGAACTCGGCGGGGTCCACGGCGAGCAGGTTGAGTGCGGTGCCCGACACCTTGACCGTGCCGGCGTCGACCACGGTGATCTTCTGCACGTGCCTGATCCCGGACAGCGCGTGGCGGGTCCGCTTGAGCACCTCGCCGCGGGCGATGGCGAGCACGTGGGGCGGGGTGGGGGTGACACCGGGGCCGCCGGCGCCGAAGTCGGCGGCCCGGTCGTTGACCGGGGCGGTGGTGGGGACGAGCCGGTCGAGCCGCTCGGGCTGCCGCTGCGGCTCGGCCCGGCGTAAGGGCTGCTCGGGGGTCTCGCGGGCCGTGCGGAAGAGGTCGTCTCCCACGACCACCGCCACCGCCCCGCCGGCCACGGTCAGCACGACCACGGCGGCGACCATGAGCAGCACGGCGCGCAGCGAAGGAAGACCTGGCACTCGCGAAAGGTTAGCGGAAACAGCGGGAAAACCACTTGCCGTTCGGACATACGGCACGTAAAGGTAAGCACGTAGTGTGACAGGAGGAAAGTACGTGGTCGGGCCTTACCGGGGGTTGTTCGACGGGCCCGGCGTCAAAGGGTTCGTGCTGGCCGGGTTCATCGGCCGGATGCCGATGTCCATGCTCGGCATCGGCATCGTCCTGCTCATCACCGCGCTCACCGAGTCCTACGCCATGGCCGGCGCGGTCGCCGCCACCACCAACCTCGCGTTCGCGGTCGCCGCCCCGCTGTCCGGCCGGCTCGTGGACCGGTTCGGCCAGGCCCGGGTGATCGTGCCGTTCGCCGTCGTCAACGCGCTCGCGCTGGCCGGGCTCATGCTGTGCGCCCGACTGGACCTGCCCCAGTGGACCCTGTACGCCGCCGGCCTGCTGGTGGGCGCGACCTCCCTGTCGCTGGGCTCGATGGTGCGGGCCCGCTGGAGCGCGCTGCACGGCGGCTCGGCCCGGCTGCACACCGCCTTCGCCTTCGAGTCGGTGGCCGACGAGGTCATCTTCGTCACCGGCCCCGCGCTGGTCACGGTGCTGGCCACCGCGATCAACCCGTACGCGGGGCTGCTGGTCGCGCTGGTGTCCATGCTGGGCGGCTCGCTCGCGCTGGCGGCCCAGCGGCGCACCCAGCCGCCGGTGCGGGCGGACCGCGGCGGTGGCGGCGGCACCCCGATCCTGATCCCCGGCATCGCCCTGCTGTCATGCGTCTACCTGGCACTCGGGGCGGTGTTCGGTTCGGTCGACCTGATCACGGTGGCGTTCGCCGAGGAGGAGGGCGTCAAGGGCGCCGCCGGGTTCCTGCTGGCGGCGTTCGCGGGCGGGTCGATGGTGTCGGGACTGTGGTTCGGGTCACGGCGCTGGCGGATCTCGCTGCGCGGGCGGTTCGTCCGGGCGCTCGGCGTGTTCGCGGTGGGGCTGCTGCCGATCGCCTTCATCGGCGACGCGCGGGTGATGGCCGTGGCGCTGTTCATGGCGGGCCTGGCCATCTCGCCGACGCTCATCACCGGCTTCTCGCTGACCGAACGGCTGGTGCCGTCGTCGCTGCTCACCGAGGGCATGGCGTGGATCTCGACCTCGATCGGGCTGGGCGTGTCGATCGGCGCGTGGGCCGGCGGCCGGCTCACCGAGGCGTTCGGCGCGTCCAACGCCTACGGCTTCGCGCTGGCCGCCGCGGCGGTCGCCGTCGTTGTGGGTGTCGGAGGTTCGGGTTTGCTGAGGATTCCCGACGCGGCTTCACCCGGCAAACCCTGATCCGCTACGGTCGAGACATCCCTCGCAACACCCTTCACATTGGATACGACTAGTATGTCCCGACAAAGCAGTTCACTCCTGGCCATCGCGGCTGTCACGCTCGCCCTCATCCCGGCACCCGCGCTGGCCGACACCACTCCTCCCCAGGGCGGCAAGGCGGCCGCCACGAAGAAGACGGCCAAGGCCGTCGACTGCACGCAGGTCAAGTGCATCGCACTGACCTTCGACGACGGGCCCGGCAAGTACGCCGGCACCCTGCTCGACACGTTGAAGAAGTACGACGCCAAGGCGACGTTCTTCCTCGAGGGCCAGTACGTGAAGAGCCGGCCCTCCTTCGTCAAGCGCATGGTGCAGGAGGGGCACGACGTAGGCAACCACAGCTACAAGCACCCCAAGTTCACCGAGATCGAGCCGTGGGCCATCCGCAGCGAGATCCAGAAGACGCAGGACGAGATCAAGAAGGCCGCGGGCGTCGAGCCCAAGCTCCTGCGCCCGCCGTACGGACTGGCCGACCTGCAGGTGACGGAGGTCGCGGCCGAGTTCGACATGCCGGTCATCCTGTGGACGGCCGGCTCGCGCGACTGGGACACCAAGAACGCGGAGGCCATCAAGAAGGCCACGCTCGAGGTGGCCGAGCGGGACGGCATCATCCTCATGCACGACTGGGTGAAGCAGACCGTCGAGGCGATGCCCTCCATCGTCAAGACGCTGCAGGGCCGCGGCTACCACCTGGTCAAGGTGTCCGACATCGTCAAGAAGCACGACCTCAAGCCGGGCGACGTCTTCCCGCTTCCGCAGGGCTGGGAAAACTGAGTATCGTTCACGTTTAGTCGGAACGAGCCTCGGAGGGGCCATGCTGTTCACGAACTGGGCAGGCAACCAGACGGCCAGCCCCTCCGAGGTCCGCACACCCGCCTCCACCGACGAGGTGGTGCGCGCGGTGCGCGACGCCGCCGCCGGCGGGCGGCGGGTGCGCATGGTCGGCACCGGCCACTCCTTCACCGACGTGGCGCTCACCGACGGCATCATGCTGCGCCCTACGGCGCTGACCGGCGTCCGCTCGATCACCGGCGACCAGGTCACCGTGCTCGCCGGCACACCGCTGAAGGCGCTCAACGAGCTCCTGCACGAGCGGGGCCTGGCCCTGGCCAACATGGGCGACATCACCGAGCAGACGGTCGCCGGCGCCATCCAGACCGGCACGCACGGCACCGGCCGCGACACCGGCGGCCTCGCCGACCAGGTCAGCGCGCTGGAGCTGGTGCTCGCCGACGGCTCGGTCGTGACGGCGGCACCGGGCGAGGACCTGTTCGACGCCGCCCGGGTCGGGCTGGGCGCGCTCGGGGTGCTGACGGCGGTCACCCTGCGGGTGGAGCCCGCGTTCCTGCTGCGCAACAGGCGGCGGCGGGCCACGCTGAGCGGCATGCTCGGCTGCCTCGACGAGATCGCCTCCGCCGACGAGCACCTCGACTTCTTCTGGCTGCCGCACACCGACGCGTGCCTGGTCAAGACCAGCAACCGCGACCCCGGGCCGGCCCGGCCGCCCGGCGCGGTCAAGCACTGGCTGGACAACGTCTTCCTGGAGAACACCCTCTTCGGCCTGGCCTGCGCCGCGGGCGCCTGCCTGCCCGGGCTGATCCCCCGGATCAACGCGCTCAGCGCGGCGGCGCTGGCCGACTCCGAGGCCGTGGACGTCTCGTACCGGGTCTTCACCTCGCGGCGGGAGGTGCGCTTCCTGGAGATGGAGTACGCCGTGCCGCGCGAGCACCTCGGCCGGGCGCTACGCGAGACACGCGACCTGGTCGAGCGCGCCGGGTGGCGGATCACCTTCCCGGTGGAGGTGCGGGTGACGCCGCCCAGCTCCGCGTGGCTGTCCACCGCGTACGGGCGGCCGACCGGATACGTGGCGTGCCACATGTACCGGCCGACGCCGCATGGGGCGTACTTCGAGGGCGTCGAGGAGATCATGACGCGGCTGGAGGGCAGGCCCCACTGGGGCAAGCTGCACACCCGGGACGCCGCGTACCTGGCCAGGGTCTACCCGCGCTTCGCCGACTTCGTCGCGTTGCGCGACCGGCTGGACCCCGGCCGGCTGTTCGGCAACGCCTACCTCGACCGCGTCCTTGGCTGACTCACCGCGGGAGCGGGTCCGTGTCCGCCTCCGTGCTCGCCTCCGGGTCCGCGTCCGGCTCGCTGACCTGCGGCGCGGGCTCCGTCACGGCAGGCGCCCCCGTCTCCCCGGGGTCCTGCGTCGGCGCCTCGGTCGCCGGTGCGGACGGCTGCGCCGTGTCGCGGGTGGGCGAGGGCGTCGCCGACGGGGTGGCGGACGTCGTGGGAGCCGGCGTGGGGGTGGCGGTGCGCGTGGCGGTCGGCGTCGGCGTCGCGGACGGGGCCGCCGGAGCCGTTCCGGTCCGCGCCGCGGGCTCCTCGGACCGCCGCTCCTCGCGCTCGGGCGCCGGGTCGGGCCGCTTCTTCGGTGTCTGGCCGGTGACCTGCTCGTGCACCGTGGCCTGGGTCAGCCCCTGGTAGGCCAGGATGCCCCCCATACTGATCGCGAACACCAGCGCGGCGACGGCGGCGATCTTGACCCACGGCAGCCCGCCGCGCGACGGGCCCGCCGGCACCGGCCGCTCCATCACCAGGGTCGGCGCGTCCTTCCCCGCGTCCTCCGCGTCCTCCGCGTCCTCCGCGTTGGCGGGAGTGGCGTCGCGGGCCGTCGCGTGGACGGCCGTCGCCGGCTCACCCTGGCCCTCGCCCTCGGTCGCGCCCTCGGGCTCCTCCCCGTCCCGCCGCCAGACGATGACCGTGCGCTGTTTGACCTTGTCACCGGTGCGCTTGAGGTAGTGCGTGTAGACGGCGGTGCCGATCGTGGTGCCGACGCTCATCACCGCGGCGCCGATCACCGTGCCCGCGACCCCCAGATAGGAGGCCGCCACCGCCGCCGTCACCGCCGCAAGGGCGCTTCCCCCGATCTGCGGCACGCTCAGCTCGAAGTTCCGCTGCTCGCCGCCCATGCCTGGGACCAGTCCCCTTTCGTGGTGTGTGTGTCGTGGGATCGCTCACGGGCGCCGTTCGTCATGCGCCGGGTAAAGAGCTTCCTCGTGAATAGACGCGGGCGCGTGTCCCGTTGTTCCTGTGACGTACGTGACAGGCACCCTTCTGGCTCGTGCCCCGACGATTCGGCCTGCCCTCCGTCTACCTCGCCGCGGCCGCCGCGACGGCGGTCGCGACGGCCGTGACCACCGCGGTGCCCCTCGCCATGACGCCGGCCTCCGGGCTGGCCGGCCGGCCCGCCGCGAACGAACCCTCCCGCGCCTACCTCGTCACCGCCCGTGACCGCTCCGCCGCCCGCGACCTCGTCGGCGAGGTGCGCTGGCGGGTGCGCCGCTACTACACGGCGGCGCTGCCCGGCTTCGCCACGTGGCTCACCGCGGCCGAGGCGGCCGAACTGGCCGCCGACCCACGGGTGCGCGCCCTGGAGCCCGACCGGCTGGTCCTGCCCGTCCCCGGCCCGCATCGGCTTCCCGCCGGTGCGGCGGACGGACCCGGGATCACCGTGTACGTCGTCGACAGCGGCCTGGACCCGGCCCACGGCGACTTCGGCGACCGGGCGTGGCACGCCTTCGACGCCACCGGCGGCACCGGCGGCGACTGCACCGGCCACGGCACGCGGGTGGCCCGCCAGGCCGCGGGGCGGGTCCACGGGGCGGCGCCCCGGGCCAGGCTCGCCTCGGTCCGCGTGCTGGGCTGCGGCGGGACGGGCACGCTGTCGGACGTCGTCGCCGGGCTCGACTGGGTGCGCAGGCACGCCAGGAGACCCGCCGTGGCGACGCTCGCCGTCGACGGAGCCGGCTCCGCCGCCCTGTCGACGGCCGTGCGGCGGCTCGAACGCGCCGGCGTCCCCGTCACCGGCGCCTCGCTCGCGCGTCCGGCGCGACCGACGCGTCCGGCGTTTTCGGCGTTTTCGGCCGACCACGGTGCGTCACACGCCCTAGTCCGACAGAATCCGTCGGGGACTCTCCGGGCCGGAGAGCTCTGATGGGGATGGAATCGCCAAATGTGACCGGCGTCACATCGCCCGGGGGCTATCCCATGAAGGCGATGTTCGGACATGCCGGGTACGGTGCTGGCAGGCAACCGGCACACGCGAGAGACTCAAGGGTCCGGGGGAAGATTGAGCACGCTGACGAAGGGACTCGCATGCAGGAGCTCCGACTCGTCGCGGTGAGTGAGGACGGCACCTATCTCGTGCTGGCGACTGCCGGGCGGGGTACACGCTTCACACTTCCCGTGGACGACCGGCTCCGTGCTGCCGTCCGCGGCAACTTCTCCCGTCTCGGGCAGTACGAGATCGAAGTGGAGAGCCCGTTGCGCCCCAAGGAGATCCAGGCGCGCATCCGCGCCGGAGAGACCGCGGAAGAGATCGCCGCTACCGCCGGCATCCCGGTCGAACGCGTGCGCTGGTTCGAGGGGCCGGTGCTGCAGGAACGCGAGTACGTCGCCCAGCAGGCGCAGCGCGTGGCCGTGCGGATGCCCGGAGAGTCATCGGCCGGCCCGACCCTGGGCGAGCTCGTCGCGGAGCGCCTCACCCGGCGCGGCGTGCCCACCGACGAGATCGACTGGGACTCCGCCAAGCGCGACGACGGCCTGTGGCGGGTCAAGCTCGGCTACGTCTGGAACGGTCACACCCGGCACGCCGAGTGGCTGTTCGACCCGCGCCGCCGCCACGTCACGCCCCACGACGACGAGGCCATGCGGCTGTCGTCGGCCGACTTCGACCCCAGTCCTCCGGTTGAGGACACCACGGTCACGCCGTTCACGCCGCGCGTGGCCAAGCTGCAGCCGGTGCCGCCGCTCGGCTCGGACCCGCTGCCGTTCCCGCCGGTGGCGCGCAGGGAACCGGAGGAGCCCGCCGTCGGGCACCACGGGCCGTCGCGCGGCGAGCCGCGGACCGCCGACTTCGGACCGCCGCCGTTGCAGCGGTCTCCGGGCACGCCCCCGGACCGCCGCCCGGCCTTCCCGTCCGAGCCGGCCGCCCCGCGTGACCCCGCTTCGCCGTTCTCTCCCACCTCTCCTGCCCCGCCCGCCGCCTCGGCGACTCCGGCCGCTCCACCGCGTGACGCCGGTTCCGGTGCGGGTGCCGCCTCATCGTCCGAGCCCGCCCGTGACGCCGGTCACCTGCGGCCGGGTGACGCCGCCCGCCGCGGCGGCGCGCCCGCGGCCTGGCCTCCGGACTTCGGCCTGAGCCGTACGGAGGAGCGCGGTGGCGCCCGCGAGGCCGAGGCCTTCTACGCCCCGGCGACCCATGACGCCTCCCAGCAGGCGCCCACCGCCACGACCCCCCGGCCGGACGAGCCGTCGCCCACCGCCGCGGCACCTCACGAGGAGGAGCCGTCGTCCCTCGCGCCCGCGTCGCACCCCGGCCCGGCACACACCCAGCCCCAGCACACCGCCCCGGCGCACACCCCACCGGCACACACCGAGCCTCCCGCCCAGGCGGCGCCCGTACCCGCTTTCCCCTCGGAGACGCCGACACCGGTCACCGGGGAGCCGGCGCGCACCGTCACGGGCGTCGAGGAGCAGACGCCCTCCGCCACCGGCGCACCGGCCGCGCCCGTGCCCGCCGGCACGCCTGCGCTCCCTGACTCACCCGGAGCCACGGACACGCCTGCGGGTGCGGACACCGACGTTCCCGAGGCGCGGGACACGCCGTCGACCACCGGCACCCCGAACGGGCTCCAGCCGGACACGGTGAGCCAGGCCGCGCCCGCGACGCCGCCCGACGAGTCACCGGCGCCCGCCGCGACCCCGGCCGGTTCACCGGCGCAGCAGGCCGACACCACGACCGAGGCGCCATCACAGCGGGCCGACACCACGACGCCGGCACAGCCCGCCGACACCCCGGCCGCATCGCCGTCGCGGTCCGCCGACGCCGACGCCGCGGCCGAGGACGCGGCCCCGGCTACCGCGCCGACCGCCGGACCCGCCGCCGAGGCGACCACAACGGCACCCGAGCAGGCACAGGCCGCACCGGAGACCGCAGCCGCTCCGCAACCGGACGCCGTCACCCAGGGACCCGAGCCGGAGACGCCCCAGCCCCAGGCCCAGCCTCCGGCCCCGGGCGCCGAGTCGGCCGCAGCGGCCGAGTCGCCCCAGGCGGAGCCGGCCACACCCGAGCCCACCACTGCCGACGCACCTGCTCCTGACGCGCCTGCTCCCAAGATCACGGCCGCTGACACGACGGCCGCTGACACGACGGTCCCTGACACGAAGGGTCGTGACACTGCGCCCGTGACGGCGGCCGAGTCCGGACCGGCCGAGTCAGCGACGACCGAGCCTGCCCCGGCCACGCCGAAGGCGACCGAGGTGACCGAGGTCACCACGTCGCAGGCGCCCGAGGCCGGCGCAGCCGCCGCCCCGGCCCCCAGCGCGGAGGCACCCCAGGCCGAAGCGCCGAAGGCCGACGCGCCGAAGGCGGAGGCATCCCAGGCCGAAGCACCCCAGGTCGAGAGGCCGAAGGCGGAGGCGTCCGAGGCCGAGGCGCCGAAGGCGGAGGCGTCCGAGGCAGCAGCGCCCGTAACAGGGACACCCGCGACGAGGGTGCCCGAGGTGGAGGCACCCCAGGGCGCGGCCACCGAGAGCGCGGTCACCCAGAGCGACGCCACCGAGAACGACGCCATCCAGAGCGAGGCCACCCAGAGCGAGGTTGCCGAGAGCGAGGTTGCCGAGAGCGAGGTTGCCGCGGCAGCACCGGCACCCGCGGCCGCCGCGCCCGAGCCGGTCGCCAAGCCGCCCGCGCCCAAGCCGAAGCCGGCACCGGCACCGGCCGCGGCGACGGTGCCGGCGGCGCGCCCCGGCAGGGACGACACGGCCAAGGACGCCGGCGGCAAGGGCGGTTCCGGCAAGGGCGACAAGGGCAAGGAGGCCCCCGCGAAGGAGGCCCCGGTGCCCGTGCCCTCTCCCCCGCCCGCCCCGGCGGCCCGCCAGCCGCGCAAGGGTTCGAGGGGCCGCCGCGCCTCGGTGCCCACCTGGGACGAGATCATGTTCGGCGCCCGCCGCCAGGACTGACCCGGCCATCAGGCGGCGGTACGTCCAGGAGGACGTACCGCCGCCTGAAGCGTCATCGACGAAACCGAGGACACGCGGCCCGGGGACTACCGCCGCGGCCCCTCCATGAACGGCGCCAGCCATTCGGGGGTGACCTCGGCGGGAAAGTTTCTGGCCTGCTCGGCCGAGACGTCGACCGCCGGATAGCCGCCCTCGCCCGCGCCCACTCCGGCGATCAGCGTGTAGACCCCGGCCTGCCGCTGGAACCACGTCTGCTTCAGCCGCCAGCCGACCACGGCCCGCCGTTCCACCACCGCCTGCTTGCGCCGCAGCGACCCCGAGCGGACCGACAGGCGGGCCCCGTCGTAGCCGTGCCCGAGCGACCGGTAGCGGTCGATGCCGAGCGGCACCCCCAGGCCCGCCGGCCCGAGGAGGAGCACGGCGAGGACCCACCACGCCGGCTTCCCCGTCGCCACGGCCGCCACCAGGGCGGGGACGCCCAACGCCAGCCACGGCGCCACCGCCCTGAACAGGCGGCGCCGGCGTGCCACGGGCGGGTGCGGGCGCAGCTCGGCACGGAACGGCCCGATCGCCCCGGCCGTCACCTCGATGGCGACCTTCCGGGGCACGACGGGCAGGAGCTGGCCTCGCGTCGAGGAGTCTCCGAGGCCCGTCACGATGGCCCAGGCCCGCACCACCCCGGCCCGGCGTTCGACGAGGCCGTCCACGATCTCGTAGCCGCGCACCCGCCTGGCCTCCAGCGAGACGCTGCGCCGGTTGATCAGCCCGCGCTCCGCCACGAGGTAGCCGTCACGGTCCTTCAGCCGGAAGTCCCAGTTGAACACCGCGTACATGACACCGCCCACGAACGGCATGGCCACCACCAGCAGCAACACGGCGATCAGCAGCAGGTAGGGCCGGTCCCAGAGCCACTGCCCCGCCTGCCAGGCGGCGTCCTGGCCGACGCCCAGCTCGTTGCCCCACTGGAACGCCAGTCCGATGGCGCCGCCCGCGAGGGCGAACGGTGTGAAGAGGTACGCGCCGGACAGCGGCCCGTAGAGCAGCCACCTGCGGGGCACGGTGATGATCGTCCGCTCCGACGGGACGTGGATCTCCTGCGCCGGTGCCCCGTGTACGTCCGCGACACCGCCCGGCGCCCCGGGCCCGGCCTCCATGGCGGGCCCCCTGACGGCGCCTGCGGCCTCTCCCGCGCCGGCCGGGCCCGGTGCTGCGCCCGCGCCCGCCCGGGCCCTGGCGACGGCCACGCGGCGCAGCAGGAGGGTCTTGAGCCGTTCGGCCTCCTCCAGGGTGACGCCGTCGAGCTTGCCCTCCTCGTCGCCGCCGCTCGCCCCCGTGTCGATCTTCAGGATGGCCAGGCCGAGCAGCCGGTGCAGGGGCGGGGTGGACACGTCGACGCCCCGTACCCGTTCGAGCGGGATGGTGCGCAGCGACCGGCTGATCAGCGAACGGTTGATCTCCAGCCGGTCGCCCACGATCTCGTACGTGAACGTGATCCACCTGATCAGCGCGAACACCACCGCACCCACCGCGCCCGCGGCGGCCCACAGGTACGACGAGCCGGAGAAGCCGCCCACGAACAGCACGCCGACGAGCGGCACGAGCAGGTTGGGCAGCATGCGCACCGGGTCGATGAACAGCACCTTCGGACTCAGCCGCTGCGGCGCCCGCCCACCCGGCCCCGGCCCGGGAGGGGCCGCTCCCGGAGCGTACGCGGACCCCGGCGCGTACGCGGGCGGAACAGGCCCGTACGGCGGCGCACCGACCTCGGAAGGGACAGCACCGTGCGGCCCAGGCCCCCGAGGCCCAGAACCGTGCGACACAGGACCCTGAGGCCCAGAACCCTGAGGTGCAGGACCCTGAGGTGCAGGGCCCTGAGGTGCAGGGCCCTGAGGTGCAGGGCCCTGAGGTGCAGGGCCGTGCGGCGCGGGGTCCTGCTGGGTGGGGCTCTTCGGGCGGGGGGTCTCGGGGGGTTCGGCCGGGCCGGTCACGTGGCGTCGTCCCTGAGCTCTTCGGCCCGGTGCGCCAGTTGCTCGGCCAGTCCGGCCGCCACGTGGAAGTCGAGTCCCTGGATCGTCGAGGAGCCCGCGTGCGAGGCGGTGCGGATCTCGAGGGTGGCCAGCCCGAGCATCCGCTCCAGCCAGCCCTGCGCCTTGTCCACCGTCTGGATCCTGCTCACCGGCACGAACACCCACTCCCTGGTCAGGAATCCGGTCCGCGCGTACACGACGTCTCCCGACAGCTCCCACCGGTGCACCGCGTAGCGCACGAACGGCTCCGCCACCAGGAACGGCGTCAGCAGCACCGCCACCCCCACGGGCAGCACCCACGGGCGGGTCGCGAACCAGCCCGGCACCCACGACCAGTCGCTGCCGCCGACCCAGGACGCGACCAGCCAGGAGCCACCGACCATGATCACGAACGCGATCAGGGCCTCCAGCAGCCAGAGCTTGACGGCCTTCGGCGAGACGCGGTGCGCCGGTTCGCGGAGCGGGCCAGTAAGTGTCACGAATCCCAGCTTAAGCCGCGCGGCACGTCAGCGATCTATCAGCGGCGTCCGCACTGCGGTCAGGGAAATGTCAGTGGCGTACGCCACAGTGGGAGCACAACCACTGAAGGGGAGTCATGCGCTACGCGATAGAGGCCGAGGGCCTCGTGAAGCACTATGGCGAGACCAAGGCCCTCGACGGCGTCGACCTCGTGGTGCCTCCCGGCAGGCTGCTCGGCGTGCTCGGCCCCAACGGCGCGGGCAAGACCACCGCCGTGCGGATCCTCGCCACCCTCCTCGCCCCCGACGCCGGCAGGGCGACGGTGCTGGGGTTCGACGTCCGGCGCCAGGCCCACCAGGTCCGCTCGTTCATCGGCCTGACCGGGCAGTACGCCGCGGTCGACGAGATGCTCACCGGTGTCGAGAATCTGATGATGATCGGCCGGCTGCTCGGCATGTCACGGGCCGAGGCCAGGGCGCGGGCGGCGGCGCTGCTGGAGCGGTTCGACCTGACCGAGGCCGGCGGGCGGGCCGCCAAGACCTTCTCGGGCGGCATGCGAAGGCGGCTCGACCTGGCGGCGAGCCTGGTCGGCAGGCCACAGGTGCTGTTCCTCGACGAGCCCACCACGGGCCTCGACCCGCGCAGCCGCACCGAGCTGTGGGCGGTCGTGCGCGGGCTGATGGCCGACGGGGTGACGGTGCTGCTGACCACCCAATACCTGGAGGAGGCCGACCAGCTCGCCGACGACATCGTGGTGTTCGACCACGGCCGGGTGATCGCGTCGGGCACCTCCGACCAGCTCAAGGCGACCACCGGGGCCCAGGTGCTGGAGGTGCGGCCGCTCAGCGGGGAGCATCTGGAGCTGGTGGTCAAGGTCGTCACCGACGTCATCGACACGGTCCCCGAGACGGCGGGCGGCACGGTGACCGCCTCCGTGCACGACCCGGCCGTGGTCCCGGCCATCGTGCGGCGCCTCGACGACCTGGGCGTCGTCGCCTCGGAGCTGGCGTTGCGCAAGTCCACGCTCGACGAGGTGTTCCTGGCGCTGACCGGGCACCGCGCCGAGGAGACCGCCCCCGATGAGACCAAGGCCGAGGAGGCTCTCGTATGACCGCCGTGACGACGACCGCGCCGCCCGTCGCGGCCAGGCGCGTGGGGCCGGCCGCGACCGTCCAGCAGACGATGACGCTCGCCTGGCGGAGCCTGGTGCAGATCAAGCACAACCCATGGGAGCTGCTCGATCTCAGCATCCAGCCGATCATGTTCCTGCTGCTGTTCACCTACGTGTTCGGCGGGGCGATCTCCGGCTCGACGGGCGACTACCTGCAGTTCGCGCTGCCCGGCCTGCTGGTGCAGAATGCCCTGTTCTACACGCTGTCCACGGCGATCGGGCTCAACACCGACATCACCAAGGGCGTCTTCGACCGGCTGCGCAGCCTGCCGATCGCGCGCACCGCGCCGCTGGCCGGCCGGGTGATCGCCGACACCTTCAAGCAGGTGTGGGCGTTCGCGCTGCTGGTGGGGTTCGGCATGGTGCTGGGGTTCCGGGTGACGACCAGCGTGGCCGGGTTGCTGGGGGCGCTGGCCCTGCTCGTGGTGGTCGCCCTGGCGATGTCGTGGATGTCGGTGGTGATCGGCCTCAAGGCGTCCAACCCCGAGAAGGTGCAGATGTTCTCCTTCTCGCTGATGATGCCGCTGACGTTCACGAGCAGCGCCCTGGTGCCGTCGGCCACGTTCCCCTCCTGGCTGCAGGCCTGGTCCGACGTCAACCCGGTGACCCACCTGGCCGACGCCATCCGCGGCCTGCTGATCGGCGGCGAGGTGGCCGGTCCGATGCTGGTGGCGCTGCTGTGGTCGGCCGGTTTCATGGCGGTGTTCGCGCCGCTGGCCATCAGGGTCTTCCGGAGCCACGTCTGACCCCGGCCCCACCCACGCGGCCCGCCCGCCGCGACGTCCGCACGGCGGGGAACGGCGACCCGTTCCCCGCCGCGGAGAACGTCGCGGCTGCTCACACACCGGCCGCGGGCGCTGACACGCCCGTCGCGGATGGTCACACGCCGAGGGCCATGGCCACCACGTCCGCACGATCCAGCTTCCGGCCGCGCTCCAGGTGGTGGGCCAGCCCGCTCCCGCCGAGCGCGGCCTCGGCAACCTCGACGATCCGCACATGGTCCCACTCGACCACCGCCGTGGTGCCCCTGATGGCCTGCGCGCCACCGAGCAGCGTCGCCCCCTCCTCCGCGCGACCCTCGGCCAGCGCGAGCCCGGCGCAGACGATGACCGCGCTCCCGAGGGCCTGCGCGTCCCGAGCGCCCTCGGCCTGGCGGAGGGCGCGCACCGCCATCCGCCTGGCCCGCGGCAGATCCCCTTCCTGGACGGCGAGCAGCGCGAGCGACGAGTTGACCGCCGAGACCATCTGCGGCGGCGTGGCGACGAGGTCGTCCATGAGCGCCAGCGCCTGGGCGTAGTACCGCCGGGCGCTCTCCAGGTCGCCGCGATGCCGGGCGAACTCCCCCCACGCCCCCCGTACGCCCGCCTCGCCGACACCGTCGCCGAGGGTGGTCACGATGTGCTCCGCCTCGCCCAGCAGCGAGTCCGCCTCCGCCCACCGGCCCAGCAGGTTGAGGGCGAGCGCCAGCCTGGCCCGCATGTACGCGGTGTCCTCGACCGCCCCCAACTCGTCCATCAGGCGCAACGCCTCACGCATGACACGCACGCTCTGTTCGGCCTCGCCGCGCAGGAGGTGGACGTCCGACAGGGTGCCGAGCGCGGTGCCCATCCCCCACCGGTCGCCCGTCTCCCGGTAGCGCTCGAACGCCTCGCGGCTGTCGCGCCCGCTCTCCTCGATCCGCCCGGCCGCGTAGTGCAGCAGCGCGCGGAAGATCAGGCCCGTCGCGCTCGCCCACCGGTCGGTGTGCCGCACCATCTCGTCGATGTGGCGGTCGTCGCCCGGCTCCTCCACCCCGTACAGGACCAGCGACGGCACGGCCATGGCGACGATCGGGTGCGCCTCGCGCACGGACCCGAGCAGCCGGCGCAGCTCCCGCATCGAGTCGCGGCTCTCCTCCAACGTCATGGCCGCGCCCACCGCGTTGATGCCGTGGACGGCCAGCGCCAGTGCGCGCAGCCCGGGGTCGGAGCCCGGGGTGGCGGCCAGCACCTCTCGGGCCCGCGTCGCGCCTTCCAGCCGGTGCCCCTTGAGCCACCAGTACCAGCCGAGCGCGCCGACGAGCCGCAGCGCCAGCTCCGGCTCGCCGCGGTCGAGCGACCAGCGCAGCGCGGCCGACAGGTTCTCGTGCTCGGCGGTGAGCCGGCCCAGCCCGTCGAGCTGGGCGGCCGTCCGCAGCACCGGCTCCGCGGCCTCGGCCAGCCCGGTGAAGTGGCGGGCGTGCTCCTGGCGTACGGCGCCCTCCTCGCCGGACTCGGTGAGACGTTCGGCGGCGTAGGCCCGGATCGTCTCCAGCATCCGGTACCTGCCCGCGTCGTACACCACCAGCGACTTGTCGACCAGGCGCGACAGCGGGTCGAGCACGTCGCCGAAGACCTGCTCCAGCGTCTCCAGCGTGGCGCCGCCCGCGAAGGCGGCCAGGCGGCGCCCCAGGACGCGTTCGTCGTCGCCGAGCAGTTCCCAGCTCCATTCGACGAGGGAGCGCAGCGTCCGGTGACGCGGCTGGGCGGTGCGGCTGCCCCCGTTCAGCAGCCGGAACCTGTCACCGAGCCGCGCCGCGAGCTGTTCGGCCGTCATGGACCGCAGCCTCGCGGCGGCCAGTTCGATGGCCAGCGGCAGCCCGTCGAGGGCGCGGCAGATGCTCATAACGGCCGCCGCGTCGTCGTCCACCCGGTATCCGGGCCGTACGGCCGCGGCCCGGTCGGCGAACAGGCGCACGGCCGGATAGTCCGCCGCCTGCGCCGCGCCGGCGCCCGCGGGCGGCACGGCGAGCGGCGGGAGGATCCAGGTGATCTCACCGGTGATGCCGAGGGGTTCGCGGCTGGTGGCCAGGATCTTCACACCGGGGCACTCGGCGAGCACCCGCTCCGCCAGGAACGCGGCGTGCTCGGCCACGTGCTCGCAGTTGTCCAGCACGACCAGCAGCCGCTTGCCGTGCAGCGCCCTGACCAGCCGGTCGACGGGCTCCAGCGGTGCGGCGCCGAGAGACGGGGCGGCGCTGATGCCGTCACGCACGTCGAGAGCGCCGATCAGGCTCTGGGTCACGCCGGCCGCGTCGGTGGCCGCGGCCAGCTCGGCCAGCCACACCCCGTCGGGCATCGCGTCGCCCATCGTCTCGGCCGCCTCCATGGCGAGCCGCGTCTTGCCCGCCCCGCCGGGGCCGAGCACGGTGACCAGGCGGTGGCCCGACAGCAGTTCGCCGGTGTGGTCGACGTCGCGTTCCCGCCCGACGAAGCTGGTCAGCCGGGCGCGCAGGTTCCCCGCACGCGGCGAAAGCGTCCCGTCGCCGGAGCGCTGGGGGTGTGGCGGGACCGCGGAGGACGGGAACGGCTCGGGGCCGGCGGTGGGCGACGGATCGGTGAGGGCGCGGGCGGGCCCGGGGTGAGCGGGCGGCTCGGGGCGGGAGCCGGGGGGCAACCCGGTGGTGAGGTGGGACGGCGGCTCGGGGCGGGAGGCGGGAGGCGACCCGGCGGTGAGGTGGGACGGCGGCTCGGGGCGGGAGGCGGGAGGCGACCCGGCGGTGAGGTGGGACGGCGGCTCGGGGCGGGAGGCGGGAGGCGACCCGGCGGTGAGGTGGGACGGCGGCTCGGGGGCGGAGACGGGCCCCGTCCCGCCGTCCGGAGCCGGGAGCGGGTCTGGGTGGGAGGCGGGTGTCCGATCGTGGGGAGGGGTGTGAGGTGCCGCGTCGGGGGCGGCGGAGGGCGTCTGGGCGAGGGCGGCGCGTTCGCGGTCGGGGGTGGGAGGGGGGTCGTCGCGCAGGAGTGTGGTGTGCAGGTCGGTGAGCTGGGGTGAGGGGGCGGTGCCCAGTTCGTCGCGGAACGTCCGGCGCGCGGACTCGAAGGCGGCCAGCGCCTCCACGCGCCTGCCCGCGCCGTACAGCGCCCGCATGAGCTGGCCGTGCAGCCGCTCCCGCAGGCGGTGTTCGGCGAGCAGCGCCGTCAGGTCGTCGAGCACATGGGCGTGGCGGCCGAGAAGCAGGTCGGCCTCGATGCGGTCCTCGGTGGCGGCCAGCCAGAGGGTCTCCAGCCTGGCGATGTCGCCGGCGGCCACGCTCACGCCGGCCAGGTCGGCCAGCGCGGGACCGCGCCACAGGGCCAGCGCGGCCCGGAGCGTCCCGGCCGCCGTACGAGCGTCGCCCGCCGTCAGGGCGGACCGTCCGCTGCGGGCGAGCGCGGTGAAGCGGTGCGCGTCGACCTGCTCGGGGGCGACAGCCAGCCGGTAGCCGGTGGGGTCCGCCACCACGATCTGCCGGGCTGCCGTGTCCCGGCTCCCGTCCCCGGCGTGCGGGGCGACCGGGCCGGCGGTCTCGACGGGGCCGGTGCGGGGGACGCATTCGTGGGCCGGTGGGGCGGTGTCGGGACGCGGGTGGGCGGGTGGGGGTTTGGCCAGGGCGGTGCGGAGGCGGGAGGCGAGGGCCTGGAGGGCGTTGGCCACGGCGGCGGGTGCGCGGTCGTCCCACACCCCCGCTGTCAGCCGGTCGAACGGAACTGTCACCCCGGCGTCCAGGGCGAGTAGACCCAGGAGGGTGCGCAGGCGCTGCCCGGAGACCTCCACGACCCGGCCGTGCCGCCGCACCTCGAGCGGCCCGAGGATGCCGAAGGTCGTGTCCGCGTCCGTGCCCACCCCCCTCATGCCTCGATTGTGGCCGATTTTGCGTCCTTTACCGTCCACCGACCCTCGCGAAACGGTCGGCGCATGCCCGATAGCCGCGTAGCATCATCCGGCATGGGGCTGTGTAACACGACAGGACGCGTGGGGCGGATCGCCGTCAGTGTGACGGCGGTGGGCCTTGTGCTTCTCGTGTCGGGCTGCGCCGGCTTCATCAGCAGGTCGGAGGCCAAGGAGATCGCCGAGATCAACGTGTCGAGCCCCGATCTGCGCGAGGGCGAGCCGCTGCCGCGCGAGTACGGGTGCGAGGGCCGCCAGGGCAGCCCGCCGCTGCGCTGGTCCAGCGAGCCGCTGCCGCAGGCCAGGTCGATCGCGATCGTGGCCGACTCCCACACCTCGTCGGAGTCGGCGGTGCAGTGGGTGCTCTACAACATCCCGGCCACCACGACCGAGTTGGGCCCGGGGGCTTCGGAGAGCCCGCCGGAGGGTTCGGCCCAGGCGCGGGTGACGAGCGGCAAGCCCGGCTACCAGCCCCCGTGCGACAAGGGCCTCAGCTACCGCTTCACCGTCTACACGCTGCAGGGCAGGGTCCAGGTGGCGCAGGGCGCGCCCCTCTCCGCGGTCCTCAAGGAGATCGCGGACAAGACCATCGCCCGCGGGCGGCTCACCGCCGTACACATCGAGTGAGAAATCAAACACCAGGGGTAATAATCGTTACCAATTCTTGGCTTAGGGTGTGACAACGCTCGCAGTGGTCCGACACAATCAGATCCAATTGTCAGGCGCTGGTGATCAAAGGGGGCAGATCGCGTCGATGGCCGCGCGATCTCACCGGTGCCACAGGGAGGCCATGGCTTTGAGGGTGGTGCAATGACAGCGGTCGTCGTCAGCTTGGTCGCTATCGTGCTCCTCGTGCTCGTCGTCGTGGCACTGGGCATGCGTTCCATGAACCGCCGGGAGAGCTCGCTTCCCCCGGAACGGCTCAAGCAGATGATCGAGAAGGAGGAGCAGACCCACGCTCGATCCACCGACGAGTTCGCGGCCCACGAACCCCGGATGGCCAACTTCAGCCCCGACTTCAGCCCGATCGACGAGCCCAAGCCCAAGCCGGTGCGCACCGGCCAGCGCGGCAAGCGCGGCGTGGACGAGTGGGGCAACCCCCGTTCGGACGACGACGACGAGGAGTTCTGGGCCTCCATCCGCAGCGACGCGGCCGAGGGCGGCTTCGGCGCCGGCGGCACGGTCGCGGCGCGCAAGGGCGCCTCCCGCCCCGTTGACGGCAACTCCGAGAGCACCCCCGATCAGGCCGCCGGCCGGCCGGCCGACCACCCGGCCGAGCGTCAGCGCCCGGCCGAGCGCAGGCGTTCCGGCAGGCGCGAGGCCGCCGCGACCGCCGATCCCGACGCGGTGACCATCCAGGCCCCGCTGCCGCAGCGTCCCGCCCGCACCGCGGCGCCCGCTCCCACCGCCGGACTGGCCGACCTGGTCGAGCCCGCGCCCGTGCAGCGGCCCGCCGCCTCCGCCTCCGACCTGGCCGACCAGCGCACGGTGACGTTCGCCGCCCCCACCCCCGACGTGATGAGCATCCTGGGCGCGGGCGCCCAGCCCGTGGCGCCGACCGGCCGCCCCGACCCGCTCGCCGCCGGCTCCCGGCCGGCGCCCCCCGCCTCCGTCCCGGCGGCCGGCCCTGTCTCGACCGGCCCGGCCTCGGCTCCGGGCACGAGCCGGCGTTCGGCACGCCGTTCCCGCTCGGCCGCCGCTGCGGCCGCTCCGACGGCCGCGGCTCCGGCGGCGGACCCGCTGTCCACCACGGCCCCGGGCACCCTGCCGGCAGGCGGAGCGTTCACCCCGGCCGGCAGCGGCTCGTTTCCGGCCGTGCCCGTCGCCCCCATCCACGGCGCGCCCACCAGTGACCCGTTCCCCGCCGCCGCGCATGGCCGGGGGGGCGACCCGCTCGACTCGACCTGGACCACCCCGGTCCCGTCCGCGACGTCCGGTTCCTGGCCCGCGGCGCCTGTCGCCGACATCCTCGACGACTCGGCGCCCTCCGGTTCGTGGCCGGGCTTCGAGCCGCAGCAGCCCGCCGCCACCCCGTCGCGGGCCTCGTACGAGGTGCGCCCCGGCTGGGCCGTGGCCGACGACTCCGCCCCGCTGACGGGCCCGTCGCCCGCCGCGGGTGTCCCGACCGCGCCCACGCGGGCGGTCTCCGGCCGCGACGACGTGCTGTCGGCGCCGCCCGCCTCGTACGAGACGGGCGACTTCACCGCGGCCCCGCCGTCGCAGGCCCCCTGGCCCGAGCCGCCGGCTGACACCCCAGGGTGGCCGGCGTACACCGACGCGCCCGGCGCACCCGATCACGGCCGGGCCCGGCAGGGCGACGGCGGCCGCCGCCGCGCCCCCGAGCACGATCTTCCCGACTACTACCGGTAGACACGCGCTGCCCTCACCAGGCCATGGATTGCGTAAAACCCGTTCATGACCCCCCAAGGGGAGGCCCACCCGGGCACTAGGGTTTGCCGCATGACCGGCGACACTCAGCGTAACCTCCTGAGGACTCTCAGGTACGACGTGCCTGCCTCCCTCGTGGTCTTCCTCATCGCGGTGCCCCTTTCCCTGGGCATCGCGATGGCCTCGGGCGCCCCCCTCGCCGCGGGACTCATCGCCGCCGTCGTCGGCGGCATCGTCGCGGGCGCGCTCGGCGGGTCCGCCATCCAGGTGAGCGGGCCCGCGGCGGGCCTGTCCCTGGTGGTCGCCGACCTCGTGCAGACGTACGGATGGCGCGCCACCTGCATGATCACCCTGTTGGCCGGAGCCGTACAGCTCCTGCTCGGCCTGCTGCGCGCGGCGCGGGCGGCGCTGGCCGTCTCCCCCGCCGTGATCCACGGCATGCTGGCGGGCGTCGGCGTGGTGATCGCGCTGTCCCAGCTGCACATCGTGCTCGGCGGCAGCCCGCAGCGTTCGGCGCTGGCCAACATCATGGAGCTGCCTTCGCAGGTGGCCGCCATGCACGGCCACACGGTGGCGGTGGGCCTGCTCACGATCGCGGTGCTGGCCCTGTGGACCCGGCTGCCCAAACAGATCAAGGCGGTGCCGGCACCACTCGCGGCGCTGCTGGTCGCGGCGGTGACGGCGTGGGTGTTCCGGTGGGACGTCACCCGCGTCGACCTGTCGGGCAGCTTCGGGGAGCTGGCCTTCCCGGTCCTGCCGAACGGCGACTGGCACCACATCGTGGGGGCCGTCCTGCTGGTCGCGTTGCTGGCCGGCGTCGAGTCGCTGCTGTGCTCCGTCGCGGTGGACGGCATGCACTCCGGCCCCCGCGCCGACCTCGACCAGGAGCTGACCGGCCAGGGGGCCGCCAACATGGTCACGGGCGCGCTGGGCGGCCTGCCGGTGGCCGGCGTGATCGTGCGCAGCACGGCCAACGCCCAGGCGGGCGGGCAGACCCGCTGTTCGACGATCCTGCACGGCGTGTGGGTGCTGGTGTTCGCGCTGGGCTTCGGCTGGACGATCCAGCTCATCCCGATGGAGGCGCTGGCGGCGCTGCTGGTGTTCATCGGCGTGCAGATGGTGAATCTGGGCCACGTCCGCAAGGTGCACGGCCACGGCGAGGTGCCGGTGTACATCGTCACCATGGGCGCCGTGATCCTCCTCGGGCTGGCCGAAGGGGTGCTGGCGGGGCTGGCGCTGGCGGCGCTGCTGGCGCTGCGGCGGCTGACCTGGGTGACGGTCAAGGTGCGGGAGATGCCGGACGGCCGCTGGCACGCCGCGATCTGCGGCTCCCTCACGTTCCTGGGGGTGCCCAGGCTCACGCACGAGCTGCGCACGATCCCCGCGGGCGTGGCCGTGGACCTCGACCTGAACATCGACTTCATGGACAACGCGGCCTTCGAGACCATTCACTCCTGGCGGCTGGGCCACGAACGGCAGGGCGGCACGGTGGACATCGACGAACTGCACGACGAGTGGTACGCGCTGGCCGCGAGCGGCGCCCGCATGTACCCGGTCAAGACCCCGCCCGCCACGCCGGACCGGTGGTGGCTGCCGTGGGCGCACCGGCGCCGCCGCCCTTCGTGGCGGCCGCAGGACGAGCCGGAGCACGGCCCGCGCGCGCCGGTCGAGTGCCAGCTGACGGCCGGCGCGAGGGAGTTCCACCGGCGGACCGCTCCGCTGGTACGGCCGATCCTGACCGAGCTGGCCCGCAAGCAGCAGCCGACGCATCTGTTCATCACGTGCGCCGACTCGCGGGTGGTGCCGAGCCTCATCACCGCGAGCGGCCCGGGTGACCTGTTCACGGTGCGCAACATCGGCAACCTGGTGCCGCGCAAGGGGGCCGAGCCGCATGACGACTCGGTGGTGGCCGCGATCGAGTACGCGACGCAGGTGCTCGGCGTGCACACCATCACCGTGTGCGGGCACTCGGGTTGCGGGGCGATGGCCGGGCTGCTCAGCGGCGGGGTGAAGGCGGGCAGCCTGCCGGGGATGCGCCGCTGGCTGCGGCACGGGCACCACAGCCTGGCGAGGTTCATCGAGACCGCGGAGGGGCCGCTGGACTCCCGGGCGCTCGACCAGCTCTGCCGGGTCAACGTCCAGCAGCAGCTGGAGAACCTGCGCACCTACCGGAAGGTCGACGAGCAGGTGCGCGAGGGGCGGCTGGAGCTGGTGGGGCTCTACTTCGACATCGGGTCGGCGCGGGTGCACATGGTGCCTCCGCTGCCGTCCACGGTGTCGGTCCGCATCTAGGCGCCGCTCCGCATCCGGGCGTCGGTCCGCATCCGGGTGCCGGTCCGCACCCGGGCGGGCCGACGTCAGGGGGCGAGGGGCGCGGGGACGCCGTCGCCCCGCACCGCCGGCCGGTAGTACGCGGCCCAGCCCGCGTCGCCCATGCGCAGGACCTTCAGCCCGGTCCAGCCGAGCGCGGCGACGGGGACGATCCAGAACACCGCGGTCAGCGGGCCGTACGCGACCGCGAACGACCCCACGTACCCGAGGGTGGCCGTCGCCGGCACCCACCAGCCGACGAAGCCGGACCGCCACACGGCGACGAGGAGCAGCGGCAGGCCGAGGAAGCCGAGGAACATCCACGGGAGCTGGAAGCCGTAGACGACGCCCGGCAGGTTCATCATCTCGTCGAGGATCCGCTGCGTCTCCTCCGGCGGGTAGCGCCTGCCCAGCCACCACTCGACGGGGTCGCTGAGCAGCAGCCCGGACAGGGCCATGTAGCCGATCACGGTCATCGCGCCGGCCGCGTGCCCGAGCCGGGTGGCCCGGTGCCGGGTGAGATGGACCAGGCCGATGGCGGCGACGGCCATGAGCATCCAGCTCCAGTGGTAGAGCACCGACTGGGTCTGGGCGAGGGCCGGGTTGTCGCCGAAGCTGACCGCCTCCCTGTCGTCCCCCCAGGTGCCGGGGTCGACGACGACGGCCACCGCCTGCAGCAGCGGGGCGACGATGATGAGGATGCCGGCGCTGACACGGCGGAAGGTGACATGGTCGTTCAACACCTGGCAGAGGTTAGGCGCCCCCCGTACGGCGGTCGTCCCTCTGGGGGCGGACCGGGCGTCCGCCCGCAGGGGGAACCAGGGCGCTCAGCCCCGCATGGCGTCGGGTCCCTCCACCACCGTGCTCACCAGGGTGCCGATCTCGGCGATGGCGATGGTCACGATGTCGCCGGCCCGCAGCGTGAAGGGCAGGTCGGGCACCAGACCGGTGCCGGTGGCGAGGACGGCCCCGTCGGGGAAGGCGTCGGCGCGGAACAGGTAGCCGGCCAGCTCGTCCAGCCTCCGGTGCAGCTCGCGGGTGGACGCCTTGCCGTCCCAGGCCGTGCGGCCGTCGCGGGTGATGGTCAGCGTGATGTCCAGCGCGTACGGGTCGGCGACCTCCCAGGCGGGCCTGATCGCCGGCCCGACCGCGCAGGCGCCCAGGTAGATCTTCGCCTGCGGCAGGTAGAGGGGGTTCTCGCCCTCGATGGTGCGTGAGCTGACGTCGTCGACCACGGTGTAGCCGGCGATCTCGCCCGCGGAGTTCAGCACCAGTCCCAGCTCCGGCTCGGGCACGTCGACGGCGGAGTCGGCGCGGACGGCGATCCGGCCGCCGTCGCCGGAGACCTTCCAGGCCACCGACTTGAAGAACAGCTCGGGCCGTTCGGCGTCGTAGACCAGCTCGTACACGTCGGCTGCCCGCTCGCTCTCGGTCACCCGCGCCTCGCGCGAGCGCCGGTAGGTGACGCCGGCGGCCCACACCTCCATCCGGCCGTCCACCGGGGCCAGCCGGCGCACGGAGCCTGCCGGATGCCGTGGGCCGTCGGCCCGCTCGCACCGCTCGCGCAGCCGCTCGACCGGGGTGCGGAGCAGCTCGCCGATCGTGGCCGCCCCGGACAGCTCCACGATGTGCTCGCCGTTCTCGACGCCGATCGCGTCCGTGCCGGTCCGGGGGTGGGTGAATCGGACGATCCGCATGCGCGCTCCTGTCCTCATGTCCAGTGCGACAAGTACATCCCGGCCGCGGGGTATCCCGTCAAATCAGCCGGTACGCGACACGTTCGGCCCGCGCTGCAGGACCCGCGCCGTGTCTCGCCACCGCACTACGCCGTGCTGCCACCGCGGCGCCGCCGGCCGCCTGTGGGGCGCGGGGAACGTGGCGCGGGATCAGCCCGCCGTCAGGGTCTGAGCAGGTCCGCCGATTCGCTGCCAGGTGCCGGAGCCGGGGGACCAGCGCAGGATCTGCGAGCGGTCTTTGGTCAGGACGTACACCGCCCCCCGGCCGACCGCCACCTCCGCACCCGCTGCGCCGATGTCCTGCCAGCTCTGGGCTGCGACGCCGGGCGCCGGCTCCGTGAGGACGCGCAGCCGCTCGCGCGACGGGTCCGTGGAGAAGAGCCCGGCGGGGCCTCCATGCAGCTCCGCCGCCGGACCCACCGCATAGGCCCAGGGCGGCCACGGTGCCGCCGGATCGTCCGCAAGCCAGCGGTTGACCGCGGTGAGCTCCGGGGTGAGGCCGTAAAGGTGCCTGTCGGTGAGCGCGAACGAGGCTCCGGCTGTGCCGACGCCCTTCCAATCGAAGGGGCGGCCGGAATACCGGAAGATCCAGCCGTCCTCCGGACTCGTCGCGAACAGCCCTGGCTCACCGCCGTACAACCGCACCGCCGGGCCGCCGATCCTGGTCCACGACGTGCCCTGCCCGTTCCACACGTCAACGGACTGACTGTCGGTGGCGAGCCGGTAGACGTGTGCGCCGCTGACCGCGAAGTCACCGCCCGACTCACCGATGAGTGACCACCGGCCAGGACGGCCTTCGTACTTGTAGAAACGGTCGTCCGTCCCGGTCGCGAACAGACCGGCAGGCCCCGAGTAGAGGCGCTTCGCACCGTCACCGATCTTGGTCCACCCGGTGGCGTCCGAGCCGTCCCAGCGGAAGACGCCATGGCCACCCGGCCCCACGGCGAACACCTCGTCCCTCCCCAGAACACCTGGCCCGAGCAGCAGGCCGAGCACCGCGAAGACCGCGATCGCGGCGCCACCGGCGACGAGGATCAGGGGACGTGGACGGTGTCTCCCCGCGGGTGCCTGGTCGGGGTTCGCGGCCGGCCGGGCCCGCGCCGCTGCTGGTTCGGCGCTCGCCGGTGCCGTCGCAGGCGACGTGGGCTGCGGAACCATCGGCGCAGGTGCCTGGCGTGCTCCTTCGACAGCCGCCGCGTGCAGCCGGGCTGCGGTCTCCGTCTGAAGGTGACGGGTGCGTTCGTCGCGCGTGTGGTCCTGCACCAGCCGCTTCAGCAGCTCCAGCGGGATGATCTTCTGGCCTGAACGGTACTCGCCCCAGAGCGTCTTGCCCACGTGATAGCGCGCGGCGAGCTCGCGGACGGTCATCCCGCCGGTGAGCGTCAGCAGGAACTCCGCCAGCGCGTTCGCCTGCTGCGTGCTGCCACGAGGGCCGCCCTGGGGCCTGCCCACCCTGCGGTTCATCGCAGCCGCCTCCCCTCCGCTCCTTTCGCCGATGATCAATTCAACAGAACCCATTGTCCGCGGACAACTCATTGTCCGGATCTCACCAGCGATTTCGCGCCGGCCACTTCCGGACAACCCTCGGACCCGCCAGCCTCGGAGGTGCCGGGTGATCACCATCCGAGCTGTCCTGTTCACCGCGAGTTCCGCCGGACCACGCGCGGTGAACAGGCCCGCTGACCGTACAGCCACGCCACGGCGCAGGAGGAAATACGTGACCAGTCACGTCATCACGCGACTCGCCTCAACGACCCTGCTCGTCACCGTCCTCGCCGGGTTACCGGCGCCCGCCGGCGCCGCGACGAGCGGGTATACCCCCGAGCAGGTGTGCGGCAGCGGCTTCGGGATAGTGACGGGAGGCGCCCAACCGGTGACCGACCACACGAACTCCCTCCGCGGCCATGTCTACCTGCTCCACAACGCGCACACCGGGGAGCACTGCGCCGTCACCATCAAGTCGAGTTTCGTGGGCACGCCCACCGTGACCAGGGCGACCCTCCTCGTGCAGGGCAACTCCGTATTCGGCCCCGCCGTGTACGAGGACCAGGGAGCCTTCAAGTACTACGCGGGACCGGTGAAAGCACGGGCCAAGGGCCGATGCGTCACGTTCAAGGGAATGATCAGCAGCAGGCGCGCCGATGCAGGCGCTTCGGCGTACGGCATCCAGGCCTTCGGCGGTTGGACGACCTACGGCGACTGCGGCATGCAGGGGATGCGCCAACGAGCCAACCCCCGGTAAGGCCGCTCGACGCAACCGGCGTCGCGCTGGTCAGCGAGATGAAAGGGACGAGCCGGTCTGTAGGCCGGGCTCAGACGTCGCCCCTCTGTGACCTTGCACTTCTCCCTCGCACCCCATTTACGCTGGCTTTTTGCCTTTCGTCGTTTCGCGTCGTTCTGCCGCCTTTCTGGTGCTTCGGCGGAACAGAGACGGAACAGGAACGCGGGAAGCCTGGAGTCCCTCCTGGAGGCCGCTCCCCCATCCAGCCGGTCGCCGCGCTGGAGGCAGGGCCATGTCCAGATAGTCCGATAACACTCAACCGCGCGCCTCAATCGAGTTTCCGCGGTCCCTTCCGCAAGTAAGTAGCAAGCGGCCGGGGCCCGGTGACTCCAACACCGAACCCCGGCCTGTGACCCAGCAACCTGACTACACCAGGAGCCAGGCCATGAGCCCCCACCCGGGCGAGCGCGACCCAGGCCAGGACCGGCACACGGAGGCGGCGACGCGAACAGTAGACCATCACGAGCGACGACGATCACGCCGTCGGACATGGCGAGGTAGAGGATGGCCATGTCGTGCCGCTCGCCCAGGGCGATGGCCAGGCCGTAGAAGTGTGGGCTCGCCTACCCCGTGGCGCCAGCAATGTTGCCTGCGCCGGTCGGCATCCAGGTGGTTGTCTCGCGGCACAGCGTCCGGTGGCAGGTCCAGCGCAGCGCTGGTAACGGCGCTGTATTCGAAGCGTGCGGTATTCCTCTTGATCCGTCACTGATCTCCGAAGTACCAGCGGGTAGCGCCTAGGGCCTGTTTCAGAAGTGGACCACATGAGTGATCCACTTCTGGGATGATCTTGGGGTGGGTCGTGGGGATTTGACCGCCGCACAGTGGGCGGTCCTGGAGCCGTTGCTGCCGGTCGGCAAGAAGCCTGGCAGGCCGGCGAAGTGGACGAAACGACAGCTCATCGATGGGATCCGGTGGCGGATACGGACGGGTGCGCCGTGGCGGGACGTTCCTGCCCGATATGGCGAGTGGGAGACGGTGTACGGGCTGTTCCGGCGCTGGCAGCGGGACGGCACCTGGGCGCGGATCTTGAAGGAGCTGCAGGCCAGGGCGGATGCCAAGGGCCTGATCACGTGGGAGGTGAGCGTGGATTCCACGGTCACCCGTGCGCACCAGCATGCCGCTGGTGCGCGTAAAAGGGGGATCTGCAGGTAGAGCCGCCCGGGGGCGTCGATGTCGAGCCCGCCGACCATGGGCTGGGTCGCTCTCGGGGTGGGTTGACCACCAAGCTGCATCTGACCGTCGAGCAGGGCCAGAAGCTGTTATCGCTGATCATTACCGCTGGTCAACGCGGGGATTCTCCCCAGTTCCAGCCCGTGCTGGAGCTGATCGGTGTGCCCCGGCTGGGACCGGGACGCCCACGCAAGCGTCCCGACAAGGTCCGTGCCGATAAGGCGTACGGCTCGCGCGCCAACCGCGCGTACCTACGCCGGCGTGGCATCGCGTGCACGATTCCGGAGAAGGCCGATCAGGTCCGCCACCGCAAGAACCGGGGCAGCCGCGGTGGTCGGCCGCCCAAGTTCTGCAAGATCGACTACCGTGAGCGTCACGCCGTGGAATGCGGTATCAACCGGCTCAAACGCCACCGGGCCGTCGCGACCAGGTACGACAAACTCGCCGTCCGCTACGACGCCACCGTGACCATCGCCGCCATCAACGAGTGGCTGTGATCCACTTCTGAAACAGGCCCTAGAGCTGAACGCACTCGATCCGGCTACCCGCAGGTACCCTGCGCCAATTCTGCCTACGCCACTACGTCTCCTAGTCGACCCTCCGCTCCCGAACATGTCCCCGGGCGCCGGGTAGCGGAGTGAGAGTCCATGATTGCGGTTAGTGATCGTTTCGGAGCGGCTCAATGTGGAGCATCGTCGGCGACGGTGCCGCCAGCGGTCTTGACGCTCTTAAGGACACCCAGCCTCGTAGGTTCATACAGTGTAGTCATGGATCCCGTGGCCCTGGTGGGCACGCTAGCGGGAGTGGCTGCCGCGGTTGTCGCCGTGTTGCAGCTTCGGCGAACGCCACGCGAGCGCGATGCCCGTGTTCCTGCCGTCACCACCACCGCGCCCGTGCCGGTGTTGCTGGCCCCGACGGGCAAGTTCGGCGAGTTATACGGCAGGCAGGAGCTCCTCGCGGAGTTGGAGGAGTGCCTGATAGAGCCTGACGGCCGTTTTCACGTGCTGGCTGGGCTGGGTGGGGTGGGCAAGACGACGGTGGCTCTGGCGCTGGCCGAACGGGCACGGGAGCTGGGCTGCCTGGTGTGGTGGGTCAGTGCGACCGACGGTGCCTCAGTGACAGCGGCGTTGCTGGGGCTCGCTGGGGAGCTCGGAGCGCCGCTGGGTGAGGTGGAGGAGGCGCGGGCCGGTCGGCGGATCGCCGCCGACGTGTTGTGGACCAGGCTGGAGCGGAGGACCGGGTGGCTGCTCGTCCTCGACAATGCCGACGATCTGCACGCCCTCCAGGTGGCCGGTGCGCCGGTCATGGAGGCGACCGGGTGGCTGCGGCCGACCCAGTCGGGGCTGGTCCTGGTGACGAGCCGGGTCGTCGATGCCGGAGCGTGGGGGCGGCACGGCGCGCTTCACCCACTCGCGCCGCTGAGCCGGGACGAAGGGGCCCGGCTGCTGGTAAGCCTGGCCGCGCACGGAGGAACACCCGACGAGGCGGGAGCCCTCGCGGGTCGGCTGGGTGGTCTGCCGCTGGCTCTGACGCATGCCGGGCATCACCTGTCCTCACCGTTCTCAGCCGAGCAGACGTTCACCGCCTATATGACCGCGCTGGACGACCGGCTGCCCGAACTGCTTGGCGAAGGTAGTGAGGACGCTGTGGTGACGAGCACGTGGGAGGTGTCGCTGGACACCCTGGCCCGGCAGGGACAGGCACAGGCCCGGCCGCTGCTGCGAGTGCTGTCCTGTTTCGCGCCGTCGGTGGAGATCGATACCGGCTGGCTGGACACACGAGTGTTGTCCAAGGTGAGCGGCGGGGAGCGGAAGGTGCGGTCCGGGCTGGAGGCACTGCTCTCGATGGGCCTGGCGGAGACTCGCACGGTGCCGGGCTGGAAACGGCGTGGGCTGGTCGTCCATCCCCTGGTGGCAGCCGCGAGTCGGCTGCATGCTTCCCCGGAGATCACCCGGGCCGCCGTCGGGGTGGTGCACCGCGTCGTCTCGGGGTTGCGTGAGGACGAGCCCTCCGACTGGCCGGTGTGGCAGGGCCTGATGCCGCACCTGCGTGCCCTGCTCTGCCTGGCCCCTGCCGTCATCGAGGAGCCCGTCCTCGACCAGCTCGCCGATGTGGCCGTTCGCGGGGCGGCCGTGTTGCGGGGGATCGGCGCATACGTCGCGGCGGTGGAACTGGGTGCGCTCGCGCTTCGACAGTGCGACGTGCTGGGCGCGCGGCACAGGCGGGTGCTGGCACTGCGCCACCAGCGCGCGAGGTCCCGCGTCGACTTGGGCGACGCAGTCGCGGCCGAGGCCGAGCTACGTGAGGTCATCCACCTCCAGGAGGCGACGTTGGGCCCGCGACACTCCGACACGCTTGCCGTACGGCACAGTGTCGGGCACGCGTTGTTCGCTCAGGGACGCTACGAGGAGTCGCGCCAGGAGTATGAGAGCCTGCTGGAGGTCGAGAACGACGTCCTCGGAGCTGATCACCCCGACTCCCTGGCGACGCGGCATGAGATCGCGCGCGCCTTGGCGGCTTGCGGTTTGTTCACCGCGTCCGAGCGTGCCTGCAAGGATGTGCTGGCGGTCCGCACGCGTGTCCTCGGCCCCGAGCATCCGGACACGCTCACCACGCGTTTCCACTGGGTCCGCGCCATCGGCGAGCTGGGGCACTACGCCGAAGCTGAGGCGGGTTACCGGGATCTGCTTGCCGTACGCACGAGGGTCATTGGTGCGGAGCACCCGCTCACGCTGCGGACCAGGCTCAACCTGATGACCAACCTGGCCAGCCAGGGCCTTTTCGAAGAGGCCGAAGCAGGATACAGCGCTTTGCTGGTGCAACAGGTGCGTATTCTGGGGCCGGAGCACACGGACACCTTGCTGTGCCTGTCCAATAGGGCGTCGACACTCACGGACCTCGGCAGGCACGCCGAGGCCGAAGAGAGCCTGCGCAAGGCCCTGGACGTCTCCATCCGGGTGCGAGGTGTCGACCACGTGTACACCCTCGACATCAGATACGAACTCGGCCGGGCCCTTCTGGCCAAAGGCGAGCATCGCGCGGCCGAAGACGTGCTGCTGGCGGTGTTGCGTGACCAGACTAGAGTGGCGGGTGCCGACAACCCCCACACGATCGTCACTCGCCATGAGCTGGCGCGCCTCATGGCGAAGCAGGGGCGCACGGCCGAAGCTCGGGCCGAGTACATCATCGTCGTGGACAGCTCCCTGCGAGCTTACGGGCACGACCATCCCCTGACAGTGGTGTCCAGGACCGAGCTCGCGGCCTTGGAGCTCCTCACAGAATGATCTCTGTTGTGCTTTGATCTCAGCGGCGGCATAGAACTCGGCATCGGAATCTTGGTAGTGCTCCAGCAAGTCCAGCGCGTCTATCACCGGCTCGAAGGCCTCGGTGCTGGAGCGGAAGACTGCCGCCCGCAGCAGCTTGGGCCGGCTGTGACTTGCCTCGCTCTATATCGCCCTCTCTGCTTCGCTCCGTGTTGTCTCAGGGGTCGAATACAGCGAGCGGCCTTCGTGGGGGTGTGGGGATTAGTTCTAATCCCCACACCCCCACGAAATCCAGTGGCGCCGTCAGACCTACATGGCGGCTGGGGACACGTTCAGGAGCGGGGGCCTAGTCGCGGGCGGCGGCCGCGTCCCTCGCCCGCCCGGTCCAGTCGGCGAGGTCGTGCCGGGTAACCGACGTATCGGAGTGGTCGGCGCCCAGGACTCGCTCGCGGATGGGCAGCAGGGCGGCCAGTTGGTCGCGGGCGGCGACCGGATCCCCCGCCTGCCCCGTCCAGTGGGCGAGGCTGTGTCGGTTGGCCAAGGTGTGGGGGTGGTCGGTGCCCAGGACTCGCTCGCGTACGGGGAGCAGCGCTGCGTACTGGTCGCGGGCGGCGGCCGGGTCGCCCGCCAGCCCGGTGAAGCGGGCGAGGGCGTGTCGAACGGTTAGGGTTTCGGGATGTTCAGGGCCTTCAACGCGTTCGCAGATGGGGAGTAGGGCGGCGAGCTGGTCGCGGGCGGCGGCCGCGTCGCCCGCCAGCCCGGTGAAGTAGGCGAGCTGGTGCCATGTGTCTAACGTGCGCGGGTGCTCGGCGCCCTGGACGCGTTGGCGGATGGGGAGCAGGGCGGCGTACTGGTCGCGGGCGGCGGCCACGTCCCCCGCCAGCCCGGTGAAATGGGCAAGATTGTGTCGGGTCCTTAGGGTGTCGGGGTGCCCGGCGCCCTGGACGCGTTGGCGGATGGGGAGCAGGGCGGCGAGCTGATCGCGGGCGGCGGCCGCATCGCCTGCATCCCCTATCCAGTCGGCGTAGTCGTGTCGGGTCCTTAGGGTGTCGGGGTGTTCGGCGCCCTGGACGCGTTGGCGGATGGGGAGCAGGGCGGCGAGCTGATCGCGGGCGGCGGCCGCGTCCCCCGCCAGCCCGGTGAAGATAGCGAAATGATGTGAGGTCTCCAAGGAGTGGGGGTGGTCAGCACCCTGGACGCGTTGGCGGATGGGGAGCAGGGCGGCGAACTGGTCGCGGGCGGCGGACGCATCCCCCGCCTCCCCCGTCCAATAGGCGAGGTCGTGCCGGGCGGTCAGGGTGTCGGGGTGCTCGGCGCCGAGGTGTTCGGTGCGATGGTCGCACAGCTGCCTGGCCAGAGTGCGGGCGGTTCGGAAGTCGCCGGCGGCGCCGAGATATCTGGAGATTTCGAGGAGGCCATCAGACCCGGGAGGCAGGACGGTGAGGCCGTGCGGCAGCAGGCGCCGGTAATCAGGCCAGGCGGCAGGTACGTAGGGTGTGCCGGGCAGGGCCTGCTCCAGGATGGTGTTGGCGACGGCAGACCAGGCGTTGCGCTGGCCGTTGGTGAGCTGATCGAGGGTGACAGCCTGGACCAGGCGGTGCATCGAGACCAGCCCGCCATGCGGTCGGCTGATCAAGCAGTAGCGGCGCAGCGCGGCCATCGTGGTGTTTACCTGCAGGCGTCCAGCGGGGAGCAGACTCAGCTGTCTCTTGGCGCCCTTGCCATCACCGAGTTCGACGAGCGAGTCAACGGTGAGGTCGTCGAGTAAGCGGTGGTAAGGGATGTCCTCAGGCGCGTAGCAGGCCAGGAGCCGTAGCAGGGCGATCGCCTGCGGGTGGGTGGTGGTGAGCTGGTCGAAGGCGGCCTGCCAGGTGGAGGTGACCTTCTCGGCATAGCCCCAGGGCTTGCCCTCGGCGAGCAGTGCCGACCGGTGGCGGGTCAAGAGGTCGAGATAGCCGCTGGGGTCGGTGCCGGTTTCGGCCATGTAGGCGCCGGCCTGCTCCAGCGCCAGTGGCAGGCCGCCGAGTTTGGCCGCCACGGCGGCCGCCGCCTGCGCATCCTCGCAACCGCTGCGCTCCAGCAGGAAGGCGGTGGCCGGACCGGAGTCCAGAACGGGCAACTCCAGGCCGTGCGGGTCCGGCCAGCTCCCCGACCGGCTGGTGATCAGGACATGCCCGGAGCCGGTGGGCGGCAGGAGGCCGTGGAGGGCCTCGGCGTCGGGCGCGTTGTCGAAGATCAGCAGCCATCGACCAGGATGGGCGTCGAGTACAGCGTGCACCTGACGTACGGGATCAGCCCGGTCAGCCTGCTGCACGCCGAGGTGGGCGGCTAACTCGGCGAACGCGGCCGACAACACGGTGGGATCCTCGGCGGGCAGATGCCATGCCAGTTGGTAGTCGTGCTGGTAGCGGTGGCTGTATTCGGCTACCAGGCTAGTCTTGCCGATGCCGCCCAGGCCATGGACCGCCACCCAGTAGGGCAACGTCGAGGCGTTGGCCAGGCGGTCGTGCAGGCTGGGTAGCGTCTCATCACGGCCGACCAGGTGCAGCGGGCGTGGCATCAGGTGGAACGGTCGAGCAGGCGTCCGTGGCGCTGTCATGTCCGCTGGCTCCAGGGCCCTGCTCGGTTCCGGCGGTGAGGACGCGGGAGCGGAAGGCGGACGTCGTTGCAGCCATACCCCTAGCCCACCGAACAGCAGCCCGGCCACCATGCTGATCACGCTGGCGCGCTTGTCAAGCACGTCCAGCAGATCTGTGGGGAGGTCCAGCGGGTCAGCCACGAAGAACCCGGCCACGCCGGCCAGCAGCGTCACCAGGGCCGCCGTCCAGACCAGCACCCGCGGCCAGCGCCGAGGTCGTGGCTCACCCGGCTGAGGAGGAGAGGCCGTCACTCCTCTAGCGTGACGCTGCAACCACGCCCAGCGCGCATACGTCTCAAACCCGTTATCTCCCGCCGAGCATGTCTCGCTGAGCTCCGACTCGGTGGCTGTTCCATTCACGATGGACTCGTGCCGTGCTGTGAACCGCCTTCGCCACAGCCTTCACGGTCTCTGCCTGGGCCAGCGCGGTCTCAAGGTCTGGCCAGTCCCGCCGGGCGAAGGCCGAGTCGAGCCGCTCGTAGAAGCGGTGACAGAAGGGGCTATGCGCCCTCTGATCTGCGTCAACGGTGTCATCTGCTGGGATGACAATGGGATGACGCGGGCCAAGGGCAGGCCGGCTAACCTGGGCGAACAATTGTCATCGGGGTGGGTGACATTGGGCGACCACCGTTTTGTCGTCCCGGGAAGCCCGGTGTCACCGCCATTGTCACCCCTGCCGGTGACATCCATCAGCCCAGGTCAACATGCCTCTACGAGGCTTTTGTCGCCGTGTCATCGAAGACCTGGGAATTGACCGCGTACCGAAGTGACTTGCGCCCTCCCGTTGGGGCCGCCTCCATGAGTCGGAGATAGCCGTAGTCCTCCAGGAGCGAGAGCACGCGGGCGACGTCCTCTGCGGTGTCGAACCGCTTCTGTAGCCCGCGCTGGACCTGCCGCGCGGTGACCTCGGTGTGTGCTCAACACCCACATCTACTCGGCGTTCGGCGACCGGCGGATCGGCTCGCTCGCCCGTACCGACATGAAGAGCTTCGTCGCCACCCTGAAGGGCTCGCTCGCGCCCTCGACGGTCGGCACGGTCTTCGCCGTCCTGCGTGCGCTCATGCAGGCGGCGGTGGACGACGGCGTCGTCCCCGCCAATCCCTGCCTGCGGGTTCCACTCCCCCGGGTGGAGGCTCGCGTCGTGGAGCCTCTGCCGACCCAGTCCGTGCTGGCGCTCGCCGACGCCATCACGCCGAGGTACCGCCTGGCGGTCTGGCTAGGGTTCGGCCTCGGCTTACGGGAAGGTGAGGCGCTCGGCCTCACCGAGGCCAGGGTCGTCTCAAGCGGCGCATCCGCATCGAGCAGCAGGCGCAGAAGGGCGCTCTCGTCGAGCTGAAGACGAAGGCGTCGCGGCGGACCCTGCCCGTCGATGACGGCGTCCTGGCGGAGATCACGGGGCATATGCAGCGCTACTCCCCTGGGCCCGAGGGGGTGCTCATCACCAACCGCATCCGCAAGATCCCCCGGCGCTCCTCGTTCGGAGACTGCTGGCGCGAGGCCGTCGAGAAGGCCGGCCTTCCCAAGGGGACGCGGTTCCACGACCTCCGCCACTACTACGCCTCGACCCTGATCGCGGCGAACCTCAACCCGAAGAGCATCCAGCGCCGTCTCGGCCACGCGACCATCAGCGAGACGTTCGACACGTACGGGTACCTGTTCCCGGACGACGAGGACCTCGGACGCGGCGCGATCGACGCTAAGATCGAGAAAGACCTGGCGGAACAGAGCCGGAACAAGAAGGAAGCATGAACCCTCAGCCCCTGGCCAGAGGGGTGAAAGGGACGAGCCGGTCTGTAGGCCGGGTTCTGTCCTTCGTGCGAAGGGGCGACCATCCATCTAGGGCCGTCGTTGCCGGCGGCCTCAAGCGGTCTACCCGCGCGGCTCGGGCGGGCAGCCCTCAGGCGCCGCGCGCGGGTCGCTCCGAAGAGCGGCCCTTCTTGACCTTGCTCCGGGTGGGGTTTACCGAGCCGCCCACGTCACCGTGGGCGCTGGTGGTCTCTTACACCACCGTTTCACCCTTACCTCCCGCGAGCGGGAGGCGGTCTGTTTTCTGTGGCACTGTCCCGCGGGTCACCCCGGGTCGGTGTTACCGACCACCCTGCCCTGTGGAGCCCGGACCTTCCTCGGCGGGCCGTGAGGCCCGACGCGGTCGCCCGACCGGCTCGTCCACTGGGAAGGTTACCAGGACTCAAGCGATCTCCTAGCGGCGTGCAAGATCCCTGCGGTGGAATGCGGGTGTCCATCGCCTGAGGGGGGCGGTGGCGCAACGGCGGCCGTGCCCGGGTGCACCTTGGGTACGGCCGCCACCACGTTCGCCGGGGCGGACCGGGTCAGCGCAGGTGGGAGGTGTCGTTGAACGACTTCACCACGCTGCGGCCGTCGGCGTAGTGCTCGATCAGCGACAGGCAGGCCAGGTCGAGGTGCATCCGGTAGAGCGCCTCGGGCGGCGCCATCAGGGCGAGGCGCAGCAGCGTCTTGATGGGCGTCACGTGCGAGACCACCAGGACCGTCCGGCCCTCGTACCGTTCGACCAGGCGCTCCTCCGCCCGCCGCACCCGGGCGGCGACCTCGGCGAAGCTCTCACCGCCGGGAGGCGGGACGTCGGGGTCGGCGAGCCAGGCGTCCAGCTCGGCCGGCCAGCGGCGCTGGATCTCGGTGAACGTGTGACCCTCCCAGGCGCCGAAGTCGGTCTCCCTGAGGTCTTCGTCCACGTCGATGTCGAGGCCGGCGCTCCGGGCCACCGCCTCCGCGGTCTGCCGGGCGCGCTTGAGCGGCGAGCTGACGACGGCGTCGAGATGGTACGGCTCGCGGGACAGCCGCCTGGCCGCGGCGGCCGCCTGGGCGAGGCCGTTGGCGGTCAGCTCGGCGTCGCCCAGGCCGGAGAACCTGCGCTCGACGGACAGCGGGGTCTCGCCGTGCCGGAGCAGGAGGAGGGAGGTGGCCACCCGGGTGGGGGGCGCCCAGCCGGTGCCCTTGGCCTGGCCGGTGGCGCGCTGCTGGGCGGCGGCCACCGAGGCGGCGGGGCCGGAGAGGTCGGCGGCGAGAGTCCCGGGCGGCGCGGCCTCGGCGACGTCGAGCAGGTCTGTCTGCTCCGCCAGGCCGGGCGCACCGGCCGCGGAGAGGGTCGTGCCGGGCGTGGGGGCGCCCGCGGCGCCTCCGCCGGGGACGCCGGACGCGCCCGGAGTGCCGGTGCCCGAGGCGGTGGTGCCGCCGGCCTTCCAGGCGAGGCCCTTGGCGGCGGCGTCCATGGCCTCGTTCGCCAGGCGGTCGGCGTGGCCGTTGCGGTGGCGGGGGATCCAGGTCCATTCGGTCACCCGCAGCCGCCGGGCCAGCTCGCCGGCCTCCAGCGCCAGCGGTCGCAGCCCTTCGTTCTTGATCTTCCAGCGGCCGGCCATCTGCTCGATGACCAGCTTGGAGTCCATCCGCACCGCGACGGACGCGCCCTCGCCCGCGAGGTCGAGCACCGCCCGCAGCCCGGCGATCAGCCCTCGGTACTCGGCCACGTTGTTGGTCGCGACGCCGATCGCCTCGGCCGTCTCCGCCAGGACCTGCCCGTCGGCGGCGTCGCGGACCACGGCGCCGTAACCGGCGGGCCCCGGGTTGCCGCGCGAGCCGCCGTCGGCCTCGATGACGTAGGAGGTCACAGGCCCGACTCTGGGGTGCGGACGAGGATGCGCCGGCACTCGTCGCAGCGCAGCACCTCGTCGTGCGGGGCGGCCTTGATGCGGTTCATCTCCGCGATGGACAGGGCCACCTTGCAGCCCTGGCAGCGCCCGCCGTGCAGCATGGCGGCGCCGACGCCGTACTGGTCGCGCAGCTTCTCGTACAGCGCCAGCAGGTCGGCGGGGATGTCGGCGGAGACGGCCCCGCGGCGGGAGCGGACCTCGGCGGCCTCCTTGTCGATCTCGGCGAGCGCGGCGTCGCGGCGGTCCTCGGCGGCGGCGCGGGTGGCGGCCAGCTCGTCGCGCTGCGCGCGCAGGTCGGTGACCTTGCTGTCGGCGGCCTCGCGGCGTTCCATGATCTCCAGCACGACCTCTTCGAGGTCGCCCTGGCGGCGCTGCAGCGAGGCGATCTCCGACTGCAGGCCCGCCAGGTCCTTGGGCGAGGTCACGGCGCCGGAGTCGAGCCGCTTCTGGTCGCGGTCGGCGCGGGCGCGGACCGTGTCGACGTCGCTCTCGGCCTTGGTCTGCTCGCGGGCCAGGTCGCTCGCCTCGGTCTCCGCCTCGATCACCTCGGTGGCGAGCTTGGCGTAGCGCTTGGACTGCTCCTCGATCTCGGCCAGCTCGGGCAGGGTGCGGCGGCGGTGGGCCAGCCGGTCGGCAGCGGAGTCGAGCTCTGCCAGGTCGAGCAGTCGCTTCTGGGCCTCAGGGGCTGCTTTCATGATCAGTATCCTCGTGTCCAAGCATCGGTGACCGTGGCGGAGACGCGCGTCTCAACGGTAACGCCACCGTCGCGCAGGATCGACGCGGCGCTGTCGAGCCAGGGCCACTCGGTGGCCCAGTGGGCGGCGTCGACGAGGGCGGGACCGCCCGCCTCGACGAACTCGCTGGCCGGATGGTGCCGCAGGTCCGCCGTGAGGAACACGTCCACTCCGGCGGCACGGGCCGTGTCCAGCAGCGAGTCGCCCGCTCCCCCGCTGACGGCGACCCGCGAGACGCGGCGCGACGGGTCGCCGGCGACGCGGATGCCCCACGCGGTCTTCGGCAGCCCGGCGGCGGCCTGGGCCGCGAACTCCTCCAGCGTGGTCTCCGCGGGCAGGTCGCCGATGCGGCCGAGCCCGCGCCACGGGTCGTCGGGGAACGGCCGCAACGGCACCAGGTCGCCCACCAGCCCGACGGCGCGGGCGAGCGCGTCGGAGACGCCCGGGTTGGCCACGTCGGCGTTGGTGTGGGCGGTGTAGAGGGCGATGTCGTGCTTGATGAGGGTGTGGACGAGCCGGCCCTTGGGCGTGTCGGCGGCGACGGTCGTGGTGCCGCGCAGGTAGAGGGGGTGGTGGGTGACGAGCAGGTCGGCGTTCCAGGCGAGCGCCTCCTCGACGACGGCGCCGACCGGGTCGACCGCGAACAGCACCCGCCGCACGGGTGCGGCCGGGTCACCGCACACCAGGCCCACCGCGTCCCAGGATTCGGCCCGGGCGGGCGGGTAGGCCGCCTCGAGCTCCTTGATCACATCCGCCAGCGTCACTGCAGCCACCTGCGCAGACTATCGGGATCCGCGGGGGTATCGTCCGAACGGCGTTCGGTGTACCGTGCGGGCAGTTGCGCGGGCACCCTGACGTACCACCCGGAGGGCGGCATGGCACCCAGGATCGCGATCGTCGGAGCGGGGTTCGGCGGGCTGTGCCTGGCCATCCGCCTGCGGCGGGCGGGGATCGGCTCGTTCACGGTCTTCGAGAAGGCGGCCGGGCTCGGGGGCACCTGGCGGGACAACACCTATCCGGGCGCGGGCTGCGACATCCCGTCGCACCTGTACTCGTACTCGTTCGAGCGGTACGGGAGCTGGACGCGCCGCTACCCCGAGCAGTCCGAAATTTTGGCCTATTTAGAGCATTGCGCCGATAAGTACGACGTCAGGCGAAATATCCGCTTCAACACCGAGGTGGTGCGCGCCTCCTTCGACGGCGCCCGCTGGCATCTCGGCACGGCCGGCGGCGACAGCGAGACGTTCGACGCGGTCGTCATGGCAGTGGGCCAGCTCAACCGTCCCCGCCTCCCCGACATCCCCGGGATGTCCGGCTTCCGGGGCACCTCGTTCCACTCGGCCCGCTGGAACCACGATCACGACCTCACCGGCAGGCGCGTGGCGGTGATCGGCAGCGGCTCGTCCGCCGCCCAGCTCATCCCCCGCGTCGCCGAGCGCGCCGGCCATCTGACGGTCTTCCAGCGCACCCCCAACTGGGTGATCCCCAAGCCCGACGCCGCGTTCGGCCCGGCCGCCAGGCTGGCCTTACGCCTGGTCCCCGGCCTCCAGCGGGCGTACCGGGGCTGGCTCTTCCGCTACGTCGAGAACACCCTCTACCCCGCGCTCGCCGGGGGATGGAGCGCGGCCGTCCTGGAACGGCGTGCCCGCGCGCACCTGCGCGCCCAGGTCGCCGACCCGGAGCTGCGCGCCAAGCTCACCCCCGGCTACCCGCCGGGCTGCAAGCGTGTCGTCATCGACAGCGCCTTCTACCCGGCGCTCACCCGGCCGGACGTCGACGTCGTGACGGAGCGGATCGTCCGGATCGTCCCCGGAGGCGTCGAGACGACCGGGGGCACGCACGAGGCGGACACCATCGTCTACGCCACCGGCTTCCGGACCACGGAGTTCCTCGCCCCGATCGAGGTCACCGGCCGCGACGGCCGGGCGCTCGCCGGGCAGTGGAACGTCGGCGCCCACGCCTACCTGGGCATCTCGGTACCGCACTTCCCGAACCTGTTCCTGCTGTACGGCCCGAACACCAACCTCGGCCACAACTCCATCGTCTTCATGATCGAGTGCCAGGTGCGCCACATCATGGCCTGCCTGCGCGCGCTGCCGCGGCACGGCCCGCTGGAAGTGCGACCGGAGGCGATGGCGGCGTGGACCCGGCAGCTCGACCGCGCGATGGTGCGGATGGTCTGGGTGAACGGCTGCCAGAGCTGGTACAAGACGCCCGAGGGCCGCGTCACCAACAACTGGCCCGGCCCGGCCGCCCTCTACCGCAGGCTGACGGCCCGGCCGCCGCTGCCCGCGTACCGCCGAGCCTGAGCGGTGCGGCCGGGCGGTAAGGTCCATGCCATGACGACACCCCTGCACCAGCGGACCGTGGTGGCCGACACCCACAACGACCTGCTGATGGCGGTCTCGGCCAGGCCGGCCGGCCAGTGGGCCTCGTTCTTCCGGGAGCGCTGGCTGCCGCAGCTCATCGAGGGCGGGGTCGGGCTGCAGGTGCTGCCGGTGTTCATCGACGACCAGTACCGTCCCGAGGGAGCGCTCCGGCAGACCCTGCGCATGATCGAGTGCGCGCACGTGATCGCCGAGGGCAACGCCGACCGGGTGCGGATCTGCCTGACCGGCGCCGACATCGACCGGGCACTGGACGACGGCCTGATCGCGCTGGTCATCGCGATGGAGAGCATGCCCGGCATCGACGCGGACGTGGAGCTCGTCTCGACCGTGCACCGGCTGGGCGTGCGGATCGCCTCGATCGCGCACTGGGGCCGCACGCCGCTCGCCGACGGCAGCGGCGAGGACTCCACCGGCAGCGGCCTGACCTCCGCCGGAGTCGCCGCCCTGCGTGAGATGGAACGGCTGGGCATCGTCTTCGACATCTCCCACCTGGGCGCCTCCGGCGTGGCGCACGTGCTGGAGCTGGCCGCGAAGCCGGTCATGGCCACCCACTCCTCGGCTCGCGCGCTGCGCGACCACCACCGCAACCTCACCGACGAGCAGTTGCGCGGCGTCGCCGCGACGGGCGGCGTGGTGTGCGTGAACTTCTTCGCCCCGTTCCTGACGGACCGGCCCGAGGAGGCCCGGCTCGACCACCTGCTCGACCACATCGAGCACGTCACGGACGTCGCCGGCATCGACCACGTGGGGCTCGGGCCCGACTTCATCCGCGAGGTCATGGACGACCTGACGCCGCCGTGCTGCGAGGGTCTCAACGCCCGCGGCGTCGATCCGAAGACGTCCGTCCCCGGCCTGGAGGGCCCGGCGGGGCTGCCCATGGTGACCGAGGGCCTGCTGCGGCGCGGCCTCCCGGAGAAGGACGTCGCCAAGATCGTCGGCGGGAACGTCCACCGGTTCCTCGGCGAACGGCTGGCCTGACCTCCGGCGCTATCGTGGTGCGGTGGCGAGGATCACGCGGGCCGAGTCCCAGGAACGCAACCGGGCGAGGATCCTGGCGGCCGCGCGCGAGGAGTTCGCCGGGCGGGGGTTCGGCGACGTCAGGATCGACGACATCGCCGAGCGGGCGGAGCTGACGCGGGGGGCCGTCTACTCCAACTTCCCGGGCAAGCGCGCCCTCTTCTTCGCCGCTCTCGCCGACCGTCCCGCCGCCGCCGCTGACCTGGTGACGGCCGGAGTGCCGGACGGGGTGGCGGACGGAGTGCCGGACTGGGTGGCGGACGGCACGGTGCGCGGGGCGTTGGAGGCCGTGGCCCGGACGTGGGTCGCCGAGGCCCTCGCGGGCGGCGGAGGCGACTTCCGGCAGGCGGGCGGCTTCCGGCAGGCGGGCGGCGCCCGTGCCGTGTTCGGCCGGCTGGAGCGTGACCTGCTGCCGCTGGTGCAGGCCGAGGAGGCCAGCCGCCAGGCGTACGCGCAGCTCCTGACGTTGCACGCGACGCTGTTCGGGCTGGCGCTGGAGCGGCTCGGCGGCGCGCGGGGGCGGCGGCTGGTGCGGGTGGCCGGCGCGGCGCTGACCGTGCTGCAGGGCGCGTCCGAGCTGGCGGCGGTCTCGCCGGAGCTGGTCCGGCCTGCCGACGTGGTGGGCGCCTGCGAGCGGCTGGCCGACCTCGACCTCGGGCCCGCCCCGCTGGCCCCGATGGCGCGGGTGCGGCCCCGTCCCGTGGACGTCCCGTGGGCGCCGCCGCCGGTCGCCGACGCGCTGCGCGGCACGCCCGCCGGGCTCGCCGGTGACGGCCTGGTCGTCTTCCTCGGGCTGCGGCGGCTGTCCGCCCTGGAGGACGTCCTGCGCGCCGTCCCGCCGGGCGGGCCCGTCGCGGCCGTCGTGGTGACCGGCGACCCCGACGAGCTGGGCCCGCTGGCCCGGCTGGCGCTGGCCCGGCTCGGCGAGCACCTGCGGCGGGCGGTGCCCCCGGCCGCGTGGCCGCCGGTGCGGGTGGTGTGCGACGACCGGGGCGCCGTCGCCGCGGCGGCCGGCCTGCCGGCGCCGGACGACGACACGGAGACGGCGGTACGGGTGAGCGGCGGGCGCCTGACCGCCCGGGCCGACGGCCGGTGCGCGGGCCACGTGCTCGCCACCCACGAGAGCGGCACCACAGGCGACGCGTCAGGTGCCGCCGGGGACGGCACGGCGGGCGGCGCGGAAGGCGGCGCGGAGGAAGGAGAGCCGGGATGTCGGAGGTGAGGAAGGCCGCGCTGGAGGCGGCCGACCGGGCCGGGGTGACGGTCCGCGAACTGCGCCGGATCGGCGAGTTCCAGGCGGTGTACCAGCTCTTCGACGACATCTGGCACTTCAGCCCGGGCGACCCGCCGGTGCCCGTCGAGCTGATGATCACCTTCGCGCACGCGGGCGGCTACGTGGCCGGCGCCTTCCGGGGCGACGAGCTGGCCGGGGCGTCGGTCGGTTTCCGGGCCGCCGAGGGGACCCTGCACTCCCACGTGACGGGCGCGCGGGCCGGGCGCGGCGTCGGCTACGCGCTCAAGCTGCACCAGCGCGCGTGGTGCCTGGAGCGCGGCCTCGGCCGGATCAGCTGGACGTTCGACCCGCTGGTGCGCCGCAACGCCCGGTTCAACCTGGCCAAGCTCGGCGCCCGGCCCACCGCCTACCTGGAGAACTTCTACGGCGTGATGGACGACGCCATCAACAAGGGCGACGAGTCCGACCGGCTGCTGACCGTGTGGGAGCTGGCCGGGCAGCCCGCCGGGCCGCCCGGCCCGCCGTACGCCGTGGGGGTGGAGGCGCGGGACGAGCGCCCGGTGGTCGGGCGCGCGGTGGCCGGGCGCGCGGTGGTCGGCGGCACGGTGGCCGGCCGCGCGGACGGGCCCGCGGTGTTGGTCGCGACGCCGCGCGACATCGAGACGCTGCGGCAGGAGGATCCGGGTGCGGGCCGGGCGTGGCGGCTGGCCGTGCGCGAGGTGCTGGGCGGCCTGATGGCGCGCGGCGGGCGGGTGGCGGGCTTCACCGGCGAAGGTGCGTACATCGTGGTCGACTGACTATTCCACTCCTGTTGGCGATCTCTGTAAGGTGACGTTCACGCACGTCGAACATAGGAGATCCGCGATGTCGGAATTCACTCCCACCGTTCCTGCGAAGATCCTGCCCCCCGTCATCGTCCGCGACCTGCCCGAGCCGCCGCGCCACGCCTGGCGCATCATCGGCCCCGGCCTGGTGGGCGCGGGAGTGGGGCTGGCGTCGGGTGAGTTCATCCTCTGGCCGTACATCGCCTCCCAGGTCGGGCTGATCTTCATCTGGGGCGCGCTGATCGGCATCGTCACCCAGTGGTTCATCAACATGGAGATCGAGCGCTACACGCTGGCCACCGGCGAGACGGCGCTGACCGGGTTCAGCCGGATGTGGCGGCACTGGGGCCTGGTCTTCGTGCTCATGGCGCTGGCGTCCAACCTGTGGCCCGGCTGGGTCACCACGTCGGCCACCATGGTCGGCTACCTCACCGGCGCGGCCGAGGGCAGCGTGCGCTGGATCGCGATCGGCATGCTGCTGGTCATCGCGCTGGCACTGACGCTGGCGCCGGTCATCTACGTGGCACTGGAGCGGGTGATCTTCGTGAAGATCGCCCTGGTGGCCATCCTCATCGTGGTGGCGGTCGTGTTCGCCATCACGGCCGAGAGCTGGGTGCAGCTCGGCCGCGGCCTGACCGTGGGGGCGCGGTTCCCGGTGCCGCCGCTGGAGTTCGCGGTGCTCATGGGCGCCATCGCCTACGCCGGAGCAGGCGGCGGGCAGAACCTGTGCCAGAGCAACTGGATCCGCGACAAGGGCTTCGGCATGGGCCTGTACGTGCCGCGCCTGGTCAGCCCGGTCACCGGGCACGAGGAGGCGGCCTCCTCGACGGGCTTCCAGTTCGCGCCGACCAAGGCCAACCTCACCCGCTGGCGGGAGTGGTGGCGCTTCGCCAACATCGAGCAGGGGGCGACGTTCGCGCTGGTGTCGTTCGTGACGATCGCGCTCATGTCGATGCTGGCCTACTCGACCGTGTTCGGTGAGCCGGGGCTGGCCAACAGCATCGAGTTCCTCAAGGTCGAGGGCGAGACGCTGCAGAGCACGGTGGGGCCGTGGTTCGGGGTCCTGTTCTGGGTGATCGGGGCGCTGGCGCTGTTCGCCTCCGCCATGGGGATCGTCGACTACAGCTCCCGCCTGGCCTCCGACACGATCAAGACGGTCTACCTGCGCGACAAGCCGATCACGGTGAACCGGGTCTACTTCCTCGTGGTGTGGGCCATGACGCTGGTCGGCATCACGATCCTGCTGCTCGGCTTCGACCAGCCGCTCATCCTGCTCGTGCTGTCGGCGAGCTTCGCGGCGGTGATGATGTTCGTGTACTCGATCCTGCTGATCATCCTCAACCGCAGGGCGCTGCCCGCCGCCATCAGGATCAGGTCGTACCGGCTGGCCGCGCTGGTCTGGTCGGTGCTCTTCTTCGGCACGCTGACCGTGCTGACGGTGATCCAGCAGGCGCAGAAGCTCTTCGGTTGACCTCAACCAGACTTGAGGAAGCAGACTCGGGGCCATGAGAACGATCGTGGTGAGCAGGTTCGGTGGCCCCGAGGTGCTGGAGGTCCGTGACGCGCCCGACCCCGTCGCTGGGCCGGGGCAGGTGGTGATCGGCGTGGCGGTCGTGGACGTCATGTCGCTGGACGCGCAGCTGCGCTCGGGATGGGGCCGGGAGTGGTTCCCGAACGAGCCGCCGTACGTGCCGGGCACCGGCGTGGCGGGCCGCGTCCTGTCGGCCGGGCCGGGCGTGGACCCGTCCTGGGTCGGCCGGCGGGTCGCGGCGCTGCTGCCGGGCGGCGGGTACGCCGAGCAGGCGGTGGCCGCGGTGGAGACGCTGGTGGCGGTGCCGGACGGGCTGCGGCTGCGGGAGGCCGCGGCGCTGGTCCAGGTGGGGCCCGCGGCGCTGAGTCTGATCGACGCCGCCGAGCTGAAGCCGGGCGCGCGCGTGCTGGTGACGGGGGCGGGCGGCGCGCTCGGCCTGCCGCTGGTACGGCTCGCCGCGGCGGCGGGCGCGCACGTGACGGCCGCCGCCCGGGGCGCGGCCAAGCAGGCGGCGGCCCGGCGGCTCGGCGCGTCACGGGCGGCCGGCTACGACGAGGTCGAGGGCGGGTTCGACGTCGTGCTGGACGGCGTCGGCGGCGAGGTGGGCGCGGCGGCGTTCGAGCGTGTCGTACAGGGCGGGGCGTTCTTCGCCTACGGCGTGCCGAGCGGCTCTCCCGCTCCCGTCGACCCGGCGCTGGCCGAGCGACGCGGGGTTCGGCTGGTCGGCATGGAGCAGGTGCAGTTCACGCCCGCGGAGTTCCGGCGGCTCGCCGGGCGGGCCCTGGCCGAGGCGGCGGCGGGCAGGCTGTCCACGGTCGTCGGCATGGCCGTGCCGCTGCGGGAGGCGGCGCGGGCGCACGCCGCGCTCGCCGACCGCGAACTGGTCGGCAAGGCGGTGCTGCTGGTCGCCGCGGAGGCGGTGCGCCATCGCCGCCACGGCGACGCGGACGTGCTTGCGCTGGAGGAGGTGCCGCTGCCGGAGCCGGGCCCCGGCCAGGTGCGGGTCGCGGTCCGGGCGGCCGGGGTGAACCCCGTCGACTGGAAGATCCGCGCCGGCCTGTTCGGGCCGCCGCCGGCCGGGCCGGCCGGCACCGGCATCGAGCTGGCGGGCACGATCGACGCCGTCGGGCCGGACGTGACGCGCTGGCAGGTGGGGCAGCCGGTGTTCGGCCGGGTCCCGTCGGGGGCGCTGGCCACGCACGCGCTGGCCGACGCCGGCGAGCTGGTGGCCAGGCCGGACTGGCTGCCGGACGAGGAGGCGGCCGCGCTGCCCGTGGCCGCCGAGACGGCCTACCGGGCGCTGGGCCTGCTCGGCGCGGGGCCGGGCCGGACGCTGCTGATCCACGGCGTGGCGGGCGGCGTCGGGCTGGTCGCCGCACAGCTCGCCCGCGCCCGCGGCGCCCGGGTCGTCGGCACGGCGAGCGAACGGCGCCACGCGTTCCTGCGCGGCCTCGGCGTGCTCCCGGTGACCTACGGCGACGGGCTGGAGGAGCGGCTGCCCGGCCCGGTCGACCTGGTGCTGGACGCCTCGGGCCGGGACGTGGTTGAGCTGTCGGTCCGGCTCACCGGCGACCCGGCGCGGGTGGTGACGATCGCCGATCCGGCGGGCGCCGCCCGGCACGGGGCGGTCTTCTCCGCCGGGTCGCCGGGGGTTCCCCTGGAGGAGGTGTTCGGCGAGGTGCTGCCGCTGGTCCGCGCGGGTGCCGTCCGGCTACCCGTCGCCGAGGTGTTCCCGCTGGAGCGGGCCGCGGACGCGCACCGGCGCAGCGAGGCCGGCCACCACCTCGGCAAGCTCGTCGTGAACGCGGAAGCGGTCCTTCCGCGATAGCGGGCAGACTGGCGGCATGCTGGAAACCTCGGCCCGTCTGCTCAAGCTCCTGTCACTGCTGCAGGCGCACAGGGAATGGTCGGGCCCGGAGCTGTCCAACCGGCTCGGGGTCACGACCCGCACCATACGCAACGACGTCGAACGGCTGCGCAGCCTCGGCTACCCGGTGCACGCCACACCGGGCGTGGCGGGCGGCTACCGGCTGGGGGCGGGCGCCGCGCTGCCGCCGCTGCTGCTCGACGACGAGGAGGCCGTGGCGGTGGCGGTCGGGCTCGGCCGGGCGGCGGGCGGCGGCGTCGAGGGCATCGAGGAGACCTCGGTGCGTGCCCTGGCCAAGCTGGAGCAGGTCCTGCCGTCGCGGCTGCGGCGCCGGGTGAGCGCGCTCAACGCCTACACCGTGCAGATCCCGGGCCAGGCGCCGTCCGTCGCGCCCGACGTGCTGACGACCATCGCCAACGCCGCCCGCGACCACGAACGGCTCCGCTTCGACTACACCGGCCACGACGGCACCGCGACGGTCCGCGAGGTGGAGCCGTACCGGCTGGTGCACCGGCGCGGACGCTGGTATCTCGTCGGCTACGACGTCGGGCGGCACGACTGGCGGACGTTCCGGGTGGACCGGCTCACGCCACGCGTCCCGTCCGGGCCGCGTTTCACCCCCCGCGAGCTGCCCGGCGGCGGCGACATGGCCGCGTGGGTGGAGCGGGGCGTCAACACGGCCATGTGGCGGCACCGCGGGACGGTGCTGCTGCACGCCCCCGCCGAGCAGGTGAGCCACCTGCCGGCGGAGCTGAAGGTCGAGCCGGTGGACGAGCGCACCTGCCTGCTGCGGCTCGGCGGGGAGGACCTGACGGGCATGGCCGTCTGGGTGGGCTTCCTGGACGTGGACTTCGAGGTGCTCGACCCGCCCGAGCTGGCGCGGGCCGTGCTGCGGCTGTCGGAGCGCTACCGCCGCGCGGCCGGAACCCGGGGCGACGCGGGTGACGATCCCGGTGACGGCGGGAGGGCCGGGGCGGGCGACGGCGCGGGGGGCGCGGGGGGCGCCGTCAGCGGCCGGTAAGGCCGCGGTCAGCGCCGGGCGCCACTGTGACGGCATGCAGCTGACGCAGATCGCGGGCACCCGCGACGACTTCCAGATCGTGCACCACCTCACGCTCACCGGCACCCAGGTCGAGATCGGCCGGGCCCTCACCGAGGAGGCCCGGCGGCTCGGCTGGGCGCCCGTCCCCGTGAACCCGGCCGTCAACCGGGCCCGGCGGACGTGGTTCGAACACAACTGGCCCCAGCACCACGCCCGCCTGGACGGCGCCGCCGCGGCGCTCGGCCTCGATCCCGACCAGGACGACATGGCCCTCGACGGGCTGACCTTCGTCCCGCGCGGCTCGGGCTGCTCGGCCCTGTGGTGCCCGCCGTCCGCGTCGGCCGACGGCCACGGCCGGGCGGCGCGCAACTACGACTTCTTCACGCTCTCCACGAGCCAGATCCTCGGCCAGGAGCCCCAGGCGGGTGAGCTGCCGATGGCCTCCCGCCCGTACGTCATCACCACGCGACCGGACGACGGCCTGGCCGCCACCGTCGTCACCATGTCCGACCTCGACGGCTGCATGGACGGCATGAACGAGGCGGGGCTCGCCGTCATGCTGCTCATCGCCGACTTCGAACAGGCCACCCCGTCCGAGGACGCCGCCCCCCAGGTGGGTGTCAGCGCCGTCCAGCTCCCCCGGTACGTCCTGGACACCTGCGAGAACGTCGAGCAGGCCAAGCAGGCGCTGCTGCAGGCCAAGCAGTACGACCACGGGGTCCCCCTGCACTACCTGGTCGCGGACGCGCACGGCGGGGCGTTCGTGTGGGAGCGGGGCAGGGACGGCGGCGAGCACGTCATCGAGTGCGGCGACGCGCCGCTGTGCGTCACCAACCACCTGCTGCACCTGCACCCGGACCCGATGAGCCTGCCCGCCGACAACGAGCGGACGTTCGGCACGTTCGACCGGATCCGGACGCTGCACGAGCGCAGCAAGGGCGTGACCATGTCGGAGCGTGACCTGCGCGACGGGCTGCGCGCGGTCCGGCAGGGCGAGATCCCGGAGTCGCCGTTCCGGACGCTCTGGAGCACGGTGTTCGACACGACCGCCCGCACGCTGGCGACGTCGTTCTACCTCGGCGACGGCCGCTACACCGAGGACCTGGTGTTCTCAGCGGCCCGCTAGGCCCGCCAGGTACGCCTCGCGGACGCGGGAGCGCGACAGCTTGCCCGTCGGGGTGCGCGGCAGGCTGTCGCGGTAGACGACCGTCCTCGGGTGCTTGAACCTGGCCAGGCGCGGCGCGCAGTGGGCGAGCAGCTCCGCGGTCAGCTCCGGGCCGGGCTCGGCGCCGCCGGCGGGCTGCACGATCGCGACGACCGTGTGCCCCCACTCCTCGTCCGGCGCCCCGATGACGGCCACGTCGGCCACCGCCGGATGGTCGAGCAGTACCGCCTCGATCTCCGCGGGGTAGATGTTCACCCCGCCGGAGACGATGAGGTCGGTGCGCCGGTCGCACAGGAACAGGAAGCCGTCCTCGTCGAGGTAGCCGATGTCGCCGGGGGCGTACCACTCGCCGCGCATGCTGGCCGCCGTCTTGGCGGGGTCCTTGTGGTACTCGAAGCGGCCGAGGCCGGACTTGACGTAGATCAGGCCCGGCTCGCCCGGAGGCACCTCCCGGCCGTCCTCGTCCAGGATCCTCGCCTCGAACGTGGGCGCGGGCCGCCCGACGGTGCCGGGCCTGGCCAGCCAGTCGTGCGGCTTGACCGCGAAGGCGATGGTGGACTCGGTGGAGCCGTAGTACTCGTACAGCACCGGCCCCCACCAGTCCATGATCTGCCGCTTGACCTCCACCGGGCACGCGGCGGCCGTGTGGATCACCTGCCGCAGGCTGGACACGTCGTACCGCTCGCGCACCTGCCGCGGCAGCCGGAGCATGCGGTGCAGCATGGTCGGCACCATCATCGCGTTCGTCACCCGGTGGCGCTCGACCAGGTCCAGGACGTGCTCCGGGTCGAACCGGCGCGTGATCACCACCGTGTGCCCGAGGTGCAGCGCGAACTGCGTGTGGGCGCACGGCGCCGAGTGGTACATCGGCGAGGTCACCAGGTGGACGTCGTCGCCCGGCGTCAGGTCGACCACCTCCCCGAGGAACCAGGTGTAGAGCGGGACGATCGCCTCCGGCTCGGTGCCGGGCAGCGCGCGCCGCACTCCCTTGGGGAAGCCGGTGGTGCCGGAGGTGTACCACATGACGGCCCCGGCGGTGCGCCCGGCGGGCGCCGTCGTGGGCTGCCCCTCGGCCAGGCCCCGGACGCCCGGCTCGGCGCCGGGGACCTTGCCCGCGTACTCGGGGGCGGCGACGACCAGCTTGGCGTCGCAGTCGGCCAGGATGTAGGCGATCTCCGGCTCGGTCAGGTGCCAGTTGACCGGCACGTAGTACAGGCCGATCTGCCCGGTGGCCATCAGCAGGACGACGGCCTCGACGCCGTTGGGCAGCACCCCGGCGACCACGTCGCCGGTGCCGAGCCCGCGCGCCCGCAGTCCGTGGGAGACCTGGTGAACCAGGGCGAGCAGCTCGCCGTAGGTGTGGCGGGTGCCGTCGTCGTCGATCAGCGCCGGGCGGTCCGGGTCGGCGGCGGCGATGGCGTAGAAGCCGCTCGGCGGGTCGGCGCCCATCACAGCTCCAGCAGGCCGGCGAGGCGGGCGCGGTGGACGCGGGGCGGGCCGAGCAGCACCTCGTCGGCCTTGGCCCGCTTGTAGAACAGGTGGGCGTCGTGCTCCCAGGTGAAGCCGACACCGCCGTGCAGGAGCAGGTGGTCGCGGGCCACCTCGAAGCAGGCGCGTCCCACGTACGCCTGGGCGAGCGCGGCGGCGGCCGGCAGCTCGCCGGGTGCGGCGTCGGCGGCCCAGGCGGCGTAGCGGACGATGGACTCGGCCTGTTCGAGCTTGCCGTGCATGTCGGCCAGCTTGTGCTTGACGCCCTGGTAGGAGCCGATGGGCCGGCCGAACGCCACGCGGATCTTGGCGTAGGCGACGATGGCCTCCAGCGACCCGCGCAGCACCCCGAGCTGCTCGGCCGCCAGCGCGACCGCCATCCGGTCGCCGACGCCGTCGCTTACTCCGTCGCCGGCCGGGAGCGTGCCGAGCACCCGGCCGGGCGCCCCGTCGAGCTCCACGTGCGCCTGGCCGCGCGTGACGTCGAGTGTCTCCAGCGGGGTGCGCGTGACTCCCCCGGCCGTCAGGTCGCCGGCTGTCAGATCCACGGCCACGAGCACCGCGCCGTCGCCGGTGAGCGCGGGCACCACGAGCACGTCCGCCTCCATGCCGCTCAGCACCTGCGTCAGCTCGCCGTGCACGGCCACGCCACCGCCGGGCGCCGGTGCGGCCGTCACGTCGGCGAGGTGACCGGCGCCGCCGGGCGACCGGGCGAGGGTCGCCGTGAGGCGGCCCTCGGCGATGCCGGCCAGCAGGTCCTTGTCGGGCACCCGGGTGAGCGCGATCGTGGCGAACACGGTGGCCAGGAACGGGCCGGGCAGCAGCGCCGCGCCCGTCTCCTCCAGCGCGACGGCCAGCTCGGCGAAGCCCGCGCCCGCCCCGCCGTACTCCTCGGGCACGATGAGGCCGGACAGGCCCAGCTCGCCGTTGAGGCGGGCGTAGACGGCCGGGTCGTAGCCGTCGCGCGCCTTGGGCGGCGGCGAGGCCGCCGCCAGGAAGGACCGGACGGCCTGGCGGAGCTGCCGCTGTTCCTCGCCGAGCACGAGCTTCACCGCCAGCCCTCCGTCCTGCCCGGCACGACCCTGCCGTGTGCGAGCCTGCCCGGCACGACCCTGCCGTGTGCGAGCCTGCCGTCTGCGAGGCTGCCCTGTGCGAGCGTCATTCCTGCGTCCCCACCTTCAGGTCCTTGAACGGCACGGTCTTGTCCACGCGCGGCCCGGGCGGCAGCCCCAGCACGCGCTCCCCGATGATGTTGCGCATGATCTCGTTGGTGCCGCCGCCCAGCGACATGGCCGGCGCGAGGCTGATGGCGTGGGAGAGCGGGTCGCCGCCGACCACGCTGGCCGGCCCGGCCAGCCGGGTCGCGAGGTCGGCCCGGAACATGGTCAGCTCGGCCAGCAGCAGCTTGGCGACGCTGCCGCGGGCGCCGGGGAAGGCCCCGGCCTCGGCCTCCTGGGCGAGGCGCTGGTTGAACAGCGCCAGGGCGCGCGAGCGGATGTACAGCTCGACGAGCTCGTCACGGACCAGCGGGTCGGTCGTGTCGGCCGTCCGGCGCAGCGCCTCCAGCCCGGACGGGTCGTCCTCGCCGCCGCTCATGCCGACGCCGGCGGAGATCGACAGCCGCTCGTGCAACAGGGTCGTGACGGCGACGCTCCATCCGTCGTTCACCTCGCCCACCCGGTGCTCGTCGGGGATCGGGACGTCGTCGAAGAACACCTCGTTGAAGTGGGCGCGGCCGGTCATGTCACGCAACGGCCTGACCGTCACGCCCGGATGGCGCATGTCCACCACGAACATGGTCAGGCCCTTGTGCTTGGGCGCCTCGACGTCGGTGCGGGCCAGCAGCAGCCCCCAGTCGGCCTGCTGGGCGACCGACGTCCACACCTTCTGGCCGTTGACCAGCCAGCCCTGCCCGTCGCGTACGGCCCTGGTCTGCAGCGCGGCCACGTCGCTGCCGGCGCCCGGCTCGGAGAAGAGCTGGCACCAGATCTCCTCGCCGCGCAGCAGCGGCCGGACGAAGCGCTCGCGCTGCTCGTCGGTGCCCCGGTCGACCAGGGTGGGCCCGGTCATGCCGAGCCCGATGGAGAAGACGTAGGTCGGCAGGGCGAAGTGCCGCGCCTCGGCGGCGAAGGCACGCTCCTCCTCCTGGGTGAGTCCCTGCCCGCCCCAGCGCCTGGGCCAGGTGATGCCCGAGTATCCGGCGTCATAAAGCTTGGCCATGAACTCTTTGGCCCGGGCGACGCCGCCGTCGGCACCGTCGTCGCCCGGTGGCTCCGGGGAGGGCGTGTTCGCCTGCAGCCAGGCGCGGGCGGCGCGCCGGTACGCGTCGAGGTTCACATCGCCTCCTGGGGCATCAGTGTTCACTTACAATAGCCAGCCCTGCGCGAGACGCCTAGCGCTGAATGTCCTGCACGTTTTATCCGGATTTGTCGTCGAATCTCCGTTAATTAGAGCTTGGGCGACCTAGTGTGATCACCTGATTACCGGGGGGAAAGGCGTGATCGCACGGTTCGGCACATCCATCCGCACGCGGCTGACTCTGCTCGCCGCGACAGCCGCGGCGCTGCTCAGCCTCGTGATCAACGGGTTCGTGCTGTACGCCCTGCACAGCAGCGCCGGTGACTACCGGAAGACCCAGGTGATCAACACCGGGCTGGAGGTCGTCCACCTGGTCAAGCGCGGCGAGCTGCCCACCGTGATCACCAGCGACCTGGACGGGGTACAGGTCGTGGACGACTCCGGACAGGTGATGGCCTCCACCCCCAACCTCGCCGGGCTGCCGCGCATGAGCACGATGCTGCCCGGCGAGTTCAGCGCCCACCGCTCCTCCGTGGTCTGCGACCTGCCGTACTTCCCCGGACGGTGCGAGTTCCTGTCGGTCTTCCGGGTGTACGAGCAGGACGGCGACTGGCTGGTGTACGCCGCGGACGACCTGGTGCCCTGGTACGTCCATCCGGGCGTGCTCGTCGCCCTGGCCGGGGTGTCGGCGCTGCTCGTGGCCCTGGCCTGGTTCGGCACGTCACGAGTGGTGGCCAGGACGCTCAACCCCGTGGGAGAGATCCGCGACAAGCTCGCCGAGATCACCACCAGCGACCTCGGCATGCGGCTGCCGGTGTCGGAGAAGGCCGACGAGATCCGGTCGCTCGCCGAGACCGCCAACCAGACGCTCGACCGGCTGGAGGCGGCGGTGGAGCAGCAGCGCAGGTTCGCCTCCGACGCCTCGCACGACCTGCGCAGCCCCATCACCGCGATGCGCGCCCAGGTCGAGGAGGCCATGCTGCATCCCGGCGACGCCGACTGGACGGAGATCGGCAAGGCCCTGCTGGCCAGCCTGGACCGGCTGCAGGCCATCGTGACCGACCTGCTGACCCTGACCAAGCTCGACGCCGGCGCCCCGATGACCCGCGAGCCCCTCGACCTGGCCGAACTGGTGTCCGCCGAGACGGCGCGGTCGCGCTCCAAGAAGGTCATCGCCACCCTGCAGCCGGGCGTGCGCGTCACCGGTGACCGGCTGCAGCTCGCCCGGCTGCTGACGAACCTCCTCGACAACGCCGAGCGGCACGCCGAGTCCACGGTCATCGTCACGGTCCGGCGCATCGACAGCCACGCCATCCTGGAGGTCCTCGACGACGGCGGCGGCATCGCGCCCGAGCAGCGCGAGCTCGTCTTCCAGCGCTTCACCCGCCTCGACGCCTCGCGCAACCGCGACGCCGGGGGCACCGGGCTGGGCCTGTCCATCGCCCGGGACATCGCCCAGGCCCACCACGGCACCCTCACGCTGGAGGACAGCGACAGCGGCGCCCGGTTCATGCTGCGGCTACCGGCGAGGGACAACTGACCGAACTCGGTGGTAACGCTCCCATAGCCCCGCCCGTTTTGTCCTTACTCCTCCTCTGGCCACTAGTTAGAGTGGCCCGCTGTGACATCAGGTTTCAGTCGATTACGGCGTGAGGACTTGCTCAAGGCGGCATGTGAGGTGATCGCGGAGCGGGGGTTCGGGCACACCAGGACCCTGGACATCGCCCGTGCCGCCGGAGTGAGCCAGGCGCTGCTGTTCTACCACTTCGAGACCAAGGAACAGCTCTTCGCCCAGGCGTTCGCCTACGCGGCCCAGATCCACCGCACCGCGCTGGAGTCGATCGAGCGGCTCGAACGGCCGCCGCTCGACCGCCTGCGCACGCTGCTGCGGCGCTGCTCGCCGGGCGCGGCGCCGGACGGCTGGCGGCTGTGGATCGACGCCTGGGCGGAGTCGATCCGCAGCCACGACCTGGAGCAGATCTCCCGCCGCCTCGACCAGCAGGGCCGGCTGCTGATGCGGTCGATCATCGACGACGGGGTGCGCACCGGCGACTTCGCCTGCGCCGACCCCGAGGCGTCGAGCTGGCGGATCTTCGCGTTGATCGACGGGCTGGCGATCCAGATCCACGTGCACCCGCAGGCGCTGTCGCGACGCCGAGCCGACCAGCTCGTCCGCACGGCCGCCGCCGCGGAGGTGGGGGTGAGACCGGCCGACCTGTGACCGGCTGACCTGTGACCGGCCGGCATCCGGCGCGCGTGCGCGGGCCGGCGGGATCGCCACCGTTCCGGGGCCGCGGCCCGGGTCGAGCACCGTACGCCCGTCACCGGGCTCCCGGGTGAGGTGGGCGACGGCCGCCGCCTCGCCGTGATCGGGCGCGGGAGGGGGCCGCACCGCCGAACGGGTCCTGCGCGGATGCGACCATAGACGGGTTTGCGATGTGTTGACGGAAGGTAGTGATCGGTGAGGCGGCTACTCACGGTCCTGGTGCTGGCGTGCGCCGCGGCGGGGCTCCCGGCCCCGGCTCTGGCGCACAACGTGCTGGTCGGCAGCGACCCGAAGGACGGGGCGACGCTGTCGTCCGCGCCCACCCGCATCACGCTGGTGTTCGACCAGCCGGTACGCCAGGGTTACGCCCAGGTCGGCGTCACCGGTCCCGACGGGGCGGCGTGGGCTGACGGTGAGGCGGTCGTGGCGGCCGAGAAGGTGTCGGTCAAGGTGCGGCCGCTGCCGGCGAACGGCGCGTACACGGTGGGCTACCGCATCCTGTCGGCCGACGGCCACCCGGTCACCGGCAAGATCACCTTCACCCTGCGGGCCGCCGTCGCGCCCCCGTCCGGCGCGGCCGATCCCCAGGCCACGGACCGTCCCCAGGACACCGCCGCGACGGCCGCCCCCTCGGGACGCCCCGCACCCGACCCCCAGACCGCCGCTCCCCTGCCGGCCGACGACGCACAGCGGGCCGAGGTCTACGAGGCGGCGGCCAACGGCGGAGCGGGCATGGCCGTGGTCTGGATCGTCGGAGCGCTCCTGCTGCTGGCCGCGGGCACCGCCGTGGCCCTGCGCCGCGCACGCCCCTCCCCCGGCCCCCACGACGTCCCCACCCCGGACACCGCGTCGCAGCCCGCCGCCCCTTCCACAGCTGCGCCGGACACCACCGGGCCGCACCCCACCGAGCCGCAAGCCGACGCTCGGCCGGAGGGCGCCGCCAGGACCGCCACCCCGCCTGGTGAGGGGGCGGGCGCGTGACCGTCACCGTCCCCGTGCGGCAACGCTCCGGGGGCCGGCTCCCCGCGGGCGTGTTCGCGGTGTGCGCGGTCGTCGCCGCCGTGGTCGCCAGCACGCTGACCGCCCAGGAGGCCGTTCCCGGCATCCCCATGCCCGGCCCCGTCGTGGACCTCGGGCTGCCCGTCGTCCGGGTGGCGCTCGACATCGCCGCCGTGGCGGTCGTCGGCCTGAGCCTGCTGCCCAAGCTGCTCGGCTTCGACGCTCCCGAGCGCACCGAGCCCGTCATGCGCCGGGTGCGTCCCCTGACCGTCACCGCCGCGTGGGCGTGGGCCGTCAGCGCGCTGCTGACGATCGTGTTCCAGACGGCGGAGCTCAACCCCGGCGGGGTGCCGACGCTCGGCATGATCGCCGGCTACGTCGACACCGTCGGCACCGGGCAGGGCCTGCTGTTCAGCGCCGCCTGCGCGCTCGCCGCGGCGGGCATCGGCCTGATGGCGGTGCGGTTCGGCGAGAAAGTGCCCGCCGAGCTGCGGATCATCGTCGCCCTCTTCGGGCTGCTGCCCATCCCGGTGACCGGGCACGCCGTCAACTCGGTCTGGCACGACCCCATCATGATCTCGATGGAGATCCACGTGATGGGCGCGGCGGCCTGGACCGGCGGGCTGGCCGCGATCATGGTGTTCGTCGCGCCGCGCGGCGACCTCCTCTCCGTCGTGCTGCCCCGTTTCTCCAGGATCGCCACCGTCTGCCTGCTGCTCGTCGGCCTGTCGGGGCTGATCACGGGTCTGGGCACGATGGCCCTCACCCCCGGCGTGGAGCTGCCGGGCGCGATCGTGACCAGTGAGTACGGCCTGCTGGTGGTGGCCAAGCTGGCCCTGGTGGCGCTCCTGGTGCCGCTGGCCGCGCACATCAGGTTTCGGCTGCTGCCCGCCGTCCGCCGGGGCGCCACCACGGCCGTCGTGGCCTGGGCGAGCGCCGAACTGGCCGTGATGGGCCTGTCCTACGGCGTGGCGGTCGCGATCACCCGCGCCTCGATCGGCTGACGGCGCGACCACCACTCGCAGGCCAGCCACACCGCCAGCAGCCCGGCCCCCGCCCAGACGGCCGACGCCGTCGCCAGGGGCGGGGTGCCCGCCAGGTCCTCGTGGCCCGTGAGCAGGCCGTACACCGGGCCCATGAGCGCGCTCTGGGCGACCAGGGCGCCATAGGCGGCGGCGGTCACCCCGGCGGACCCCAGCACGGCCCGCGCCACCGGCATCCGCACCGCGAACGCCAGGTCCACGCAGAGCCCGGCCACCACGAGGAAGAACGGCACGGCCGACGGCGGGAACCCGGTGAACGTGAGCAGCGGCCAGGCCAGCGTGCGGAAGCCCACGTAGCCGGCGGCCACCAGCGTCGCCGCGCCGAACCTGCCGATCATCATCCGCGCCACCACCAGCACCGACACGGTGGCGACGACCGCGTAGACCGGGTAGAGCACGTCGGGCACCGGCAGCGCGAACCCGGTCATCATCACCCGGTCGATGGGGCGGCCCATCTGCTCGGCGGCGAACCGCAGCAGGATCGGCTCGGCGTAGGTGGCGTTGTTGTCCCAGGCGCCGATCGACAGGATGCCGTACTCCTGGTGCTGCTCCGGGAAGTGGACGTTCTCCAGGAACAACGCGAAGAACGCACCCAGCACCACCGTGCGCTCCCTGCCCGGCGGAGCACTCATGAACCAGCCGCGGATCACGCCGGCGATCATGAAGAACGTTCCAACGTAGAGCATGATGTGCGACGGGCTCCACGAGGTGATGTCGAGGCCGTTGACCCGGTGGTTGATCAGGTCGAGCGGCACCGCCACCAGGAAGATGCCGGTGCCCCACTGGATCAGCCTGAGGGCCGCCCGGTCGACGCCGAAGCCGGTGTAGCCGTGGATGACGGTCAGCGCGAGCGCCAGGGCCGTGCCCGCCGAGTTGAGCAGGTGGGGCGGCGCGAGGTCGTCGCGCAGCCACTTGAAGTGCCACGAGACGTCCCACGCCGAGCCGAGCAGCTTGAGCGTGAGCGCGACCAGCCAGCCGTAGTAAAGGACCCGGAACAGGTCGTGCGGCGTCTCACGCCCCGCCGGCCCTCTGGTCCAGTGGGGCTGGGCCCAGGTGGCGGCGTCTTTGACGAATGCTGGTGCCTTCACGGCGAGCATCTTACGGTCATCCGCCGCGCCGTCCACGGGAGAAGAGTGCGCTTTTGGAGGAATCGGACACTTGTCCGGATCTGGAGCTCCCGCTCAGGGGCGCCGCCGGAGACGTACGGGGAGGTGTTTCAGCCCGTTCTGGAAGTTGGAGGTCAGCCGGACGGGCTCGCCCGCGAGCGTGACGTCCCAGGTCAGCAGCTCGGCGAACACCGCGCGCAGCTGCACGCGGGCCAGGTGGGCGCCCAGGCAGAAATGCGGGCCGAATCCGAAGCTGACGTGGTCGTTGGGAGTGCGGGCGATGTCGAACCGGTCGGGATCGGGGAAGACGGACGGGTCCCGGTTGGCGGAGGCGTGGTAGACGACGACCTTCTCCCCCGCCCGGATGAGCCGCCCGCCCAGGGTCAGCTCGCGCGTCGCCGTGCGCCTGAAGTCCATCACCGGCGGCCAGAACCGCAGCATCTCCTCCACGGCCGGGCCGAGCAGCGACGGGTCGCGGCGCAGCCTGGCGAGCTCGCCGGGGTGCTCCAGCAGCGTGAGCAGGCCGCCGGGGATGCCGTTGCGCAGGGTCTCATTGCCCGCGACGGCGAACAGGAAGAACATGTTCTCGAACTCCGCCTCGGTGAGGCCGCCCCGCAGCATGGCCGACATGACCGACTCGCGATCCGGCGGCGCCTGGGCGAGCGCGTGAGCGTAGGCGAACATGTCGCGCAGCGCCGCCCGCGACCGGGGGTTCGCTCCGGGGCTCGGCCGGGGCCGGGAGGCGACGGCCAGGCGGCCCATCGGGGTGAGCTTCGCGACGTCGGCCGTGGACAGGCCGGCGTACTCGTCGTCCTGGTAGCCGATCACCCGCGACGCCCAGTCGTACAGCAGCCGCCGGTCCCGGCCGGGGACGCCCATGACATGCGCGAGCGTCCACACCGGCAGATCGGCGGCGACCTCCACGAAGTCGCACTCGCCCGCGGCGAACAGCGACGCGGCCCGATCCGCGATCGTCCGTTCCAGGGCCCGGACGGCGCGCGGCGTGAAGGCGGCGGCCACGATCCGGCGCAGCCTGGAGTGGCCGGGCGGGTCGGTGTTGAGCATCATCGCCTGGACGAACGCCAGGTCGGCCGGGATGTCCGGGTCGCGGATCTGGGTGGCGCCGAGGTGGGAGGAGAAGTCGCCGGGGGTGCGCAGGACGTGCTTGACGTCGGCGTGCCGGAAGACCGCCCAGTAACCCGGCCCCTCCTTCCACGGCCCGACGGCCGGCTCCGGCACGCGGCAGACGGGCGCCTCCCGTCTGAGCCGCGCGAACAGCTCGTACGGGACGCCCCGGGCGTACGTGGCGGGCAGGAAGACGTCCGCCACCTCTGGTGGCGGGGACAGGTCGTCCACAGCGGGCTCCTCGGGCCGGAAGTCGTCCACAGGAAGTCGCGCCCCCTCCTCGCTCGTGGCCTCCACCGTGCATCATGAGCGCGTGACTCCAGAAGAAGGCGACGCCATCCTCCATGACTACTTCGCGCCGTGGATCCAGCAGCTCGGGCTGCGGGTCGAGGAGACCGGCGAGCGGCACGCGGTGGTGCGGCTGCCCTGGTCCGACGCCCTGGCCAGAGAGGGCGGCGGGCTGTGCGGCCAGGCCATGATGGCCGCCGCCGACACCGCCACCGTGATCGCGGTCTCCTCGGCCAGGGGTGGTTTCGTGCCGATGACCACCGTGCAGCAGTCCACGACGTTCCAGAGACCGGTGATCGGCAAGGACGTGCTGATCGAGGTGCGGATCACGAAGCTCGGCCGGACGCTGGCCTTCTCCGAGATCACGCTCACCCCGGACGGCGCGACCGAGCCCGCGGCGCAGGCGTCCACGGTCTACGCCATCCTCGCCTGACCCCGGCGACGGAGATGCGCGCCTCTCCCCACCACCCACGATCCCTGGCCGGGCCGCGTCTCTCCCCCACCGCCCACCATCGCCCGGCCACCCCCGCCTCTCCCCCGCCGCCCACGGTCCCGGCCACCCCTGGTTCCCTCCCCTCACCAGCGACGACCTCAACGCGCCCTGTAACCACCCAAGCGCTTCCTGTGACGATCGTCCGCAGGCCCCGTGACGATCCCCCGCACGTCTCGTGACGACGACCGCCCGCACGTCCCGTGAACCGCCCGCGTCCCGTGACGACCGCCTGCACGTCCCGTGAAGCGCCCGCGTCCCGTGACGACCGCCTGCACGTCCCGTGAAGCGCCCGCGTCCCGTGACGACCGCCTGCACGTCCCGTGAAGCGCCCGCGTCCCGTGACGACCGCCTGCACGTCCGCCGGGCTGCCCCGTCGTCCGTCTCAGCGATCTCTCAGGTGCGGAAAGTAGGCTCACCGCCATGAAACGTGTGGCCGCGATCGTCGCGGTGCTCGCCCTCGTCGCCGTGGCCGGCTGGTTCGTCTGGCCGTCGGCGCCCGAGGTGCGGGGTCAGGACCAGAGAATCACCGTGGTCGACGGTCCCGCCGACGACCAGCGTGTGGAGATAGACGCCACCTTCTTCGCGCCGCCGGGCGGTGAGAAGGCGCCCGCCGTGCTGCTCGCCCACGGTTTCGGTGGCAGCAAGCAGAGCGTCCGCGGCCAGGCGGCCCGGCTGGCGCAGGACGGCTACGCCGTGCTGACCTGGTCCGCGCGCGGGTTCGGGCGGTCGAGCGGTCAGATCGCGCTCAACTCCCCCGACTACGAGGTCAAGGACGTCAAGCAGCTGATCGACTGGCTGGCCAAGCGGCCGGAGGTGCAGCTCGACGCCACGGGCGATCCGCGCGTGGGCATCGCGGGCGGCTCCTACGGCGGATCGATCGCGCTGATGACCGCGGCTCATGACCAACGCGTGGACGCGATCGTCCCCTCCATCACGTGGGCCGACCTGGCCGACTCGCTCTTTCCCGACGCCACCGGCTCGGGCCCCGAGAACGGCGTGTTCAAGCGCATGTGGGCCGGTTTCTTCTTCGGCCGGGGCGGCGGCGCGGTCCAGGGCCTGGAGACCCAGGGCCTCGGCGCCCTCACGCAGCAGCCGCAACCGCTGTCGGTCGAGGAGGCGCGGTGCGGCCGGTTCCTGCCCGAGATCTGCGACATCTACCAGAAGGTCGCCGAGACCGGGCGGGCCACGCCCGAAGCGGTCACGCTGCTGCGCAAGTCCAGCCCGGTGACGGTGGCGGGGCGGATCAAGGCGCCGACGCTGCTCGTCCAGGGGCAGCGCGACTCGCTGTTCCCGCTGGGCCAGGCCGACGCCAACGCCAGGGCCATCGCCGCCGCCGGCACCCCGGTGAGCATCACGTGGTTCGACGGCGGCCACGACGGCGGCAACGGCGAGGCCGACTGGCTCCACGAGCAGACGAGCGCCTGGTTCGGCCACCACCTCAAGCGTGACGGCTCCCCCGTCGCCAAGCCGTTCACGGTGACCCGTGACGGCGGCCGCGACCCGGGCACCCGCCAGCGCATCCGCCTGCACCCGGAGGCCGGCGCCTACCCGGGCCTGGGCGGCACCGCCACGACCCAGGTCACGCTCGCCGGCCCGCAGCAGAACATCGTCAACCCGCCCGGCGGCTCCCCCGCGTCCATCTCCACCGTGCCCGGGGTGAGCGGCCTGCTCGGCGGCGGCCAGGGCAACACGAGCTTCTCGCTCGACATGCCCGGCCAGAGCGCCTCCTTCGACTCACCCACGCTGACCGCTCCGCTCCAGCTCACGGGCAGCCCGACCGTCAGGCTCAGGGTGTCGGGCAAGGGGCAGGTGACGCTGTTCGCCAAGCTCTTCGACGTCTCCGACAGCTTCCAGCCGCCCACACTGCCGGCCGGGCTCGTGGCGCCGTTCCGGGTGACGATCCCAGAGGGCGCCGACAGCGTCGAGGCCACGGTCACCCTGCCCGCCGTCGACCACGCCTTCGCCGTCGGGCACCGGCTGCGGCTCACGGTGGCGACCACGGACATGGGCTACGCCACGCCTGCCGAGGCGGCGTCCTACCAGGTCGGCCTGGTCGCACCGGCGCTGACCGTCCCCACGGTCGCCGCCCTCGCGGCGCCCGCCGCCGGGGTGGACTGGTGGGTGTGGGCCCTGCCGTTCGCCGCCGTCGTCCTCGCGGGCGTCCTGCTGGCGACGGGCCGCAACCCGGCCCGCCGCTCCCGCCTCCGGCCCGCCCTCGCGGGCTCCCGTCCGGACACCGGCAGCGAGGTGCTCGCGGGCAAGAGCGCGGAGAGCGCGGGCGGCGTGCTCGGCGACCCGGACGTACCGCTGGACATCAGCGGGCTGACCAAGGCCTACCGCAACGGTGAGCTGGCCGTCGACGGGCTGTCGTTCCGCGTCGAGCGGGGCCAGGTCCTCGGGCTGCTCGGGCCCAACGGCGCCGGCAAGACCACCACGATGCGCATGATGATGGGCCTCATCCAGCCGGATGCCGGCGAGATCCGCATCTTCGGCGACCGGGTGGTGCCGGGGGCGCCCGTGCTGTCGCGGCTCGGGTCGTTCGTCGAGGGAGCCGGGTTCCTGCCGCACCTGTCCGGGCGCGAGAACATCGAGCTCTACTGGGCCGCCACCGGCCGGCCGGTCGCGGACGCCCACGTCGAGGAGGCGCTCGAGATCGCCGGTCTGGGCAAGGCGCTGGATCGGGCCGTGCGCACCTACTCGCAGGGAATGCGGCAGCGGCTGGCCATCGCCCAGGCCATGCTCGGCCTGCCCGACCTGCTGGTGCTCGACGAACCCACCAACGGGCTCGACCCGCCCCAGATCAGGGAGATGCGCGAGGTGCTCAAGCGCTACGCGCGCGACGGCCGGACGGTGATCGTGTCCAGTCACCTGCTGTCCGAGGTGGAGCAGACCTGCAGCCACGTCGTCGTCATGCACAGAGGGCGGCTGGTCTCGGCCGGCCCGGTGTCGGTGCTGCTGAGCGGCGCCATCTCCACCAACGGCCACGGGCCCCGGCTCGAAGACGTGTTCCTCGACCTCATCGGAGAGAAATCGTGACCGCCGCGAACGGCTACGCGCCCCGCCGGACGCTCCCGCTCAAGGTCGAGATCGTCAGGCAGTTCAAGCGCCGTCGCACGCTCGTCATGTTCGGGCTGCTGATGGCGCTGCCGTGGATCCTCGTGGTGGCGTTCCAGTTCGGACCGCAGGCCAGCGGGGACCGGCAGACGTCACTGCGCATCTCCGACCTGGCGTCGGCGAGCGGCCTCAACTTCGGCGCGTTCGTGCTGTCGGTGTCGGCGAACTTCCTGCTGGTCGTCGCCGTGGCGCTGTTCTGCGGTGACACGGTGGCCAGCGAGGCGAGCTGGTCGTCGCTGCGCTACCTGCTGGCCGCGCCGGTGCCACGGGACCGGCTGCTGCGCCAGAAGCTGATCGTCGCCCTCGGGTACTCCGCCACGGCGATCATCTGCCTGCCGCTGATGGCATTGGTCGCGGGCACCCTGGCGTTCGGCTGGCACGACATCCAGGTGCCCGGCACCGGCGAGACGATCGCGGCGCTCGACGTGCTGCCCCGGTTCGGCATCGTGATCGGCTACGCGCTGGTGAGCCAGCTCGTGGTCGCCGCGCTGGCGTTCCTCATCTCCACCGCCACCGACTCGCCCCTGGGCGCGGTGGGCGGGGCCGTGGGGCTGTGGATCGTGAGCACCATCCTGCAGGCGGTGGAGGCACTGGGGTCGCTCCGGGAGTTCCTGCCGACGTTCTGGAACACGGCCTGGCTGGACGCGCTCGCGCCCGAGCTCGACTGGAGCGGGATGATCAAGGGCGCCTCGGTCTCGGTGACGTACGCGGCCATCCTCATCGCCATCGCCTTCCGCCGCTTCCGGAAGAAGGACGTGGTCAGCTGACCCCCGCCGCCCCGGGCCGCCCCGGCTCGGGGCGCCCACCAGACGGCCGGGTCACCGACCGGAGACGTGCGGGCTGGTCAGGACCAGTGTGGGGGCTTGTTCTCCAGGTAGAAGCCGTCGGGGTCGGCCTCGCGCCAGTCGCCCCAGCCGAGGTCCGTGTCGTCGGCAGTCTGCTCAGGGAAGAAATCACTCACGGCATACATGCTACCGAGAAGGACAAACCTGACCCGGCCGCCACACGAGCAGCCGGACAGGCGGGATCTCCAGGGGTACGATGCGAAGGCAGGTGTCGCCTAACCCCCGTGAGGCTTGCCCATGGCCACTCCGTCAGGCTGGCGACGAGAAGGCAATCTGCCGGCCGAGCTCACCAGCTTCGTCGGCAGGACGCGTCTTCTCGCCAACCTCAAGCGTCACCTCGGCGAGTCACGGCTGGTGACCGTCACGGGGATCGGCGGCGTCGGCAAGTCACGCACGGTGCTGAGGTTCGCCCACCAGGTCCGCGCCCAGTACGCCGACGGCGTCTGGTTCGCCGACCTGGCGAGGCTGCAGGACGCGGGCATGGTCAAGCACACGATCGCCTCCGCGCTGGGCATCGCCGACCAGTCGTCGCGGGCCGCGTCCGAGACGCTGTCGGATTGGGTCGCCGACCGGCAGATGCTGCTCATCATCGACACGTGTGAGCACCTGGTGCAGGGCTGCGCCGAGCTGGTCGAGGAACTACTCAACAGCAACCCCAACCTCAAGGTGCTGGCCACCAGCCGCCAGTCGCTGCACCTGCCGTACGAGCACGTGGTGCCGGTGCCGCCGCTGCAGGTGCCCGGTGACGATCCGGCCGAGAGCCTGTTCACCAACGAGTCGGTCCAGTTGTTCGCGGCGCGGGCGGGCGCGGTGGTGCCCGACTTCGTGCTGGACGAGCACAACATCGGCACGGTGGCCGAGCTGTGCCGCCGGCTCGACGGCATTCCGCTGGCCCTGGAGCTGGCGGCGGTGCGGCTGCGGGCCCTGTCGGTCGAGCAGATCCTCGGGCTGCTGACCGACCGGTTCAGCCTGCTGGCGGGAGCCAGCCGGACGGCGTTGCCGAGGCATCAGACGCTGCGGGCGGCGATCGGCTGGAGCCACGAGCTGTGCGATCCGGCGGAGCGGCTGCTGTGGGCACGGTTGTCGGTGTTCGCCGGCGACTTCGAGCTCGACGCGGCCCGGGCCGTCTGCGCCGACGAGCAGCTTCCGGCCGAGCGGATCACCGACCTGGTGACCGGGCTCGTGGAGAAGTCCGTGCTGCTGATCACCAGCAACCACGCCGGGGTGCGCTACAAGCTGATCGACACGCTCGCCGAGTACGGCGAGGAGTGGCTGGACAAGCTCGGCCAGCGCCAGCGGATGCGCCACAAGCACCTGGAGTACTACCTGAGCCTGGCCCGTCGCAGCGAGGACGCCTGGTCGGGGCCTCGGCAGATCTACTGGTTCATCAGGATGCGGCAGGAGCACGACAACGTCCGCGCCGCCCTCGAACACGCGCTGCGCACGCCCGGCGAGACGCCCCTGGCGCTCACGCTGCTGTCGTCGCTGTGGTTCATGTGGGTCTGCTGTGGTTTCGCCCGTGAGGGCCGCCTGTACCTGGAGCGCGCCCTCGACGCCAATCCGAGCGCGAGCAAGGACCGCTGCAAGGCGCTGTGGGTGCTGTCGTACGTGCGCAGCGCCCAGGGCGACAGCGTCGGCGCGCTGGAGGCGGCCGAGCAGTGCAGCACCGAGGCGGTCCGGGTGGGCGACTCCAAGGCGGTGATCCTGGCCTCCAAGATGCAGGGCACGGCCGCGCTGCTGCAGGGCGACCTGCAGAAGGCCAGCGCGCTGCTCGGCGTGGCGATCGAGTTCAACACCGACAACAAGGAGCTCAACCCGGGCCTGCTGCCCGCGATCGTCGAACTGTCGATGGTGTTGTCGTCCCAGGGCGAGCTGTACGAGGCCGAGTCGCTGCTCAAGGACTGTTTGCAGGTCTGCAGGGAGCGCGGTGAGCTGTTCGTCAGCTCGTACGCGCACTGGGCGCTCTCCCTTCCGCGCCTGGCGGCCGGCCGCCCGCGGGAGGCGTTGGAGAACGCGCAGGAGAGCCTGCGCATCAAGCGGCATTTCCACGACACGCTGGGCATTCTGATCGCACTGGAGACCACGGCCCGGATCTACATCGCGCTCGACGAGGTGGAGCTCGCGGCGCGGCTGCTGGGCGCGCTGCAGCCCAACTGGCGGACGGCCGGCCTGCCTCAGTTGGGGGCGCCGTTCCTCACGGTCGAGCACGAGAAGTGCGTCAAGGAGTGCGAGCGGACACTGGGCGTCGACCGCTACCGGCGGACGTTCGAGGAGGGCATGCGGCTGGACCTCGAGGAGGCGTCCGCGCTGGCGCTGGGCGAGCAGGATCTCCAGTCCTAGACCTGCCGGCCGTCCCGGCGGTCAGTCGGCCTGCGTCCACTTGGTGTCGCTCGGCCAGGCGTGGACGTAGCGGGCGCTGCTGAGGGAATACTCGATGTGGCCGCGTACCCAGTGCTCCAGGCCCTCCACGTACGCCAGCACCGAGCCGCCCGCCCAGGTCTCGACGGACCGGCGCAGCCGTACCATCTCCGCCACGGCGCCGTCGTGCATCTGGGCCACCTCGTCGAGGGCCTCCTGCAGCGAGCATCCGCGATGGGTGATCAGGACGTTGACGAGGTTGTGCCGGGCCTTGTCGTGCTGGCGCTCCTTGGCGTACGAGAACAGGTCGTTGTCCCAGACGACCAGGTCGTTGGCGTGTTCGGTGAGCGCGCGGATGTCGGGGTGGTGCCATTCGTCCGGGGTGAGCCGGTGGCCGGCGGCGATGTCGATGAGTGCGTAGACCGGGTACATGGCCCCGGTCCGGCGGCGCATGAACACGTAGTCCTCGGGGGTGGGCACCACGTCGGACTCGCGGTTGGCCGCCTCCCACACCTGGGCGAAGATGTACTCCTTGGTGGCCGTGGACCACCGGTCGAGCTGGTCGGGCTTGGCGTGGACGGCGATCCGGGCCTTCACGTCCCGCAGGGACCGGGCGAACACGTTGGTCACCGGCTCGTCGGTTTCGATGTCGTGTAAGACGCGGAACATCTGCGGTAAGGCTCGGGCGATGAGCGCGGTGTGCCTGCTGAGGTCCTCGGACTCGCAGAAGCCGTCGTCGAAGGCGAACAGCCAGATGCACCAGTCCATGAGCAGCTTCAGCATGTCGCGCTCGACCAGCGGGTAGGCGCGGGCGGTGAGCCAGCCGAACCTGGCGCTCCGATACCTTTCCAGCATGTCCGGCTCGTTGAGCATGCCCGATTCGAGCAGCCAGGCGAAGCTGTCCTCGCTGGCCTCGGAGACGTGCGGGTTCACCCTGCTGGGGAACGGGCAGCGCAGTGGGGGGATGCGGATGGGCGTGGCGTCGAACAGATGCGTAGAGCTAGCCATCTCCCGATGATCGCGCTGATCGCCGATGATGCCTATAGGGCGTCAGGCGAGTTTTCTCTCCCGCATCCGGCGTTTCAGTCGTCGAACCATTCCTCGACGCCGAACATGCGCGCGGCGTCGATCGCGGAGGGCGTGCCCTCGTAGGGGTCGGCGCCTGCGTCGAGTAGCGCTCTCACCACGGTGTGTTCCTTGTTGAAGACGGCGCCGGCGAGTGGCGTCCGGCCGCGGTCGTTGGCCCGGCTGGGGTCGGCCCCATGGTCGGCGAGCATGCGGACGGTCTCGGCGTGACCGTGATATGCCGCGAGCATCAGCAAAGTGTCACCTTTGCCGTTGGTGAGGTTGGCCGGGATGCCCGCCTCCACGTAGGCGCGCAGGGTCTCGGTCTCGCCCGTCCTGGCCAGGTCGAACATCCTGGGGGCGAACTCCTCGAGCTCCGGGTCCCCGTCCATGTTCTCCATTGTGCCTCGATAGTGTGCCCTGAACGGAATCGTTCCGGCTCGCCGTGGGTTTCAGCAGTGAAGTACCTAGGGAAAGGCTGTGCAACCGTGTTCGACCCGACGGATCTCTACGAGCTCGCCGAAGATGTGCCCGAGCTGTCCGATCCGGTGCTGCTCTACCACTTCGACGGCTTCGTCGACGCGGGCGGGGCCGGGCGCCTCGCGTTGGGTCACGTGCTGGCCGAGCTGGAGCACCGGGTCGTGGCGACGTTCGACGTCGACCGGCTGCTCGACTACCGATCGCGCCGCCCCATCATGACCTTCGACACCGACAGGTGGACCGACTACGACAGCCCGCGCATCGCCGTCCACGTCACGGAGGACACCACCGGCACCCCGTTCCTCGTGATGACCGGCCCGGAGCCCGACCGCGAGTGGGAGTTGTTCACCCGTGCCGTCGGCACGCTCGCAGAGCGGCTGGGCGTGAGCAGGCTGGTCACCGTGCACGGCATCCCGATGGCGGCCCCGCACACCCGCCCGCTGGGCGTCACCCCGCACGCCAGCCGTCCGGAGCTGATCAGCGGCCAGAGCAGCTCGTTCGGCCGGGTCCAGGTGCCGGGCAGCGTCTCCTCCCTCATCGAGTACCGCCTGGGCGCCGAGGGCCGTGACGCGCTGGGCTTCGCGGTGCACGTGCCGCACTACCTGGCGCAGGCCGAGTACCCGCACGCCGCCGTGGCCGCCCTGGAGTCGGTCACCCGCGCCACCGGGCTGGTCTTCCCCATGGACGCGCTGCGCGAGGCGGCGCTGCGCACCAACGCGGAGGTCGAGGAGCAGATCCAGGCGTCGGCCGAGCTGCTGACGGCGATCAACGGGCTGGAGCAGCAGTACGACGCCTTCGCGGGCGGCGCCGAGCGGGAGAACCTGATCGCCGAGCCCGTCCAGATGCCGACGGGTGACGAGCTGGCCGCCCAGTTCGAGCGGTTCCTGGCCGAGCGCGACGAGGACTGACGGGAGCGTCGGGGATGAGCGAGGCTGTCGCCGGCGAGGTGCGGGTCGGTCTGGTCGGGTACGGCGTCGCGGGCGCGTACTTCCACGCGCCGCTCGTCCACGCCACGCCGGGCCTGAAGCTGTCGGCGGTGGTCACGCGTGACGCCGCGCGGGCCGAGGACGCCGCCGGCCGGTACGGCGCGGCGGTCGTGCCGGACGTGGCGGGGTTGTGGGACCTGTGTGACCTGGTGGTGGTCGCCTCACCCAACCGCACCCACGTGCCCCTCGCCACCGAGGCGCTCGAACGGGGCAGGCCTGTCGTCATCGACAAGCCGATGGCCCGCACCGCCGAGGAGGCGCGAGCGCTGGCGCGGCTGGCGGCCGGAGGCGGGCTCATGCTGACCGTGTTCCAGAACCGGCGCTGGGACGGCGACTTCCTCACCGTGCGCGAGCTGATGGACGGCGGCGCGCTGGGCGAGGTGTTCAGGCTGGAGTCGCGCTTCGAGCGGTGGCGTCCGGTGCCCAAGGGCGGCTGGCGGGAGAGCGGCGGCCCCGACGAGGTGGGCGGCCTGCTCTACGACCTCGGCAGCCACCTCGTCGACCAGGCGATCCAGCTGCTGGGGCCGGTGCGGGAGGTCTACGCGGAGAGCGACGTGCGCCGCGCGGGCGTGCTGTCCGACGACGACACGTTCGTCGCGCTCGTCCATGACGGCGGCGCCCGGTCGCACCTGTGGGTCAGCGCCGTGGCCGCGCGGCTGGGGCCCCGGTTCCGGGTCCTCGGCTCGGCGGCGGCGTACGAGAAGTACGGCTTGGACGTGCAGGAGGAGCGGCTGCGCGCCGGGACGCCGCCCGACGCGCCCGGGTTCGGTGAGGAGCCCGAGGAGCGGTGGGGCACGCTCGGCGCCGGCGAGCGGCACGCCGAGGTGCCCACCCGGGCCGGCCGCTACCTCGACTTCTACCGGGGTGTGGCGGCGTGCCTGCGCGACGGCGCGCCGCCTCCGGTGAGCGCGGAGAGCGTGGTGGACACGCTGACGGTCCTGGAGGCGGCCCGGCTGTCGGCGGCGGAGCGCACCGTCGTCCCCCTCGGCTGAGCGGCCCCCGGCCGTCAGTCGAGCAGGCGGGTGCGGAGGGCGTCCGTGTCGGCGGAGGTCCAGCCGTAGCGCCGCAGCCAGCCCATCGGCCCGTCGAAGCGGTCGTCGAGCACCGACAGGAACTGCTCGATGTAGCGGGGCCTCGGCATGTGGTCGTCGGCGGGGCGCGAGTCGAGGTCGTCGCGGTACGTGGCGCTGCCGCGCAGCCGCCGCAGCACCAGCTCCAGCCGCTCCCCCGTCGCGGCGTAGTCCTCGACGATCGCCTCCCGCGTGACGTCGACCGCCTCCAGCGCGAGCGCCGTCAGCACCCCGGTGCGGTCCTTGCCCGCCGCGCAGTGGACCACGGCCGCGCCGTCGTTCAGCGACATGGCGCGCAGCGCCGCCACCACGGCCTCCGGCCTGTCACGCAGGTAGCCGTAGTAGAACCCGGTCACCCGCAGGTCCTCGTCCATCTGGCGCGTCTGCCAGGGCAGCACCCGGTCGGCGTCGATGGTCTCGGCCTCGACGTCGGTGTGCCTGCCGCCCTCGGCGAACAGCGTCAGATGGTGGTGGGTCACCTCCGGCACCCGGGTGAGCGGCCCGGGGCCTTCGAGGACGACCTCGGCCGTCGAGCGGAGGTCCACGACGTGGCGCAGCTTCAGCTCGCCGACCAGCCGGGCGACGTCGTCTTCGGTCAGCCCCTGGAGGTTGTCGGCCCGGAAGATCCGGCCGGCACGGGTGACGCCGCCGTCGCGGGTGGGCAGCCCGCCCAGGTCGCGGACGTTGACGGCGCCTTCGAGCTCGATCCATCTCGTCATCGCGTTCATCAGATCTGACCTTATATGTCCGCCAACTTTGAGCGAATTCGTCGCTCATAACGCAGCATGAACATATGGATCCGCGCGCTCTGCCCCCACGGCTGGTGATTGATCCATCGCTGCCCCGGGAGATCTCGATCCAGCTCCGCGCCAACCCGCACCTGCTCCGCATGGCCCGCACCGGCGCGCGCCCCGAGCGGCCGGCCGATCCGATGCTGCTGCTCCTCGCCGTGTTCATGCTCGTCCTGGTCCTCATCACGATGGGGCTGCCGGGGGTGGTCGGCGGCGTGTTCGCCATGAGCGTCATCGGGCTCATGCGCTGGATGGTCGTGGGCTCCGCCAACCGGACGGTGCGCAGGAGCCTGCGCGTCGCCCAGGAGCACGCCGCCCACTTCGTGCTGCCGGAGGATCTGGACTACCCCTGCCAGCGGCTGCTGCGGCGCGCCCAGAACGCGGTGGACGCGGTCCTGGGGTCGCGGGTGCACCAGGCGGGGCTGATCGACACGATCGACAACCAGGTGACGCTGCCGGAGGAGGTGTGGCAGATCGCCCAGCGCCTGTCGCGGCTGTCGGCCATGCACGCCGAGCACCGCAGGCTGGTGCCGCGTGACCTGCCGCCGGGCCTGGAGGACGCGGTCAAGCCGTACTCGACGGCCCTGGACGCGGCCTGGACGTCGCTGTCGAAGCGGGTGCGCCACCTGGAGGAGTACGCCAAGCAGGTGCTGCGTGCCGACAAGGTGTTCCACGCCCACCAGCGGCTGGAGGCGCTGGCGGCGCGGACGCCCGACTACCAGCGGCTGATCGCCGACACCGTGCGCGACGAGCTGGCGCACGAGCACATCAGGCGGCTGGGCGAGCAGGCGCAGCACGTGCGCAGGCTGTTCGAGGAGAGCATCCACGAGGCGCGGCGGACCGCGGGCGAGTTGCTGAGGTCGCCGCTGTCTGTCACCGACCCGATCCCGTCCCGGCCGCCCTCCGTTTCCCCGCCGTCCCCTGGGCCGTCCCCTGGGCCGTCCTCTGGGCCGTCCTCTGTGTCCCCGCCGCCCTCCGTGTCCGGGCCGGGGGTCCCGCTCCGGCCCCCGCCCCCTGCCAGGCCGACCATCCAGCCGCCCGCCGGTGAGGTGGCCGGGAGGTGGCCTGCCGACGAGTCGGCCACGCCCACGGTCCCGCTCAAGCTGCCCCGGGGGAAGGGCGCCGCCGCGCCGCCTCCGCCGGTGCGTAACCCGTTCAGGCCACCGCCGCCCGCCCGGCGCCGGCCACGGTCCTGAGACACGGCCCTGAGCCACGGTCCTGAAACGGTCGTCTAGGTTTCGGCCTTCCTGAGCAGTTCGAGGGTCCGCCGCATGCCGGCCTCGTTGCCGAGGCTGCGGTAGATCTCCCTGGCCTGCCGCAGCGGCTCCAGGGCGGCCTTGGCGCCGCCCGCGTCGAGGTGGGCCTCGCCGAGGTGGCGCAGGCTGAGCGCCATCCACCACTCGTCGTCCAGCTCCTCGAACGCCTGGACGGCCCGGCGCAGCTCCCGTTCGGACTCCTCGATGCGGCCCAGCCGGGCCAGCGCCCGCCCGGCGGACAGGGCGGTGCGGGCCACGCCCCACGAGTCGCCGAGGGCGGCGAGGATCTCCTCGGCCCGCCGGACGAAGTCGAGCTCGCGCAGCCCGCTGGACGGGTCGCCGACCTCGCCCGCCGCGCGCAGGCAGCGCGCCTGCTCCCACAGTTCGCCGCGCTGCCGGAACATCGCGCCGGCCCGGTCGAGGCTGAGGTGCGCCTTGACGAAGCCGTCGTGCGCGGCCCGCTGGTCGCCGTCGCGCCGCAGGCCGCGGGCCCGGGCCGCGAGCACTTCGCCGTACGCGCGCAGCGTCTGCGCCTCGGAGTAGCGGTTGCCCGCGTCCTTGAACACCGCCAGGGCGTCTTCCAGCAGTTCCCTGGCCTCCTCGGGGCGCCGCTCGGCCAGGCGCAGTTCGGCCAGGTTGCGCTGGGTGCGGGCCATCCACCACAGGTCGTCCTGGGCCTGGAAGGCGGCGATCGCGCCGACGAGGTGGTCCTGGGCCTGGTCGAGGTGGCCGTCGGAGAACAGCGTCATGCCGACGGCGCGCCGGGCCCTGGCGGCCCACCACGACTCGCCCAGCTCGGTGAAGAGCTCCAGCGCCTGTTCGGCGTCCGCGCGCCCCAGCTCGTGCGCGCCGAGCCCGCCCTGGACGGCGGCGCGGTCGAGCAGCGAGATGGCCTGGGCGCGCCGGTCGCCCATCCGCAGCGCGGCCTCGCAGCCCAGCTCGGCGATCGCCTGCCAGTCGGACCAGTAGGCGCGCAGCGAGTGGCACAGCGAGCAGAACGCCCGGGCCAGCCCCCAGGTCAGCTCCCACAGCTCCTCCTGCCTGGCCAGGTGGACCATGGCGACGAGGGAGAGCCGCTCGGCGTTGAGCCAGTCGCCGGCGTGCACCTGGCCCTCGACGTCGGCGCGGCGGCCGCCCTTGCTCCAGTCCTGCGGCCAGCGGTCCTGCGCGGCCTGCTCGGCGCGGCGGCGGTACCCGGACAGCGTCCGTTCGACGGCGGCCCGCCGGCGCTCCTCCCCGTCCTCGGCGGCCAGCTCGGCGGCGAACACCCTGACCAGGTCGTGCAGCCGGTAGCGCATGGCGCCGGTCTGGTCGGTGCCCGAGCACTCGGCGAGCTGGGCGTCGATCAGCGCCTCCAACTGGTCGGCGCCGTCGAGGCCGGAGATGTCGAGCAGTTCGCCCGCCACCCAGCCGGGCACGTCGGGCGAGGTGAGCGAGGACAGCAGGCGCAGCAGGCGGCGCTGCATGCCGGTGCAGTCGTCGTAGCTGAGCTGTACGGACGCGCGGACGCTCTTGTCGGTGGTGGGCGCGAGTTCGAGCTGGTCGAGGCGGCGGCGCTCGTCGGCGAGCCGGCCGGCCATCTCGCGCAGCGTCCACTGCTCCCGGGTGGCGAGCCGGCCGCCGCAGATGCTGATCGCGAGCGGCAGGTGGTCGCACAGCCGGACGATCTCCTTGGCGGCGTCGAGGTCGTCGACGACGCGGGCGCTGCCGGCCAGCCGGGCCAGCAGCTCCACCCCCTGCGCCTCGCTGAGGACCCCGAGGCGGCTGTCGTGCGTGCCGTTCAGGAACAGCGGCTGGCGGGAGGTGACCAGGACGGCGCAGCCGGGTTCGGCGGGGATGAGCGGTTTGACCTGGTCGGCGTTGTGCGCGTTGTCCAGGCCGATGAGGATCTTGTGGTCCTTGGTCCAGGTGAGCCAGAGCCTGCGCAGCTCCTCCAGCCCGCCGGGGTCGGTGGTCAGGCGGACGCCCAGCGCGCGCAGGAACCCGATCAGCACCTCCTCGGGCCGCACCGGGGTGCCGGCGCCGCCGCGCAGGTCGGCGTGCAGCCGGCCGTGGGGGAACGAGCCGGCGATCTCCTGGCCGAACCTGGCGATCAACGCGGACTTGCCGACGCCGCCCCGGCCGTACACGGAGACGACCAGCGGCGGTGCGACGTCCCTGGCCCGGCGGCGCGCGGTGAAGATCCCGCGCAGCTCGGCGAGCGCCTCGGTGCGCCCGGTGAAGTGCTCGGGGACGGGCGGCCACTGGTCGGGCGCGCGGGGGAACCGCTCCCGCGGCGCGATGCGGCGCGGATGGTGCCTGGTGCTCGCCCAGGTCGCCAGGCCGACGAGGAGCGCGGCCGCGACGGCGGCGCCGATCTTGACCGCGGGCGGGAGCTCCCACTCCAGGGAGGCGGCCAGCGCGCTGGCGGCGGCGGCCGCGAGTCCGGCCGCCACCGGGGCGGCGAGGGGCACCCTGCGGCGCCGGGGCTCCAGTTCGTCAGATGACCGCTCGGACAATGATCACCCCCTACCGCCGTATTCAAGCCGATGGGGTACGGCCGCGCCAGGCCGTACCCCGCCCGTTCGGCTACAGGCCGACCACGCGACACGTGGCGGTCGCCGTCCTGCCGGGGTCGCTCTCGGAGGCGGCGGTGAGCTTGATCGTGGCGAACCGGTCACCGCCGGCCTCGCGCACGGCGTTGACCTTCACCGGCGCGTGCTTGCCGAAGGCGACGGCGGCCAGGGCGTTGGGCACCTGGGCGGCCCAGCCCTTGCCCTGCACCTCGGCCTTGAGCCGGTAGACGTCGGTGCCGAGGTAGGCGCTGACGTCCTCGGGGTGGGCGGCCTGCGCGGTGGCGGCCCTCCCGGTGTTGAGCAGCGGGAAGGTGCAGGTGGACACGCCCTTGCCCGCGGGGACGCCGGCACCGGGCAGCACCTTGACGCCGCGCCGGTGCGGGCCGGCCCCGTCGAGGGAGCGGACGGCCACGGTGTAGGAGAGCACGCCCACGCGGTCACGCTTGATGTCGGTGACGTAGAAGTGCAGGCGGTTGGCCTCGTCGACGTACTCGTACTCGCTGCCGGAGTCCGTACCCGCGTGGAAGAGGGCGTCGGAGAGCTGGCGGTAGTCGCCCATCGTGATGGGCACCCGGGTGCCGTCGGGCAGCACGTAGTCCGTCATGCCGATGTCCTGCGGGTTGGCGTCGACCACCCAGATGAACGGGGCGCGGTCCTGGTCCTTGGTCTTGGCCAGCAGGACGCCGGAGTCGGGGGTGAAGGAGTCGGTGCCCATGCGGTCCACGACCTCGACGGTGTAGTTGTCGTAGCCGCCGCCGTCGCACAGCGGTTCGGTGCGCGGATCGCAGGCGGGGGCGCGGTCGCCGCTGCCGAAGGCGATGTTCACACCGGACAGGCCGGCCGGGCCGGGTTGCACGGCGCGGGCGGTGACCCTGGCGGTGACCACGCCCGACTCGTCCAGCGCGTCGCGGGACAGGTTCAGCACGTTGGCCTGGTCGACCATCTGCAGCTTGATCTTGTTGCGGAGCATGTGCTGGGCGCCCATCGAGGAGCCGGAGGTGGGCGGGATCAGCCAGCGGCTGTGCGGGCCGCCGGGGCCGTTGAACGTGCCGCGGCTCAGCATCTCCCAGATGCCGGAGTACGCCCGGCGCAGCGGGGTGCCGTACGGGTTGTTGTAGTTGTCGGCGACGCCCATGATGTGGCTCAGCTCGTGGGCGTAGACGGACATGCCGGAGCTCTCGGCCTGCACCGAGTCGACGCCGAAGCGGGCGTTGGGCCAGAAGGTGGAGCCGGCCTGCCAGGAGGTCCAGTCGACGTAACGGGTCCTGGACCAGTTGGGCAGGCTGGGGTCCGGCGGGCCGAAGTCGTCGGTCACGTCCTCCTTGTTCGGAAATTTCATCATTCCGAACTCCTGCCAGGTGGACGACTCGTCCTGGCCGGCGCTGAGGTAGAAGACGAAGTCGAACTGCCCCGCCGTCTCCTCCCCCACCGCGCCGACCCAGGCGGCGTTGCCGTCGGTGCGCAGGTTGCGGTTGCAGGTGTCGCCGGCCGGGCAGGCGTCCGCCTGGTACTCCATGGCGTACTCGTGGTCCTTGCCCGGCATCGTGTAGGGGCCGAAGCCGGTCAGCTCCACGCCGATGCGGCCACCGGAGTCCTCCATCCAGTACTCGTGGATGGTGTGCCCCTTGTTGAGGTCGTTCGGGGTGTTGAGGAAGTCCTGGTAGAACTTCGCCACCTGGTCGCGCGGGACGTCGTGGGCCTCGGCGCTCGGGTTCTTGAAGATCGTCGAGCCCTTGGGCTGGGTCACCACGAACGGCTGGTTGGGATAGTCGAGCAGCACGAGCGCGCCCTTGAAGGTGCGCTGGGAGCCCTTGGCGGCAGGGTCGTTCCACTTGGTGCCGGGGATCTTCTTGTAGTCCGCCCACGTCATGTGGTCGGGGTTCTCCCAGTTCTGCGGGTCGATCGGCTCGATGCCGCCGGTGGGGCGGCCGCGCAACGCGCGCGCGTCGGGCGCGTCCCGCTGCCACGGCTGGGTCTGCGGCCAGTGGTCCTGGCGCCAGGGATGCTCGGGGTCGCTGGGGGGTGCGGCGGAAGCGGGGGTCGCCACCAGGCTCACCGGGATCAGCACTAAGGCCGTCAGGAGGCCCTTTAGCAGCTTCGTCGGGGCAGTCACGGATCGGACGCTATAGCCGAGCGTTGACAGAGATCACCGATCAGTTGTAGGGAAGACCTGTAGTGCTTCTTCCGACATGTGTCGAAATATCCAGGTGAGTGGTGGCGGACCTTCAGCGGCTCGTGGACGAGCTCGCGGCGCGCCTCGGCCGGCCGCTGCTCCTGGAGGACCGGCTGCAGCGGGTCGTGGTCTACAGCGAGCAGAGCGGCGCGATGGACGACATCCGCCGCGACTCGATCCTGCGCAGGCGCACCACGCAGGAGGTGCGCCAGTGGCTGGGCGCCGCCGGCATCCACGAGGCCGTCGCCCCGCTGCGGACGCCCGGAGCGACCCACCTGGGCCTGCTGCCGCGGGTCTGCGTCCCGGTACGGCACGAGGCCGGGCTGCTCGGCTTCCTGTGGTTCATCGACACCGGCCCGGCCATGTCGCGGGCTCAGGTCGCCGAGGCCGCCGCCGCGGCCCCCGCGCTGGCCCTGGCGCTGTTCCACGAGAGCCTGGCCACGGGGCTGGCCTCGCACCGGGAGCTGGAGGCGGTGACGGGGCTGATGCTGGGCGAACACGACGCGGCCCGCCAGCTCATCGAGGCGGGGGCCTTCCCCCAGGCGCAGCCGGTGACCGTGCTCGTGGCCAGGCCGCTGGCGGCCGAGCCGGACGACGCGCTGCGGCTGGCGCTGGAGCAGGGCCTGCTCGCCCTGCGGCGGCGGCTGAGCGGCCACCATCCGCTGCACCTGGTGCGCTACGACCATGCCGTGCTGCTGGCCGCACCGCCCGCCGGCGCGCCGGCCGCCGGGAGCGCGCTGGCCGAGGAGGTGCACGCGGCGATGTCCGTGCCGGTGGCCGTCGGGATCGGGCGGTCCCGGCCGGCGCTGGCCGCGGCGGCCGAGTCGTACGCGGAGGCACGGCACGCCGCCGAGGTGGCCGCCCGCGTGCCCGGCCTCGGCCGGTCGGTCGCGTGGGCGCGGCTCGGCGTGTACCGGATGCTCACCCACCTGCCGCACCACGATCTGCATCCCGGCCTGGAACCCCTGCTCGCCGACGAGCAGCACCTGCCGCTGCTGGAGACGCTGGAGACGTACCTGGATCTGGCGGGCAGCGCGGGCGCCACGTCACGGGCGCTGCGGCTGCACCGCACCTCGCTGTACTACCGGCTGCAGCGCGTGGAGGAGCTGGCGCGTACGGACCTGAAGGACGGCGGCGAGCGGCTCGCCCTGCACCTCAGCCTCAAGCTGGCGCGGCTGTCGGGCCGGTACCGGCCCAGGGAGACGCGGCCGGGCGACTGATTGCGCGCTCAGGTCAGGGTCACGTTTAATACCAAAAGGGACATTTCTACAGGAGCGCGGATGCCCGCTAAGCGTGTCAGGCCGACCCTCGGCAGGCGCGCGCCCGCGCCGATCGTCCTCCACTCGGCCCCGCTCGTGCTGCCCGTCACCGGCGACCCCGTCCGCGACGGCGCCGTGGCCGTGCGGGGCGACCGGGTGCTCCAGGTGGGCGCGAGGGACGACCTGCTGACCTACTTCCCCGTCACCGAGGAACGGCGCTGGCCCGGCATGATCGTGCCCGGCCTCGTGGACGCCGCCGCCGCGACCTCCGCCGCCGAGGCGCTCGCCGGCGGGGTCACCGCCCGCGCCTGCGTGACGCCCGGCGGGCCGGCACGCGGCGCGCCCGCCGACGCGGCCGACCACGCGGCGCTGACCGACGTCAGCTACGTCGAGGTGACGTGCGAGGACGAGGACGTCTGGGAGGCGCGCGGGCGCGACGCCGTCATCACGGCGATGCGGGAGATGGAGCGGCCGCACGCCGTGGGGATCGCCGCCCGCACACCGGATCCGGTGGTCCTGGAGGACATCGCGGTGCTGGCCAGGACGTTCGGGCTGCGCCTGCTGGTGGACCTCGGGGCGCGCTCCGCTGTGGCGCTCGACGAGGCGGGCGCCCTCGGGCCGCACTGCCACGCCACCTGCGCCCGGCCGCTGGATCCCGGCGAGCGCAAGCTGCTCAGACTGCGCGAGACCGTGGTGGCCGTCGGCGCCCCTGCCCGGCCCGGCGACGCGCCGGCCCTGGAGGACGACGTGCCGGCCCTGCTGGACGAGGGCAACCTCGTCGCCCTGTGCACGGGAGGCGGACCGGAGCACGCGAAGGGCGGACCGGAGCGGGGAGGCGGGCCGGGGGGTACGGGAGGCGGGCCCGGAGCTGCGGGAGGCGGGCCGGGAGCCGTGAACGGGCTGCTGGAGCAGGCGCGCCGCATCCGGGAGCGGGCGCGGGCGCTCGGGTCGCGCACCCGCGGGCTGGACCGCCGGCTCGTGGAGGCGGCCACGCTGGGCGGGGCGCGGGCCCTGGGCATGCACCACGGCGCCGGCCGGATCGGCTGTCTCGGCCCCGGCAGCCGGGCCGACTTCGCGGTGTTCGACGCGCGCGGCCGCTACCCGTACAGCGCCCTGCTGGCCGGCCCGGACCGCCTGGCCACGGTCGTCGGCGGGCGGGTCCACCGCGCGGGTGCTACCTGAACTGCGCGTCCACCGCGCCGAGCAGCCCCTTGAGCTGGTCGCGCTGCTCCTCCGACAACACCGCGAACAGGTCCTGCCCGGCCTGTCTGCGTGCCTCGCGGGCCCGTTCGTAGACCTCCCGGCCCGAGGGCGTGATGACGACCAGCGTCGAGCGCCGGTTGGCCGGATCGACCTCCCTGCGCACGTGACCCGCCTCCTCCAGGGCGTCGATGACCGGCGTGACCGACCGCGGCACGATCCGCAGCTCGTCGGCGAGCTGCACCATCCTGAGCGGCCGGCCGGCGTCGATGAGCACGCGTAGCGCCCGCGCCTGGCCGGGGCTCAGCCCGAGCGGCTCCAGCCGGTGCAGCCAGCCGTGCCGCAGCCGGCGGCTCACCAGGTGCAGGAGCTCGGACAGCTCCGGGTCGTTCATGGCCCCAGCTTAGAGCCGGGAACAAATATGAGCTAACCTCCGTTTGAGCAGGCATCTGAAAGGGGACCCGCTTGGCAGACGAACCCCGCGCGCCACTGCGGCGCATCGTGAAGCTCTTCCGCGCCTACCGCGGCCGGCTGGCCCTGGTGGGCGCCCTCATCCTGTTGTCGTCGCTGGTGTCGCTGGCCTCGCCGTTCCTGCTGCGCGAGGTCCTGGACGTGGCGATCCCGCAGCGTGACGCCACCCTCCTCGCGCTGCTCGCGCTGGGCATGATCCTGGTCGCGGTCATGACGAGCGTGTTCGACGTCGTGCAGACCTTCGTGTCCACCACGGTCGGCCAGCGGGTGATGCACGACCTGCGCACCACCGTGTACGAGCACCTGCAGCGCATGTCGATGGCGTTCTTCACCCGCACCAGGACCGGCGAGGTGCAGTCGCGCATCGCCAACGACATCGGCGGCATGCAGTCGGTCGTCACCTCCACGGCCACCTCGATCGTCTCCAACCTCACCACCGTGGTCGCCACGATCGTCGCCATGGTCGCGCTCGACTGGCGGCTGACCGTGGTCTCGCTGGCGCTGCTGCCGGTGTTCGTGTGGATCAGCCGCAAGGTCGGGGCCGAGCGCCGCCGCATCACCGCCGAGCGCCAGCGCAAGCTCGCCGTGCTCGCCTCCATGGTGCAGGAGTCGCTGTCGATCAGCGGCATCCTGCTGGGCCGCACGATGGGCCGTTCCCCCGAGCTGACCCGCCGATTCACCGGCGCCTCGGACGAGCTGGCGGAGCTGGGCGTGCGCTCCAGCATGGCGGGCCGGTGGCGGCAGTCGTCCATCCAGATCGTCATGGCCGCCATGCCCGCGATGACCTACTGGGCGGTGGGCCACACCGGCGTCATCTCCGTCGGCACCCTGGTGGCGTTCACGACGCTGCAGGTGGGCCTGTTCAGGCCGGCCGTGTCGCTGCTGCGGCTCGGCGTGGAGGTGCAGAGCTCGCTGGCGTTGTTCGGCCGCATCTTCGAGTACCTGGACCTGCCGGTCGACATCCATCCGGGCACGCGCACGCTGCCCCGGGTGCGCGGCGAGGTGCGCTACGAGCACGTCGACTTCTCCTACGGCGACGCCCCCACCCTCACCGGCGTGGACCTCACCGTGCCGGCGGGCACCAGCCTGGCCGTCGTCGGCGAGACCGGCTCGGGCAAGACCACGCTCAGCTACCTGCTGCCCCGCCTGTACGACGTGACCGGCGGGCGCGTCACCATCGACGGGGTGGACGTGCGGGAGCTGACGTTCGAGGCGCTGGCGGCCACGGTCGGCGTGGTGTCCCAGGAGACCTACCTGTTCCACGCCTCGATCGCCGACAACCTGCGCTTCGCCAGGCCCGACGCCACCGACGAGGAGGTGGAGGCCGCGGCCCGGGCCGCCCGCATCCACGACCACGTCGCCGCGCTGCCCGACGGGTACGACACGCTGGTCGGCGAGCGGGGCTACCGGTTCTCGGGCGGCGAGAAGCAGCGGCTGGCCATCGCCCGCACGCTGTTGCGCAACCCTCCGGTGCTCGTGCTGGACGAGGCCACCAGCGCCCTCGACACGCAGACCGAGCGGGCCGTGCAGGAGGCGCTGGACACGCTCGCCGAGGGGCGCACCACGATCACCATCGCGCACCGCCTGTCCACGATCCGCGACGCCGACCAGATCGTCGTCCTGGACGGGGGGCGGGTGGTCGAGCGCGGCACCCACGACGAGCTGCTGGCCCTCGACGGCCACTACGCGGCGCTGGTGAGCCGCGACCGCCCCCTCGAACCCGTCTGACACCCGACCGGCCGACCGCACCCGTCAGGACGTGCGACCGGCCATCCGGCCCGTCTGACAACTGGCTGGCACCACTGCCGGGGCGGTGGTCGCCGGTCGTACCCTCAGGGGGTGCACAACACCCGATACGCCCCCTCCGGCATGGTGTGCAGCGTCGACCACCTCGCCTCCGCGGCGGGAGCGGCGGTGCTCGACCGCGGCGGCTCGGCCGCCGACGCGGCCATCGCCGTGAACGCCGTCCTCGCGGTCACCGCCCCGCACATGTGCGGCCTCGGCGGCGACCTGTTCGCCCTGGTGTACGAGCCGCCCGGCCGGGACGGCGGGAGCGGGACGGTCCGGGCGCTCAACGCCTCCGGGCGAGCCGGGTCAGGCGCCGACCCCGACGGGCTGCGCGCCGAGGGGCACGAGCGGATGCCGCACCTGCACGACATCAGGTCCGTGCCGGTGCCCGGCTGCGTCGACGGGTGGGCTGCGCTGCACGCCCGCTACGGCCGCCTCCCGCTGGCCGACCTGCTCGCCCCGGCGGTCCGGCTGGCCCGTGACGGCTTCCCCGCCTCGCCGCTGATGGTCCCCGGCGCCCGCGTCGCCGCGCAGCGCCCCGGCGGCGGCGACTTCACCGCGGCCCGCGCCCCCGGCGACCGCGTCAGCCGGCCCGGCGTGGCCCGCGCCCTGCGGGCCGTCGGCGTGGCCGGGCGCGACGGCTTCTACCTGGGCGAGTTCGGCGCGGGCCTGCTGGAGCTGGGCGCCGGCGAGTACACCCGCGACGATCTGGCCGCACCGGCCGCCGACTGGGTGGACCCGCTGCGGGTGCGGGCGTTCGGGCACGACGTGTGGTCCATGCCGCCCAACTCCCAGGGCTACCTGCTGCTGATGGCGCTCGGCATCGCCGACGGGCTGGAGCTGCCCGCCTCGCCCGCGCATCCGTCCTGGGCCCACCTGCTCGCCGAGGCCGCCCGCGTCAGCGGCCACGACCGGCTGTCCGTGCTGCACGAGGACGCCAAGGACCTGCTCGCCCCTGAGGAGATCGCGCGGCGGCGGGCGCTGATCGACCCGGCCGCGCGGCTGCGCCTGCGGGCGCCGGCCGAGCCGGGCGACACCACCTACCTGTGCGTGGTCGACGGCGACGGCATGGGCGTCTCGCTCATCCAGTCGAACGCCTCGGGGTTCGGCAGCATGCTCTTCGAGCCACGTACTGGTATCAACCTGCACAACCGCGGCATCGGCTTCTCGCTGCGGCCCGGACATCCGGCGGAGTACGGCCCCGGCCGCCGCCCGCCGCACACGCTGACGCCCGCGCTGATCACCCGCCCCGACGGTGCGCTGCGCTCGGTCCTCGGCACGATGGGCGGCGACGCGCAGCCGCAGATCCTGCTCCAGGTCATCGCCCGCCTGCTCCGCCACGGCGAGGAGCCGGGCCCGGCCGTCGCCGCGCCCCGCTGGCGGCTCGGCACCGGCGGCACCGGGTTCGACACCTGGGACGCCCCCGACGACACGGTGGTGGACGTCGAGGAGGGCGCGCCCTGGACGAACGGGCTGGCGGCGCTCGGCCATCCCGTGTCCGCCCGGCCGTACGGGAGCATGTTCGGCCACGCCCACGTGATCGACGTGCGGCCCGGCGGGATGCTCGCCGGCGCGGCCGACCCGCGGTCCCTCGTCGGCGCGGCGATCGGTCGGTGACGAGAACGGCTCGGCCAGGCCGAGCGGCCCCACCAAGGCTTGGCTGTACCAGAAGGCCCAGGAAGCCGACCCCCGGCCGCTCCCAGATGAGCGGGGACGAGCTGGAGAGGGCCGGATCCCAGCGTTTCGGACAGGTTCCTGGGTAAGGGGGCGCGTATGAGCGAACTACCTCCGGACAGGCACGGCCTGGCCGACGAACAGCAGATCGAGGTCGAGGCCGCTACCGACGACCTCGGCCTGAACCACCGGATCGAGGAGGACGACCCTCAGCACGAGGACACCCTCGACGAGCGGCTGTGGCGGGAGAAGCCCGACCGCCCGGAGCGCGGCCGGCGGCCGGAGCACCGCCTCACCCAGCCCGACGAGGGCCTGGCCCCGGACCTGGAGA